>CAMNSU010000048.1 GCA_946555455.1 uncultured Clostridia bacterium | reverse complement strand
ATCAGGATTTAGCGTTTGTTTTTACAGATGTTGACA
This sequence comes from uncultured Clostridia bacterium, assembly GCA_946555455.1. Lineage (GTDB taxonomy): Bacteria > Bacillota > Clostridia > RUG12999 > RUG12999 > JAAWTG01. The sequence goes on along the minus strand of CAMNSU010000048.1, from coordinate 19,431 downwards.
CGCTTTCAGAAGCTGAACAAGAGGCAGTTCGCAAAGCGGCAGTTGCAGGTATCATCAATGGTTATCCGGACGGCACATTTGGACCGGAAAAAGAGGTGACGCGTGCAGAAGTTGCAGTGATGATTGACCGCGTTTTGAAAGTGGTGGAAACAGCACAGCCAGCGCCGACAGAAACGCCTGATGCGACAGCAACACCGGACGCTACGGCAACTCCTACGCCGACGGCTGATGCTACGGCAACCCCGACACCTACGTCCACGCCGACTCCCACGCCCACAGCAACAACGACGCCGGAAACCAAATCACGCGGTGATTTTCTGGTGGTAAAAAGCGTGACCAATGTGTCGGATAAAGACGAAGAAAGTGCAACGAAAGTGACCGGATATCTGGATGGAGAAGAAATTTCCATACATGTGAAACACGGCGAAGTGGAAAACATCTCCGGTATTGAAAAAGACGGAACCAATATTCGTGTGGGAGACGTCATTGCTTATGTGAAAGACATCAAAGGCGAAGTGCGCGATTGTAAAATTATTTTTAAAGCTAGCGCAGCAGTGACGAGCCGGAAAATCGGCAATCCCTATGCAGATGAGAACATGGCGGTAGACAAACGGTTTAGCTATTTCAACACTGCATATGGACTGGTGAGACGCGTACAAAATACTTCTTTGGAATTGGTATATGACGATACGGTAGAACTGGGAACCGCAGGAAAATCCGGCAGCTATGGTGTCGGAAAAGACGCAAATATCTATCTCTATAATGTCACAGGCAGAGAACCGGAAGTGAAACTTTCCGATATGAGTGATATTTCTGCTGACAAAACAGTAGGCGAAGTACCGCAGAGCGATGAAGGAAACTATGTTTTCGTGCGGGAAAAAGACGGCATTGTGACAGATGTTTTGATTTTGAACGGCGATTTTTCCTAAACGTTTAGCAGAAAGAGGAAACGTATATGAAAGATAGGACAAAAAGAATTGTCTCATGGATAGTGGCAGGTGCGCTTTGCGTTGGTGTTTTGCTATCCTGTATATCGCCCTTTTTACTGAGAGGGTAGCATTTCTACATAAGTATTATCTTTTTCTAAATGAGAGCTGAAAACAGCGGAAAACTGTTTTCGGCTCTTTTTTTATTGCATAGATATCAGAAATGTCGGAGACGCTGTCGGTATGTTTATAAATCAATGCGGGATTCTTTTGGGGAACTGTTATGAATAGCGTGCAAAAGACGAGTAGGAGGGGCTATCTGTGCGCCAAGGAGCAAATACAATACACAGCAGATGTGTTCATAAATTGTTAAAGAATTTTCACAGAGCTATCATAAAATGACCATTTTGTTATCAACTGGCAAAAGTATAGTTTATAGCAGAAAAAGAAACGGTTGCCAAAGCGGCGGCATGACGCATTTCATCTGCCGGAGGGTTACCTGTTTTGTGTGGAAAGGAGTTCATAGGATGCGTAAGGTATTGGCGCGGATAAAAAAGGTGTTTTCGGAAAAGGGTGGCAAATTCACCTCAAATAAAAATTGGAAAAAAATGGTCAAAATCAGCATTTGCCTGATATGTGTTTTGGCACTTGGAACAGGTGGATTTTTCGTATATCAAGCAAAATTTGGCGCAAAGGTATCGGCAAATGAACAGGTGGCACGCGTGACGCGAGGCGATGTTTCCAAAGTGATTGAAGGCAGCGGAACGATTGAAGCCATTGACCAATATGACGTGACGTCGTTGGTAAAAGGGGAAATTTTGACTTGCACATTTGAAGAAGGGGATATGGTGCAGCAGGGAGATTTGCTCTATGCACTTGATTCTTCCGAGTTGGACAACAATATTCAAAAGGGATTGGCTTCTGTGGAAAAGGCGCAGCTCAGCGGTCAGCAGACGAATAGAACCATTCAAAATCAAACGGTATATGCAAACACCTCCGGTGTGTTGACGCAAATTTATGTGAAAAACGGCGACCAGGTGCAAAATGGCGCAAAATTAGCGGACATTGTCAATACAGACGTGATGGTGCTGCAAATTCCTTTTCATGCGAAAGATGCAGGCAATCTCTATGCGGGGCAAAGCGCACAAGTGAGTTTGGAAAGTTCCTTTACCACCCTCGGCGGGACCGTGAAATCTGTGTCAACCGGCGCAATGAGCAACAGTGAAGGCGTATCGGTCGTGACAGTAGAAATTGAGGTTGGCAATCCGGGCGGTATTCAAAAAGGGGACAGGGCGACTGCAATGGTGGGAAATATTGCCTGCAATACGGCAGGAACCTTTACCTATAGCGCAGAAGAGACGATTTTATCCAAAGCGTCGGGTGAAGTGAGCGGACTTGGTTATATGACGGGAGATTACATAAAAGGCGGCGCTTATTTTTTAAGCCTGAAAGACGATACGATTAGCACCACAATTCGCATTAACTAATTATCCATACAAGACGCTAATTTTGCTTTGGAAAGTTTGTATGACCAGAAAGAGAACTATAACATTAAAGCGCCGATTTCCGGCAAAGTGATACAGAAAACTTCCAAAGCGGGCGATAAATTGGATAACGGCAACAACAGCACGGTTATGGCAATTATCGCGGATTTATCCACGCTGGTATTTGAAATCAGTGTGGACGAACTGGATATCACCAACATTTCCGTCGGACAGTCTGTTCAAATTACGGCGGACGCGATAGAAGGAACTACCTTTACAGGCTATGTGGATAATATCAGCATTGTCGGAACCTCCAGCAACGGCGTTACGTCATACCCTGTGAAGGTTGTGGTAAACGACGGTGAAAACAGCGGATTGATTCCGGGCATGAATGTATCGGCGCAAATCGTGATTGAATCGCGTGAAAATGTGCTGCGCGTTCCGGTATCCGCCGTGCAGCGCGGTAATGTGGTTTATGTGAAAGACGATGGCGCGGCAGACCCAAAAGAGAAGAATAGTATCCCAAAACCGGAAGGTGCGCCGCAGGGAGAACGTCCGCAAAACGGTACGCCGGCAGAGGACGGAAGAAAAGCGGAGAGAGCAACAGAAACCGAAAAAGCAGATAAGAAAACAGATACAACAGAAACAAAGCAAGAAAATACAACAGAAAAATCAAATGTACCGGACGGATTTCATGCTGTGAAGGTAGAGGTGGGACTCAGCAGTGAAGATTTTGTAGAAATTACCGGCGGACTGCAAGAAGGCGATACGGTGCTGATTCAAAATAAAAGCGGCAGTATCACCACCAAGCAGGGTATGGGACAAGGCGGTATGATGGGCGGCATGGGCGGAGGAATGCCCGGCGGCGCACCGAGTGGAGGAATGCCGGGTGGCGGAGGTATGCCTAGCGGCGGCGGTATGCCCGGAGGAGGAAGATAATGGCTGAACAAAAACAGGTGGCTCCCGTGGGGGAGCGTATCATTGAACTAACCGATATTTATAAAATCTATTCCGATGGCGACAGCGAAGTGCGGGCGCTGGACGGTGTTTCTCTTGCGATAGATCGCGGTGAATTTGTGGCAATTGTCGGCGCTTCCGGTTCCGGAAAATCAACTTGTATGAACATTGTCGGGTGTCTGGATATTCCGACAAAAGGAAGCTATATGCTGCATGGAACGGACGTCAGCACCATGGGCGATTACGAATTGGCACGGGTGAGGAATAAGGAATTGGGGTTTGTGTTTCAGCAATATAATCTCATTCCCAAATTGAATCTGTTGGAAAATGTGGAGCTGCCGCTGGTATACCGTGGTCTCGCGCCGGAGGAACGAAAACGGCGGGCAATGGAAGCGCTGGAACGTGTTGGACTGGCACAGCGGTATCAAAAATTTCCGTCTCAACTTTCCGGCGGGCAACAGCAGCGCGTGTCCATTGCGCGCGCCCTTGCCGGAACGCCGCCGGTTATATTGGCGGACGAACCAACCGGCGCGCTGGATTCCAAAACGGGAAAAGATGTGTTGGAATTTTTGAAAACACTGCACAAAGACGGTACAACCATTGTTTTGATTACGCACGACAATTCCATTGCAGAACAAATTCCGCGTGTGGTGCGTTTGCAAGACGGAAAAATTCTGTCTGATGTGGTGAAGGAGGCGGCAGTAGGATGAAAATATTGCAGGCGTTTATTTTGGCGCTGAAAAGCCTGTCCACCAGCAAAATTCGCTCCTTTTTAACAATGCTCGGTATCATTATCGGCGTAGCGGCGGTGATTGTGCTGGTCAGTCTGGTCAACGGAATGAGTCAGGATATGGTATCGACTTTTGAGAGTATGGGCACCAATTTAATCAGTGTATCCATCCGCGGGCGAGGCGGAAACAGGCGGGTTTCGGCAGAAGATATGCAGCAGTTGGTGGAGGACAATCCGGACTATATCGGTGCAATGTCGCCCAATGTTTCTATTAGTGGAACAGTGAAATATGAAAGCGAAAATCTTTCGACAACTTGCGTAGGGGTGAATGAATATTACGGAGATATTAACAATCACGACGTTCAGGTCGGACGTTCCATTGCCTATATGGATGTGGAATCGCGCCAGCGCAACTGCGTGCTGGGTACCTATCAGGTGAATGAACTGTTTGACGGGCAAAATCCCATTGGAGAAACGGTGAAAATCAATGGATATAGTTTTCAGGTGGTTGGCGTGCTGGAAGAAAAGCAAAACGGGGAGGAGGGCGGTTCTGATGACACTGTTCTCATTCCGTATACCGTGGCGCAAAAATTGGGCGGCGGTTTCACGATTAGCAGCTACAATTTCAGTGCGGCAAGTAAGGACACGGTAGACCAGGCAGTGGCAGTGATAGAGAACTATTTGCTAAAGGTATATTCCAATTCCAATGCCTATAATGTCTATAACCAAGCGGAAGCGGTGGAACAGGTGAATGAACTCATGGGAACCATGACGTTGGTGTTGGTTGGCGTAGCGGGAATTTCGCTGTTGGTTGGCGGTATCGGTATCATGAACATCATGCTGGTATCTGTGACGGAACGCACAAGGGAAATCGGGATTCGTAAATCGCTGGGCGCAACACCGTTTGACATCAAAAGCCAGTTTGTGGTGGAAGCGATTACCACCAGCGGCATTGGCGGTGTTATCGGCATTCTGTTTGGTATTCTTGCCGCGTGGGCAACGACCTTTGCCGGAATGACGGTTTCCATTTCGGCGCTTGCGGTGGTGATTGCGTTTTCAGTATCCGTGGTGATTGGCGTCACCTTCGGCTATTTTCCGGCAAAAAAAGCCTCGAAACTCAACCCCATTGAGGCGCTGCGCTATGACTAGAAAAACGGAGGGAGTTTTTGAACTATGTGGAAAAAGAGTATTGCATTTTGGACAGCAATTGTGCTGTTTTTGATAGGCATTCCTGCTGCCGCGCAATCGGAGGAGAACGTGGTACAGGTTGTGAGCCGCCTGAACATCATGACAGGGTATCCGGACGGCAGCTTTGGTTTGGATAACTATGTCAGCAGGGCGGAATTTACGAAAATTGCCATTGCGGCGTCCTCTTATCGAAACGCGGTGGCGACAAATTTACGGACTTCGCCGTTCTATGATGTGCCGCATGACCATTGGGCGGCGCCATATATCCAGCTAGCGTCTGCCAATCAGCTTGTGACGGGCTATGTGGACTCAACGTTTCGCCCTGAAAGTTTGGTGACCTATGAGGAAGCGGTGACGGTGCTGCTGAAGGTGCTGGGATATGCGACAGAAGATTTTGGTGCGTCTTGGCCTTATGGACAGGTCGGACTGGCAAATTCATTGGGCTTGACGGAGGGCGTGCAGAAATATACCGGCGATTATCTGACGCGCAGAGATGTTGCGTACATGATTTATAATTTGATGGACACAAAATCAAAAAACAGTAATGATAAATATATTAAGACATTTGATGCGGAACTTCTGGAAGATGTTATTTTGATTGCAACGATACAGGAGGACGCGTCCGTTGGAGCCGGAAAGGTTGTAACGTCAGCCGGAACCTATAAAATCGGTAGTAGCTTTTCCTATGAGAATGTTGGCAAAAAAGGGAGTTTAGCTGTTAGAAATCAAGAGGAAGTGCTGTATTTTGCCCCTGATACGCAGGACATACAAAGTTATACTGTTACCAATGTGATGGGCAGTGATTTGTTAGTAGACGGAAAATCGCTGGATATGGACGAAAATATCACGGTATATTATAAATCAGATAAAATGACCTATGGAAATTTATCGAATGTTGCGGACGAAGACATGACGCTGCGGATATACCGCAACGAAAATGGTGCGATTGACTACGGCATGTTAATAGACAATACCAAGGCGGCGGTAGATTTAAGCGATTTGGCGCAATATACGGTTTATTCCGTGCTGGACGGAGCGGTTATTGTTTACGACAGCGGACAGATGAAACAGGTGGATATTTTAGATTCCGTGACAGCGTATAAAGAAGAACAGAAAACGACTTTTGGCGCACTGCGCAGTGCGCTGGAAATGGGCGATAAACTTTATATCAAGCGGGATACGAACGGCAAAATCAAATATATCAATGTGGAAGAAGGCGATTTGACAGGACCTGTCACGGTGAAATCTGCAAATTGGTATGAGACGCTGGGCATTGATGTTTCCTCTGCCGGTTTTACGCGCGACGGTGTGAAAGTGGAAGCGAAGGACATTCAGATATATGATGTTGTATATTATGTGAAAGAGTTGAATATGGCGTTAGCATATAGCAAAAAAGTGACAGGTGTTTATGAAAAAGCAGCGCCCAACCGTGATATGCCAAGCACAGTCACCGTTTCAGGGACGGAATACAGTCTTGAGAGTGTGACGGCGTTTGACAAACTTTCCTCCAACGGTTCCTATGCATATGGCGATACGGTGACGCTGCTGCTGGGGAAAAACGGACAAATTGCGGACGTGATGTCACCGTCTGATACCAGTCAGACCTTATATGGTTATGTGCTGGCGACGGGCAATAAAGAATTTGCCGGAGCGGACGGCAGCAAATATACTTCTAACTATGTTCAGGTCGCCATGGCAGATGGAACCAGCTATGAATATAAAACGAAAAGCACCTACAGCGCCTATCTCAATGCGACAGTGAGTATCCGTTTTCAAGATGGAACAGCAACACTGTCCGCTGTAAAATCGGACGGCAATATCAGCGGAACAGTAGACGCATCTGCACGGACAATCGGCAGTCATGCTGTATCCGGCGATGTGCAGATTATTGATGTAAGTACAGTAGATAAATATACACAGGCGTGCTATACACCGGTCTTTTTGCAGCGGCTGGACGGCGTGAAACTTTCTGCAAGCGATATATTATATTATCAGAAGAACCATAAAAACGAAATCAGCGCATTGATTTTGAATGATGTGACGGGCGACACCTACCAATATGGTGTGGTGACGTCAGCCAGCAACCGTTCCGGCAATATGAGCGCGAGCGGCAGTTATACTTATGATATCGGCGGAGTCAGTCAATCCATCAGTACCAATAATAGCACATTTAATGTGGTGAGCGGACAGCCGGCAAGCTTCTTTATCAGCGGCGGCAAGGTGGAAAGCATCCAGCCGCTCCAGCAGCTTGGCGGGACGGTGCAGAAGGTGACGGACACGGCAGTTACAACCGCTAAAGGCGATATATACCAATTGGCAAGCAACGTCACTGTCTACCAAAAGACGGCGGGATATCAATATTTGAAAATACCGCTGGACGATGTTCTGGACAATGACCAATATAGAATCAGCGCCTATTATGACAAAAGTCAGCAGGGCGGCGGACGTATCCGCATACTGGTCGCAGAGAAAAAATAACAAGAAGTCCCCAGCGTTTTATCGCTGGGGACTTCTTGTAGTGGAAGTATCCATTCATCTGTTTCAGAAAGGAAAAAACAAATCGCTACAGAACGCCCAATTGCTGCGCTGCCGCCAGCCAATATTGTTCCGGAATATATTCCGGTCCGTCTCCATGCTGTGCTGGGGCTGCGAGTTTGCGCGCCAGACGTGCACAGGCGGGCGCCACATCCTTGCCGGTTCGCAGCGAAGCGATAATGCATTCAGACCAGATACGTGATTTTTCCAAAAGACCGCTTTGCGTAAAAGCAGAAAATAAAGACGTTTGGTCATAGGGAAGGCAGCACAACTCCGGTTGCCAAACGCCGTCTTGCAGATTTAAAATGGCGAAACGCGCCCCAGGTGTTTCGCTGATGGGCAGTCCAACAGAACCTGGATTGACAAGCTGTTTGTCAAGATGCCGGAATATAAACTGTTTGTGAGAATGCCCGCAGAGCAGCAGTGCGGTAGCGCATTCGCCAAGCGCCGCGCGGCTGTTTTCACGACCGGGCAGCAATAACTCACGTGTTGCCGCAGCGGAGCCGTGCACGATTGTGAGCGGCGGCGCGCCGTGAAAAAACAGCACTGCATGGGTGGGAAGCTGCCGATAAAACTGCAAATCCTCTTTTGTTAAATTTTCATAAGTATAGAGCAGACTGCCGCGGTTGGAGCCATAAGACCAGTCCTGCGCGCCGCTTTGTTCATAATCCAGCAGATAATCTTCGCGGTTGCCGCGCAGCAAAAAACAAGGAACCTCTTTTGCCAAACGGCGAATCATAGCGGTGGTACGCTGCGGATAAGGACAATCCGTTACATAATCGCCCAGAAAAATAAATCCGTTCGCCCCCTGAATCCGTTTGTCCGCCAGACATGTCTCCAGCGCGGCAAAATTACTGTGAATATCACTGAAAACGGCAAGTTTCATGTTGTTTCCTCTTTCTTTGGATAATGAAAATTTTGTTGTTTCCGTATGGAATCGACGAATGGTAGAAAAATCCCTGTGTAAGGGGAGGCAATCGCTATTTATGATAGCTTTCACCTGCCAGAATTTTTTCGGCGCGATAGACTTGTTCCAATAAGATAACGCGCATGAGTTGGTGGGGAAACGTCATTTCAGAAAAGCTAAGCCGCAGATGGGCAAGGGATTTCACTTCTTCCGACAGCCCATCAGAGCCGCCGATGAGAAACGTAATGGAACCGAATCCGCGCAGCCCTGCGTCCTGTAGCGTTTGCGCGAATTTTTCGGAGGACAATGGTTTTCCTTCCACGCAAAGCGCTATGACATAGCTGCCGTTTTTGATTTTTGACGCAATCGCGGCGCCTTCTTTTTGCACGTCTTGCTGTGCGCCGTGCACCACTTCCGCTACTTCGGTGATTTGCAGTTTGCCAAAGCGGGACAGCCGTTTGGCATATTCGGCACATGCTGCTTTCCAATAGCTTTCTTTCAGCGTTCCGACAGCAATGATTTGTATATTCATTATTGCAACTCCTTTATTTTGTTTCAAAACACTTATTTTATTATACGCGAAAAAGTTTGCAAATGCAAGTATGACGGCTTTTTATCCACTATGCAACAAAAAAAGTGAAAAAAAGTGTGAATATTTTAACAAGAAACTCTTGTATATTTTGGAATTTTATTGTACAATATAAGACAGGAATAAAAAATATTTTTTATTTGGAGGTAAAACGAAATGATTAAAGTTGGTATTAACGGCTTTGGACGTATCGGCAGACTGGTATTCCGTGCAGCAATGGAAAAACCGGAAGTGCAGGTAGTGGGAATTAACGACCCATTTATCGATTTGGACTACATGGTATATATGCTGAAATATGATACCGTTCATGGTCAGTTCAAAGGCGACGTCAAAGTAGAAAACGGAAAACTGGTTGTCAATGGCAACGCTGTAGAAGTTTTCGACAAAATGAATCCGGAAGAGATTCCGTGGAGCAGCTGCGGTGCGGAATACATAGTAGAATCTACTGGTGTATTCACAACAATGGACAAGGCTAGTGCTCACTTTAAAGGCGGCGCGAAAAAAGTTGTTATTTCCGCTCCTTCCAAAGATGCCCCGATGTTTGTTATGGGCGTGAACAACAAAGAATATACAACGGACATGAACGTTGTTTCCAATGCTTCTTGTACCACAAACTGTCTGGCGCCTCTGGCAAAAGTTATTCATGACAATTTTGGTATCGTAGAAGGTCTGATGACAACGGTTCACTCCACAACAGCGACACAGAAAACGGTTGACGGACCGTCTAAAAAAGACTGGAGAGGCGGACGTGCTGCTGCTGGTAACATCATTCCGTCTTCCACAGGCGCTGCAAAAGCAGTTGGTAAAGTTATCCCGTCTCTGAACGGAAAATTGACCGGTATGTCTTTCCGTGTTCCGACACTGGACGTATCTGTTGTTGACTTGACTTGCCGTCTGGAAAAAGCAGCTTCCTATGATGAAATCGTAGCGGCTGTGAAAAAAGCGGCTGACGGTGAACTGAAAGGCATTCTGGGCTACACAGAAGACGATGTTGTTTCCAGTGATTTCATCACAGACAGCAGAACTTCTATCTTTGACGTAAAAGCAGGTATTCCGTTGAACGACAATTTCGTGAAACTGGTTTCCTGGTACGACAATGAATGGGGTTATTCCAACAAAGTTGTGGATTTGATTAGTCACATGTATTCTGTTGATAACAAATAAGAATTTCATGACAATATGAAATAATACGGCAGCGCTTTTGCGGAAACCATTCTGCAAAAGCGCTGTTTTGTATCTATAGCAAAAAGGCATGATATGCTATTACAGATAAGCATTTGCTATTTGGAGAATTTTGGTGTAAAATAGAAGTATACCATCAACTCTGGCAGCGGGCATGTCAAATTCTCGCATCTGATGGTAAAGTGATGAAAGGAAGAGGACAATGACTTTATATTGCGATGAAATACATGATGAAGAACGCGCTTTTTATGGAATCAGCCATGCGAAACTCCAAAACTGTACGTTTGCAGGACCCGCTGACGGAGAATCTGCATTAAAAGAGACGGCTGACCTCAAAATAGAGCGGTGCGATTTTTTGTTGAGATATCCGCTGTGGCATACGGATAGGGCAACTATTTTGGATTGCAGCATGACGGAAACCTGCCGCGCTGCGCTTTGGTATGACAGAGATATCAAGGTGAAACATTCGACCTTAGGCGGTATTAAAGCACTGCGCGAATGTACCGGTATCCGTCTTGAAAATTGCAAAATCGATTCTACGGAATTTGGTTGGTTTTGCCATGATGTGAGGATAAAAGACTGCGAATTAACCTCAGAATATCCGTTTTTGCAGTGTACGAACATGGAAATTGATGGTTTCAAAATGAACGCAAAATATTCCTTCCAATATGTAGAAAATGTGACGCTGCGCGGCTGCGAATTACATACAAAAGATGCGTTCTGGCATAGTAAAAATGTAACGGTTTATGACAGCGTAGTAACCGGCGAATACTTGGGCTGGTATTCCGAAAATCTACGGCTTGTGCGCTGTAAAATCACCGGTACGCAGCCGCTGTGCTATGCCAAAGGACTGGTGCTGGAGGATTGTGAAATGATAGACTGCGATTTGTCTTTTGAAAACAGCGCGGTCACGGCAACGGTATCAGGGGAAATAATGAGCGTAAAAAATCCTGTCAGCGGAAGAATTGCCGCGGACAGGATAGGGGAAATCATTTTGGAGAATAAGAATGACAGCACCTGTGAAATTGTCACGACAGAGCTGTGCGCAAGTGTTTAAAAAAGAAACTACATAAAAAACAATATAAAAATCAAATGTGATAATGCCTTTGTAGTGCAGCTAACTATTATTAAGCTGTTCCACAAGGGCATTATTTTTAGCGGTTAGTTCCACCCAAGCAGGGCGAAAACCACATTTAACAGCCGTGCGGACGGATTTGATGTTAGACCACGCCGCGCAGTAAAAAGGAACCTTGTCTCTTTTCAAAATTTCTGCCGTTAAATGGCTGACCATGGCAGCCGCAACGCCGCTGCGGCGGTACTGCGGCAGAACATCCACGCCAATTTGCCACATGGTATCGCAGTCGGCGGAACAGGCTGCCAGACCAATCAATTGTCCGTTATCGTAAGCGCCAACGCCTAAAATATCCAATTCCTTGCGTTTGCTGCAAAGCGCATTGCTCCACTGCGGCAGATAGAGTGCGTTAAAATCGGGAGGGGAGAGCAGACGCAATTCGTATGCACAAGAAAAAACGGTGAGCTGCGTCACATCAGGCAAAAAATATTCCGCCATAAAACAAATTTTCATGCCATATGGCTGCAAAGCGTCTTGCAGCACATGAAGATTCGGCGTTTCAAAACAGTGCGGGGCAGCATAACGTTTTAAATACTGCAAAACGGTATCCTGAAATTCCGGCGCGGCAGAAGCCACAACGTTGTTTCCATAGGAAATCAGATTGCAGAAAAACGGAAGCTGCAAATATTTTCGGTGTTTCGGGTGGGAAACAGAGGTCACGACGACCGGTTCAAATTTCAAAAAATCTTCCATACGGCAACCGGCGTCGATTGCCGATTGCGTCATAGCAATATTTAGTAGTTCCTGATTTGTTATCATAAAGGAAATCCTCCATATGTGATGCAGCAAATAAACAAACAGCAGAATGTACAAGAGGACATCCTGCTGTTAGATATATTCATATATTATTTGAAACGTTATGTTTGTTCTATAGTCGTATCTGCCCTAGGAATCGAATGAAATTGGAATCTCTTATGCCTAGGCTGCCGGCGCTACTGTGCCGGAGTCTCCGTTTTGAGAACCGGACCCCACGTCGCCGCCCGCAGCAGGTGGTTTCGTCTGTGCAGGCGTTCGCGCAGGGGGAGGAGACGCCGGTAGTTCAGACGTAGCAGAGGGCGCCGGAGGCGTTACAGTAACGCCGGGAGATTCTGATGCGGAGGAAGAAGGCGACGGGTCTGCACTTGCAGACGGATCCGGTGATTCCTCACTCGGCTCGGCTTTTTTCTCGTGTACGCCATTACAAGTCTTTTTCGGCACCATACCGGATTTAAATTCTTCAGATACCGTCGGGCAGCTGCTTAACGGCAAATCGCCGGTTTGTGAGCAAACAGAAGCTCTTGTGATACCGGAAGCACCGGGAAATTCCGTATATTTCAGCCCTTTGTGGATTTGACCCATAATTTTTTGCCATAGTTTATGCGTCACAACACGTGTCTGGCTATAGGGGAGTGTTTTCGGTTGGTCGTAGCCATACCAAACGCCGCCGATATAGTAGGGCGTATAGGCAACAAACCAGCGGTCAACATCGTCGTTGGTGGTTCCTGTTTTAGCTGCATAGGGCATACTGATTTTTGCCGAAATGCCCATGCTGCCCTGTGCGGAAGATTCCAGCATACTGGTCATCAGATATGCCGTTTGTTCTGAAAATACCTGTGTTGATTCGATTGGTTTTTCCAAAAGGAGTTTTCCATTATGGTCAATGATTTTCGTATAGGTGTGCGGCGTAATATAAACGCCCTTGTTGGCGAAAGTCGCATAAGCTGCCGTTAATTCTTTCACGCTGACGCCTTCCGTCATACCGCCAATGGAAAGTGCACTGAGGTTTTTATCAGAAAATTCTTTTCCATCAATGACTTTACTATCCACGAGAGAAGTAATCCCCAATTTTTTCAGGAAATTATAGGAGGTGTCAATTCCCACCATTTGTACTGTTTTAATCGCCGGAATATTCATAGATTCTACAATTGCCTGACGTACCGTGACAGGACCTTTGTAGCCGGAATACCAGTTTTTGGGTTTCCAGCCCTGATAGCTGAATTCTTCATCAATCAATACGCTGCCGGGCGACAATAGATTCTTTTCAATTGCCGGACCATATGCGCCGATGGGTTTCATGGTAGACCCGGGCTGGCGCAAAGAAGAGACCGCGCGGTTGAGCGTTAAATCCGCCGTTTTCGGACCGGCGCCGCCGATAACACCTTTGATTTCACCGGTGGTAGGATCCATGATAACCATTGCTGCTTCCGGTTGTACTTGTCCGGATAATTTGGGGAAGTTGGAGGTGTCATAAAAAACATTCTCCATGGTTTTTTGTACGTTGGTATCCACAGTTCCATAGATTTGCAGCCCGCTGTTATACAGCATTTTCTTCGCGGTTGCCTCAGAAACGCGCAATTCTTTCACCAAATCCTCCAGCACTTCTTTGATTAAAGCTTCTGTGAAATAGGAGTTGGTAACCACTTTTTCGTTGTTTTGATGTTTGGTACTGAAATTCAGTTTTTCTGCGATTGCAGCGTCATGTTCCTCCTGCGAAATGTAACCGAGTTCCAGCATTTTGGAGAGAACCACTTCCTGTTTTGTTTTGTTCTCCTCAGGATTTACAAATGGGTCGAATTTTGAGGGAGACTGCGTGATTCCCACAATGGAAGCCGCTTCCGCAAGAGAAAGTTCGGAAACGTCTTTATCATAATAGGTCAGTGCAGCAGACTGCACACCGTCACAGCCATTGCCGAAATAGACGATATTCAAATAAAACTCCAGAATTTGGCTTTTATCCATTTTTGTTTCCAACACAATCGCCCTTAGAATCTCACGGATTTTACGCGTGGGAGAAACATCTTTGTCATTGGTAATGTTTTTTACCAATTGTTGCGTGATGGTACTTCCGCCGTAGGAAGGCGTGCCGGTCAGATACTTCAAAAATGCGCCGGCAGAACGTTTGATATCCATTCCTTTATGCGTGTAAAACCGTTCATCTTCGATTGCGACCGTTGCATCTTGCATGTATTTGGGAATTTCATTAATCGTAACCCAAATGCGGTTGTTGTCGGAACTTAGTTTTTCATATTCAACCGGATTGCCGTTTGCATCTGTATACACAATAGAAGATGTGAGATTCAATTGATAATCTTCAATATCGAAATTTAATGCGTCTACTACAAAAGAAGAAATCAGTCCTGCCAAAACAAAGCAAGAAATGATTCCCACTACCAGAAGCGCAGACCCTATAAATTTTAAAATTTTTCTGGGTTTTGAAGTTTTTTTCGTTTTTTTTGATTTTGCCATAAACTAGACCTCCATTCCCGTTCCGCGCAGATAGGAAACTGTTTGCTGGCGGAAGGACATGCCGGCATAAAAGAACCTTTGTTTGAAAACATATACCCCTATTATAATATAGATTCATGGAATATACAAGTTATTTTATAAAAATTTGGTGAAATGTTCTGAAAAATTTAAGATTTGTGTATAAAATTCCTGAATATGGAAATGCTATTCTACAGAAAATACCATACCATACAAAGGATGGATGTATATGAGAAAAAGGCATATTGTGATATTCGTAGTAGCTGCAATTTTGGCATTTGGCACAGGATTGGGATTTGGCATATTGGAAAATCAAAATACGGTACGCTACGAAGCAAAAGAGGAGTTACCGGAAGAAAGCATAGCACCGGCGAGTGTAACAGCTGCGCCGCCGGAATCGTCGGCGCCTGTGGCGACAGAACCAGAAGGATATTTACTGCGGTATGCAGGAGACAGAACAGTAGCTTATAAAATTTTACAAGATGGACAATTGGAAGTGGAATTTGTAGCGAATGAGGTGCGGATTGATTTGCTGCCGGACAAAGAACGGAAAAAACTAGAGGAAGGAATCCGGTTTGATACGAAAGAGAAACTCTATGGCGCCATTGAAAATTATAGTAGTTAAATGGAACAGGCACAAAAGAGTTTCCGCTGCATATAATAGCAATATATCCTGATTTGTAAGGGCAACTGCATCTGTCTGAAAAAACATGTATTTGCGCCGGCAATCGGGGATAGGCGTATAGGAGAGACAGAGTTCCTATGGACCGAACCAAAGTAAGGGGGTACAATTATGCTTGAGATTATTTGGACGCTTGTCGGTATTTGTGCGTTTCAGGCAGTTTTTGTCGCGTGTTATGTCGGAAATGCAGGGTCATTTCCCAAACCGCTGCGTCCAGAAGAGGAAGAATACTATATCAAACAAATGCTTTCCGGTGATATGGAGGCAAAAAATGTACTGATAGAACGAAATCTCAGACTGGTAGCGCACGTGATTAAAAAATATGTGCCATTTGGCAGCAGGGATACGGAAGATTTATTGTCAATCGGTACGATTGGACTCATCAAAGGAATCTCAAGCTACAATAACAGACACAAAACCAAACTTGCTACATATGCAGCCAAGTGCATTGAAAATGCACTTCATCCATAGCGGAAACAAAGAGCCTGTATCGGAGACAATCTGATACAGGCTCTTTGTTTATAATTGTATGGAAACAGTTTTGCCATCCCAAGTGATATTTTGAATGACATGTTTTAAAAAGTCGCGTTTGGCGGCGGTGGGCGTAGCGGCAAATAAAGAGGCGAAATCATTCGGAAGAGAGGTCGGGAAATCGGCATGATGCGAGGAGAGAAATTCATGAACAGATGGAAGTGAACAGGTTTGGGTAAGGTCGCAAACAAATTCCATCAGTTGTCTGTCTAGCAGATTTCCGTCCAAATTTGCTATGCTGCATTGTTGCCGTCGGGATTTTTCTTTTAATTCACACATATAGTAATATCGCTTTTCACCTGATTTGTCTGTTCGGCCGTATTTCGGTCGCATATAAGACCCGCAGCAAGCACAGGTCAGCAATCCGGAAAGAAGGGAGACAGAGTTTTTGGGGCGGCGGTATGCTTTTTCTTTGTTTTGCAGAAGCAGCCGCTGTGCACAGAGCCATAAAGCGGCGGAAACCAGCGGACGGTGGCGTCCCGGCGCTAAAATCCATTCACTGTAGTCACGGTAATGTAAAAAAACAGTACCTGTTTTTCCTGTCTTATTGTAGCCCATGAGTCCATGTGAACCATCATAATCTACTGCTTCGCCAAACATTTGACAGCCAAGCTGCTGCAAAAAACCATAGGTCTGTGCGTCTGCCGGAGCATATACCGGATTGCTGAGCAAAAAACGTAGACTGTGACGGGAAAAGGCGTTTCCCTGACGTGTATCAATGCCGCGCAGCAATAATTCTTGTTCTAATTTTGTGAGAGAACCCAATTGTACATAGAGCCGGAAGATGAGCTGCACCGTATCTGCTTCTTCTAAAACAGGCTGCAACCGGTAGAAGGTCTTGGTGCCACTATGCAGTGGCTGACTGGCATATCCCAGCGGCGGGCAGCCGCCCAGCCACCGCCCTGTTTTGGCAAGTTCCAGCATGTTGTCGCGAATGCGCTGTGCAATGGTTTCCCGCTCTAACTGCGCAAAGACGGAGGCAATGTACATCATGGCGCGCCCCATGGGAGAAGAGGTATCAAATTGTTCGCGGATACAAATAAAATCAATGTGCAGGTGTTCCAATTCGGAGAGGATTGCAGTAAAATCACGGATATCACGGCTGAAACGGTCTAACCTGTAGCATACTAATTTGTCAAAAGAGTGCTGCCGTGCCAAATGCATCATTTTTTGAAATTGTGGACGCTTGGTGTTTTTACCCGAAAATCCCTCGTCTTCAAAAATAAGAATATCTTCT
Source organism: uncultured Clostridia bacterium (assembly GCA_946555455.1). Taxonomy (GTDB): domain Bacteria; phylum Bacillota; class Clostridia; order RUG12999; family RUG12999; genus JAAWTG01. The sequence goes on along the minus strand of CAMNSU010000048.1, from coordinate 2,108 downwards.
TCCGGCAGAGCGCCAAATTGTCCGAATATATAATTTTTACACATGGAAATTTGATTTTCAACACTTTCTCCATGTCCCGTAAATCTTGATTTTCTCGAATAAATTGCTATCTTCAAGGTGCTAAGCCTCCTTTGCTGATATCAGAGCATATGCAGCAAAAAAACACATTATGAACGGCAGTGCATAGGACAAAATGACGGCGGCATATAGTAGAAACGGAGGGATTGCGATGAGAAAAGCACAGCCGTTCCGGCTCGTCTGGGATATACAGGATAGGGAGCAATGTGAAAAGCGGCTGCTGGAAGCATATCAAAATATGCTGCAGCAGTGTAGTTCAATGTTTCCTGAGACAGGGACATTACAGGAAACCGAATCATATAATAAAGTAGAATCATCATAAGGAGGCGTGTAAAATGGATTTAAGAAACGGGCAAATTACAGTAGGGGAAATGCTGCAAAATCCAAATGCCAGAAAATTGTTTCATAGAATAAGCCCCATTTCCATTGGTAGCCCTATCATTCGTGCGGCGCGCGGAATGACGCTGAATGAATTGATGCGGAAAGCAAAAGGCTGGATGACGCAAGAACAAATCAATGAAATTTTGGAAGAGTTAAAACGTGCATAAAAAAAGATACGGAAATTTCCGTATCTTTTTTTATGCCTGGCGTTCCATGTGCCAATTTATGTTCTTATGCCTACAACAAAGCGTTATCATACATAGCGCGTTCGCCGCCAATGAATTTGGGACGTACGCGGGCGCAGACCACGCGGGCCTCTCCAATGGTTTTCACGTCCAAACGGACAGGCACAGCCACCGGAGCAAGGTGCATACCAATCAGTGTATCGCCGATGTCCATACCGGCATGTGCCTGAATTTTTTCCACCGCGACAGGGGCAGAAAAAGCATGATATGCCGTTGTGGCAAAGGAACCACCCGCTTTTGGCTGCGGCACGACGTTCACAAGCGGATAGCCATAATATACCGCAGCTTCTTTTTCTAAAATTAAGGCGCGGTTTAAATGTTCGCAGCATTGGGCTGCAAGAAAAATACCGTGGTCTTTTAAAACAGGATATAAACCGGAAAAAACGGCTTCTGCCAGATTGATACTGGAACCGGAACCGATTTTTTGTCCGCCGATTTCGCTGGAGGAACAGCCGACAACGAGCAAATCTTTTGCTTGTAAATGGGCGGCGTCCAGCAATTGGGTCATTGCACTGTTTGCTTCTTGCTTGATTGTATCATACATGATAATCACCTCGTCTGTAATGTAGCAAGTCATAATTTGTTTCCTTTTATATTATAGCAAGTCTAACATGATTTTACAAGATGTTTGCTGCAATTGTTTCCACAAAGGATGCAGTGCAAATGAAATACTCATGTATTTACGTTCACAGAAACGGTATAATAATGAGATTTCACTAAATGAATGCGTTGGAACAGACCAGGAAGGAAATGACATCACATTGTTTGATGTTGTTTGGGACGAGACGGAAGATGTGATTGAGGAAGTGGACGTAAAGCTGCGGATTCGGAAAATGTACCGAAAGATGAAAGACGTTCTGCAAAAACGGGAGCAGCAAATTTTAATCTGGCGCTATGGACTGAATAATCAAAAGGCAAAAACACAAAATGAAATTGCAAGTGATTTGGGTATCTCGCGTTCCTATGTATCAGAACGCGTTTAAGAACAAAATATATGGGGAGGAAAAATTGGCGGAAAAGGACCGGAAAAAACAGAAATAGGGAAGGAAATTTATGGGATGGACAAGCCGTGAAATAGTGATGATATAAGGGTTTGAAGGGATGGTATGTGAAGGTGTCCCCTGATGTTAAAAACTGTCCATTTACAAAAAAATAGATTCCATTTATAATGATATTATACCATCACTTGACAAGAGTAAATACGTCTGACCAAAATAAAAATGGCTGCTGACTGCGTTTACCTTTGTCAAGTGATGGTAACGGTTTTATAGTATCCGTGCGGTGGTTAAAAGAGAGAAAAAAGAAGGATATGGAGACCAAAAGTAAAGGAGAGGAAAATATGAAAAAAAGAATTTGCTTTTTAATTGCAGTTATGATGCTGATAGGAAACGTTGCGTTTGCTCA
>CAMNSU010000047.1 GCA_946555455.1 uncultured Clostridia bacterium | reverse complement strand
GGCTTAACATATTCAAAATCCACATCCAGTCCAAGATATCCTTTTTCCTGCATGACCGCAATCAGATTGTCAATGACCGTATTTTGCAGCGCCAAATCATTGAACAATACCGCAGCGCGTTCCCCGCTGAAATTTCCATCTTCCGTGATGGAAGAAAGCAGCAGAATCGGCGCGGTTTGAAATTGGTAAGCCGTTTGAATCAACTGCGTGTCATCTATGGGAATCAATTCTCCCTCTTCTGTAAATCCATAGCCAAATATGGTGAGGTCTGAAAGATAGGGCAGTGTACGCAGCAATATATTGCGGACAATATGCGGATATGCATATCCGTTGATGTATGTAGTTCTATCCGTTTCTCCTTCAAACCGAATCGCAAGCTGCTGTCCCACTTGAAGCTGGCGGCTGCGAATCAAATTCGGATTTTTCTGCACCAAATCCATGACAGTGACGCCATATTGATTCGCGATACTGCCCAGCGTCTCCCCCCGCTGCACGGTATGTACAACTTCCGGAATCAAAATAATCAACGCCTGCCCTATCACCAGCGGCTGCTGTCCATTTAATCCGTTATCCATTATAATACGCTGCGTCGAAACGCCATGCTCCCGCGCAATTTTATAGATGGTATCCCCTTGTTTCACAACATGTATGACCATAACAAACACTCCATTCCGCTCTCTGTTGGCTCATTCCATTGCATCTTTGCACCCGCGCTGCAAACAACTCCATCTGTTATTTACAGCAGGGCTCCCTGTAAGTAGTTTATGCCGGCGCCTATAAATCCGTGCATGTACAGTCATTTTTCCCTTGGCTGATATAAAAGAACGCCCCTTGCTGCTTCATTCGCAAGAGGCGTTCTCTATATTATAAATCAATTCCGCTTTGTTTGGAACATACACACTAAATCATCATACGGAACACGCCGACTACCTTGCCTAAGACTGCTACTTCATCCGCATAGATAGGCTCCATTGTATCGTTTTCCGGCTGCAATCGAAAATGTCCGTCCTCTTTATAAAACCGCTTCACAGTCGCTTCATCTTCCAAAAGCGCCACCACGATTTCTCCGTTGTTGGCAACATTTTTCTTCGCCACAATGACATAATCGCCGTCCATGATACCAACGTTTATCATGCTTTCCCCTTTCACGCGGAGCATGAACACTTCTCCTGCTTTGGAAAATGCCATTGGCATGTACATAATTTGTTCCACATTTTCTTCCGCTAAAATCGGCGTACCGGCTGCAACTTGCCCCAATACCGGAATTTCCATCACTTCCTCGCCCAAAAGGTCACTGGAAATATTCGGCAATAGCGGCGCTGATTCTCCCATTTCTTTTTGGGCTACCCGAATGCCGCGCGTTTTGGAAGCGTCCCGTTCAATTCGCCCTTCCTTTTCCAGCCGCGCCAGATATCCGTGCACAGTGGAAGGGGAACGCAGCCCCACTGCCTCGCCGATTTCCCGAACCGACGGAGGATATCCCCGATGTTTTGTATGGTTTGCGATAAAATCAACAATCTTTTCTTTCATCTCCGGATTGGTTCTTGCCATATCTCAGCACCTCCGCCAATGTTCTGTTTTCATATATATATCATTGTATCATAAATCGGTGTTTTTGTCAAACATTTGTTTGGGTATTTTGCATAATAGAAAAATGTGTCATTTTTATTGACTATATGACAGATTTATATTAGAATAGAAGTAGACAAATTAAGAAAAGAGGGTGAACCTGATGGCTGACATTCAACCATTTACAGGACTTCGGTATAATACAGAAATAGTGGGCGACCTTTCCAGCGTTACCACGCCGCCATATGACGTGATTTCGCCGGACGACCAGGAGCGGTTTTACCACATGCATCCATTTAACGTTATTCGTCTGGAATACGGCAAAGAACTGCCGGAGGACAACGAAAATCAAAACAAATACACGCGGGCGGCGGATTTTTTAAATGAGTGGATTGAATCGGGCGTATTAAAATTTGAGGACAAGGAAAGCCTATACATATATGGACAAGATTTCACTGCACCGGACGGACGGCAGCTTTCCTGCAAAGGTCTGGTTTGCTTGGTGAAACTGGAAGAATTTGAAAAAGGCATTATCCTGCCCCACGAAGAAACGTTGTCCAAAGCCAAAAGCGACCGCATGAATCTGTTGCAGGCGACGCACACCAACTTTAGTGCAATCTATTCTCTCTATATGGATCAGAACCACGAAATTACGCCTGTACTCAACACCTGCAGCGCCGCCGACCCTGACATTTCTTTTGTGGCAGACGATGGCGTCACGCAAAAACTTTGGACTATTTCGGATGAGGACATCATCGCCCGTATTTGCAGTGCGTTCAAAGACAAACAGCTTTTCATTGCGGACGGTCATCACCGCTATGAAACAGCGCTGCAATTCGCCGGCAAACAACATGCGCTGGACACCTATTCCGACACCGAAAAGTTTGACTATGTGATGATGTTTTTGGCGGATATTGAAGAGGACGGGCTGTTGGTTTTGCCAACACACCGTATGCTACATAATCTCGATGGTTTTCACGAGCAGGCGCTGATAGAACGTGCGCAGCAAAACTTTACCACCGAAAAACATTTGCTGCTGGAGGACGATGTTGCAAGTTCTATTGAAGCCGCCATTGCAGGTCAAGATAAATCCTTCGGGCTTTATACCGGCGCGGATTATTTCTATACCCTGACACTCAAGGACATTGAGGCACAGCGGGATGCACTGCCGGAAAAATCGGACGCTTATAATAATTTGGATGTGGCTGTGCTGCACACACTTCTTTTGGAACAAATTCTCGGAATCGGTCGAAACGATATGCGCGGCGGAGAATATATCACCTATACGCGCGACAGTAAAGAAGCAGTAGAAGCTGTCCAAAACGGCGGATTCCAATGCAGCTTTTTCCTGAATCCAACCAAAATTTCCGATATCAAAGCAGTTTCTTTGGAAAACGAAAAAATGCCGCAGAAATCTACTTATTTTTACCCCAAACTGACAACCGGTATTGTTATGAACGACTTTGACGAATAATATCCCTGCCAAAAAATCTGTTTCCGGGAGGTGATACGCGTGAACGTGGCGGATATTTATAATAGCTTCAGACAACTTTTTTCCATAAAAATAACAGATATTATTGATATTTTCATTGTTGCATTTGTTGTATATAAAGGATTCAAATTCATTCGTGAAACCCGCGCCGCCCAGCTTGTGAAGGGGATTGTGATGCTGCTGGTTGCCATGCAAATCAGCGGATGGCTGCATTTAAACGCCATTCATTATATCCTCACCAATACTGTTCAATTTGGTATGCTGGCGCTATTGGTTGTGTTCCAACCGGAACTGCGCCGGGCACTGGAACACATGGGGCGCAAAAGCAACATCGGCGATATTTTCAAAAACGGTGAAAATGAAACTACGCCGAAACAGCAATATATTCAGGAAATTACACAGTCATGCCGCGAATTGTCCCGTACCAAAACCGGTGCGCTGATTGTTGTGGAGCGCAAGACCAAACTCGGCGAAATCATTAACACCGGTACCATTATTGACGCGCGTGTCAGTTCTGAACTGCTGCAAAACATCTTTTTTCACAATTCCCCTTTGCATGACGGCGCCGTTGTTGTCAAAGACGGACGGGTTCATGCGGCGGGCTGTTATCTTCCTTTAACAGAAGATAACGCGCTCAGCCAAGAACTCGGCACCCGCCACCGTGCTGCCATTGGTATGAGTGAAACAGCAGATTGTGCAGTGGTTGTGGTTTCAGAAGAAACCGGTAAAATTTCCATTGCCTTAGCGGGCAACCTCCAACGTAATTTAACACCGGAAACACTCTATAAAGCGTTGGTACATGTGCTTGTAACACAGGAAAAGGAACCGCACGCAACACCCCACTCCCTGCTTAAGAAGGTGAGGTCATCATGGAAAAGAAACTAATCAGCAATAAATTATTGCTCGTCTTATCTCTCGCTGTAGCAATCGTTATCTGGATTTATGTCATCATCACGGTAGACCCCGAAACAACCGCAAAGGTGGGACCGTTGACCATTCAATATCTGTCGTCTGTTCCCATGCAGCAAAAAGATATTGAAATCATTGGCGAATTGGACGAAACAGTGGAATTATCAGTGAAAGGCAACCGCAGTTATGTGACTGGTGCAAAAGCGAACTATTCCGCTATCATTGACCTTTCACAAATCTCTCAAAGCGGATATTATACCGTTCCCATCAACATCAAAAGTCCCAGCGGCGTCAGTATTTTAGAACAAAATCCGACTACCATCAACATTCATGTGGATACTTGGAAAACAGCCGAAAAAGAAGTGAAGCTTGCCTATTCCGGTTCCCCAAAAGCAGGCTATGGCGTGACTCAAGTTTCAACTTTTCCTGAAAAATTGAGTGTGCGTGCGCCTTCTTTGATTTTAGACAAAATCGCCTATCTGGAGATGGATGTAGATTTGGGAAATGTGGATAAAAACTTTACTGTTACTGTCCCCATTACAGCGTATGACATGGCAGGAACAAAACTCTCTATGGATTATATCCATCTTTCCCAGCAGGATTGTTTTCTGGAAGTCGGCATTGGCAAAGTGAAAACAGTGTCCATCACTCCATCTATTGCAGGCGTTAATATGGACATGTATAACGTCAATTTTATTGCGGAGCCTGCTACCATTACTGTTACCGCCGGTGACAGTATACTGGAAAACCTGTCGTCTATTTCGTCGCATACGCTCACACTGCCAAGCGCGGTTGGCGTTCATTCCGTTGACGCATTGCTCAACCTTCCGACAGGCGTATATTTGACACAAGATCAATCGGGTACAGTTCATTTTGATATTACAATTACAGAAAAGGATTCTTTCAATGGCAATTAAAATCAGCAATCTGGTGCTTGCACCGGACACAGACCCTTATGACAAAAAACAGCTTGCGAATCTGCTTCGGTTATCGCCGGAGCAGATTCGTTCTGTTCATATCACGAAACGCTCGGTAGATGCGAGGCGCAAACCAAACATTCGTGTGGTATATACGTTGCTGGTGCATTTGGACGGCGCAGAACAAAAAGTGGCAGAGCGGCTGCAATCGCCGCAGATTTCCTATCTTGCCCCTGCGCCGTCTCTGCCGCTCGTCAGCGGAATACGCCCATTGCCCTGCCGTCCTGTTGTTGTAGGCACAGGTCCAGCCGGACTGTTTTGCGCCTATCTTTTGGCGCAGCAGGGATACCGCCCCATCGTTTTGGAACGCGGCGAACCGGTAGAACAGCGCAGCCGCAGTGTACAGTCGTTTTGGGAAAGCGGAAAACTGAATCCCCGAAGCAATGTTCAATTTGGGGAAGGCGGCGCGGGAACCTTTTCGGACGGAAAACTGACAACGCGCATTCATGACCCGCTGTGCAGTGATGTTTTAAACATTTTCCACCGACACGGCGCACCGGAGGAAATTTTATATGAAGCAAAACCGCATATCGGTACAGATATTCTCAAAAGTGTTGTGAAAAATATGCGTAATGCGATTTTGTCGTGGGGCGGCGAAGTACATTTTGAACATCAATTAACAGACATTCATACCGGCAGCGGCAGTTTGGACGGCATCTCGGTGAACGGTCAGCCCCATCCATGCCGTCTGCTGGTGCTGGCAATCGGGCATAGTGCACGCGATACGTTTCACATGCTGCTGGAGCGCGGCGCCGCCATGCAGGCAAAAGCCTTTGCTATTGGCGCGCGGATTGAACACCCGCAAGAACTCATTAACGCCGCGCAATATGGAGACGCTGCGCTTGCAAAGCTGCTGAAAAATGCAACCTATCATCTGACCTACCATCAGGGAGACCGCGCTTGTTATTCCTTTTGCATGTGTCCCGGCGGCAGTGTCGTAGCTTCCGCGTCAGAGGAGGGTATGCTGGTGACCAACGGCATGAGCGAATATGCCCGCGACCGCGAAAACGCCAACAGTGCCTTGGTGGTTTCCGTCACGCCGGAGGATTTCCCCTCTGCCTCCCCTTTGGCAGGCATTGCATTTCAGCAGCAATGGGAACGGCTCGCGTTTCAGGCAGGCGGCGGGAATTATCGTGCGCCTGTGCAGCGCGTGGAAGATTTTCTGCAAAAGAAACCTTCTTGTGATTTGGGGCGCGTTGCTCCCTCCTACCTGCCCGGTGTGACGCCTGCCGATTTGGACACCTGTCTGCCGCCCTATGTCACCGAAACCATGCGCGGTGCGCTGCGCTCCTTTGACCGCAAGCTGAAAGGTTTTGCGCTGCCGGATGCACTGCTCACCGGCGTGGAGACACGCACTTCTTCCCCTGTCCGCCTGCTGCGCGGTGAGGATTTTCAGGCTGTGGGTATTTCGGGTCTCTATCCTGCCGGCGAAGGCAGCGGCTATGCCGGCGGCATTGTCAGCGCCGCCGTGGACGGACTCAAAATCGCGCGCAAAATTATGGAAACCTATGCACCTATGGATTAAGCTAAAAAAGGGAGCGATTCTATGGAAATAAGACAGTTATTGCCGCAGGATACCATTGATGATGTCGGCCGCGTATTTGCTTTGAGTTGGAAAGATGCTTACCGCGGCATCGTTCCCCAAAATTATTTGGATAATCTTGCTCTAAATCGCTGGTCTGTCGCTTTGAAGAAAGAGCGTTCCAACTTTTGGGTTGCCGAGGATAACGGACAAATTGTTGGCGTCGCTTCTCACGGCGCCGCACGCGACGAACAATATCCTGCTTGGGGCGAACTAAGAGCCATCTATCTGCTTCCGACCGTTTACCGCATGGGTATTGGCAGCAAGCTCTTGCACGCTTCTATACAGTCTTTATTTGACGCCGGTTATGATGATATTTATTTATGGGTGCTGGAGGAAAACCACGTGGCACGCCGATTTTATGAAAAAAACGGTTTTTCTTTTCATGGCGAAAAAATGTCGCACCCTATCGGTGGAAAGCCACTAACTGTAGTTCGGTATATTTATCATAAATCGTAATCGTTCTGGTATGATGAAAGCACATCGCCGATTTGGAGAGCGATTACGTTGAAACAATTCGGCAGTGTTTTTCGCCTCATAAATAGTTTTAAGTCGACTATTTTATCACAAGTTGAGATAAATACTATACAACTTTCCATCTTTATGTTACAATAACGTCTGAGGTGAGGAATCATGTATCAACGTATCAGAGATTTACGTGAAGATAGCGATATGACGCAGAGGCAAATGAGCGAAATATTACATTGTAACATCAGAACCTATGGTAATTATGAATGCGGAAATACGAATATACCAAACGATATTCTCGTAAAACTTGCCGATTTTTATCATGTGAGTGTGGACTATTTATTGGGCAGAACAAACAATCCGCAGACTCAAAAATAGGGTTTATTCCACCACATACAAAGACCCCGCAGAAGGTTAATCCTTCTGCGGGGCTTTTTCTATTCATCTGCTGGAGCAGACATCATTTCCATAACGAAAAATCTTATTTGTTTTTCAGGTTAAACCAAGCATTGATACCGGGATATACTGCCACATCGCCCAGTTCTTCTTCGATTCTGAGCAACTGGTTGTATTTCGCAACACGGTCCGTTCTGGACGGTGCGCCTGTTTTAATCTGACCGGAATTGGTTGCAACAGCAATATCCGCAATGGTTGCATCTTCTGTTTCACCACTTCTGTGAGAAGTAACAGCAGTGAAACCGGCACGGTTTGCCATTTCAATTGCTTCCAGTGTTTCTGTCAGCGTACCAATCTGGTTTACTTTAATCAGAATGGAGTTGCTCACGCCCAAATCAATACCTTTTTTCAGACGCTGGGTGTTTGTTACAAACAGGTCGTCGCCAACCAATTGGATTTTGTCGCCCAGTTTGTCAGTCAGCACTTTCCAGCCTTCCCAGTCTTCTTCTGCTACGCCGTCTTCCAGAGAGATGATTGGATATTTGTTTGCCAAATCTTCCCAGTAAGCGGTCAGTTCTTCACGTGTATAGTATTTATCGGATTTCCAGAAATAGTATTCGCCTTCACGTCCGTTTGCTTTTGCTTCTTCATACATTTCTGTAGAAGCCGCGTCAATGGCAATACGGAACTGTTCGCCCGGTTTGAATCCGGCACGTTCTACTGCTTCCAAAATGACCTGAATTGCTTCTTCGTCGCTCTTTAAGTTCGGTGCAAATCCGCCTTCGTCGCCGACAGCCGTCGCATAACCTTTATCTTTCAGAACGGATTTCAGGTTGTGGAACACTTCAGCACACCACTGTAGCGCTTGTTTGAAAGAAGAAGCGCCAACCGGCATAATCATGAATTCCTGAATGTTTACGCTGTTGTCCGCATGTTTTCCGCCGTTGATGATGTTCATCATCGGTACCGGCAATGTTTTTGCGTTGCAGCCGCCAATGTAGTTGTACAGGCTCATGCCCAGCGCTTCAGCAGCAGCTTTTGCACATGCCAGAGATACGCCCAAAATAGCGTTTGCACCCAATTTGCTTTTGTTCGGTGTGCCGTCCAGCGCAATCATCGCTTTGTCGATTGCAACCTGATCCAGCACGTTTTCACCAATCAGTTCCGGCGCAATGATTTCATTTACGTTTTCCACAGCTTTTTCTACGCCGCGACCCAGATATACATCTTTGTTGCCGTCGCGCAGTTCCACTGCTTCAAATGCTCCTGTGGAAGCGCCGCTCGGTACAGCCGCACGGCCAACATATCCGCCGTCTACATAAACTTCTACTTCAACAGTCGGATTTCCGCGGGAATCCAGAATTTCACGTCCCAGAACGTCCAGAATTTCAATAAATTGTTTCATTGGTTTTTACCCCTTTCATGTTTCGCGCTTCATTGCAGCGCATATTAAAATATATAAATCATTCTACCCAGTAGAAAAATCAGCGTTCTATCAGGCTCACGCCGTCCATTTCCGCCGGAATGGGCAGTCCCAGCAAGTCCAGCATGGTAGGCGCCAAATCACACAAACGTCCGGATTTCAGCTTCACAGGCTCTTTTTCCCCAACCAGCGCCATTGGCACAGGATTGGTGGTATGCGCCGTAAATGCGCCGCCGTCGTCCGCCACCATTTTATCAGCATTGCCGTGGTCGGCGGTAATGATAACCCGACCGCCTTTTTCCAGCACTTTTTCAACAACTTTGCCCGCGCAGGTATCCACCGCTTCCACAGCGGCAACCGCCGCTTCCATGATACCGGTATGCCCTACCATGTCGCAGTTGGCATAGTTCAAAATAATCACATCATAAATATCGCTGTCAATCCGGCGCAGCAGTTCTTCTGTCACTTCCGGCGCGCTCATTTCAGGTTTTAAATCATAGGTTGCCACCTTAGGAGACGCAATCAGTGCACGGTCTTCGCCGTCATACACCTGTTCCACACCGCCGTTGAAGAAGAACGTCACATGCGCATATTTTTCCGTTTCCGCAATACGAAGCTGTTTCAGTCCCTTTTTGCTGATATATTCACCAAAGGTGTTTGTCAGTTCCTGCGGACGAAATGCCACGTCTACATTCGGCATGGACGCATCATATTGCGTCATACAAACATAGTTCACCGGAATGCGCGTTCTGTCAAAACCGTTAAACGCATCGTCCACAAAGGTACGCGTGATTTCCCGCGCACGGTCAGGACGGAAATTAAAGAAAATGATTCCGTCGCCCGCTTCCACCGGTGCGCCGCCATTCACGACTGCCGGCACTACAAATTCATCTAAAATATCTTCTCCATAAGACGCTTCCACTGCCGCCGCGCCGCTTTGCGCCGCAACGCCTTTCCCTAATGCAATCGCGTTATAGGCTTTTTCTACGCGCTCCCAGCGGTTGTCGCGATCCATTGCATAATAGCGTCCCATCACGGAAGCAATTTTTCCGCAGCCGATTTCCTGCATTTTTGCTTCCAACTGACGGACATAGTCCAGACCGGAATCCGGCGGTACATCACGTCCGTCTAAAAAGCAATGTACATATACTTCTGTCAAGCCTTTTTGTTTCGCCATTTCCAGCAAAGCATACAAGTGCGTGTTGTGGCTGTGCACGCCGCCGTCGGACAAAAGCCCCATGATATGCAGCTTTTTATCCGCCGCCCGACATGCGTCCATCACGCCCGACAACGCTTCGTTGTCAAAAAACGTTTTTTCCGCAATGGCTTTGGTGATTCTCGTCAGTTCCTGATAAACCACTCGCCCCGCGCCGATATTCGTATGCCCTACTTCAGAGTTTCCCATCTGCCCGTCCGGCAGACCAACGCTCATGCCGCTGGCGTCCAGCGTTGTATGGGGATAATCTTTGATATAATGTTCCAAATTCGGTGTTTTCGCCAGCCAAATCGCATTTTTATCGTCCTGCGGCGCGATACCGAATCCGTCTAATATCATCAACATTAATGGTTGTTTTGCCATAGTGTTCGCCTTTCTGACCCATCTATTTTATGCGTTTCATTTACCATGGAGTCCCGATAAATTTTTTAGCCGGCAAACCCGATAATGGTGGAGAAATCCTCCGCCTTGAGACTTGCGCCGCCAATCAGTCCGCCGTCAATGTCACTCTGCGCCAGCAGTCCCTGCGCATTTTTGGCGTTCATGCTGCCGCCGTATAAAATCCGCATTTCCGCTGCCACATCTGCACCATATAATTCTCCCAGCACGCCGCGAATCACACCGCAAACTTCGTTTGCCTGCTCGTCTGTCGCTGTTTTTCCTGTGCCAATCGCCCAAATGGGTTCATAGGCAATGACAACGCGTTTTACATCGTCTTTCGCAATGCCCAGCAGCGCCAGTTTCACCTGCATACGAATCCAATCGAAAGCAATGCCGGTTTCCCGCTGTTCCAGCGATTCGCCAACGCAAACAATAGGCACGATGTTTTCCATCAGCGCTTTTTTTGTTTTCAGATTCACAGTCTCATCGGATTCCGCAAAATATTCACGGCGCTCCGAATGTCCCAATACCACATGGGTCACACCCATATCTTTCAGCATCACAGAACTGATTTCTCCTGTGAATGCGCCTTTGTCCTCATAATGCATGTTCTGTGCAGCCACCTGCACACGGCTGCCTTTTGCCGCTTCCAGCGCGGAAGGCAGACATACGAACGGTGTGCAAACCACAACGTCGCAAGTCGCAGCGTCCGCCGCCGCTTTGATATCCTGCACCAGCTTTGCACCCTCTGCCGGTGTGTTATTCATTTTCCAGTTTCCCGCAATCATTTTTGTGCGCATGACTTTATTCCTCCAACCCTTTTCTTATTTATCCTGCAAGCAAGCGATACCGGGCAGTTCCAGCCCTTCCAAAAATTCCAGACTTGCGCCGCCGCCTGTGGAAATGTGGGACATTTTGTCCGCGTATCCCAGTTGTTCCACTGCCGCAGCAGAATCGCCGCCGCCAATGATGGTCACTGCATCTGCATCTGCCACCATTTTTGCAACCGCTTCTGTTCCTTTTGCAAAATTCGGCATTTCAAACGCGCCCATCGGTCCGTTCCAAACAATGGTTTTCGCTTCTGCAATCGCTTTGCCGAACTCTTCAATGGCTTTGGGGCCGATATCCAGTCCCTGCCAGCCGTCCGGAATATTCATACCGTCTACACAGTCAATATTGGCATTATTATCAAATGCATCCGCAATCACATTTTCTATCGGCAGCAAAAATTTCACGCCTTTTGCTTCCGCTTTTTGCATCATTTCTTTCGCATAGTCAATCCGTTCCGCATCCAGCAAAGAATCGCCGATGTTGCCGCCTTTTGCTTTCAGGAAAGTATATGCCATACCGCCGCCGATGATAATTGCGTCTACTTTTTCCATCAGCGCATTAATCACGCCGATTTTATCTTTTACCTTTGCGCCGCCCAGAATCGCCAAAAACGGACGCGTTGGGTTGGACACTGCATTGCCCAAGAAATCAATTTCTTTTTTAATCAAAAATCCGGAAACTGCCGGCAGATAGTCCGCTACGCCCGCTGTGGAAGCATGTGCGCGGTGCGCCGTTCCGAATGCGTCGTTAACAAAAATGTCGCCAAAGGATGCCAGTTCTTTTGCAAACGCCGCGTCATTTTTTTCTTCTTCGCTGTGGAACCGCACATTTTCCAGCAACATCACATCACCGCTGCCCAGTGCAGCCGCTTTTGCTTTTGCATCGTCTCCGATAACGTCTTTTGCCATTGCAACTTCTTTGCCTAGCAGCTCGGAAAGTCTTTTTGCAACCGGCGCCAAACTATACTTCATGTTAAACTCGCCCTTTGGTCGTCCCAAATGAGAGCAAAGCACAATTTTCGCACCCTTGTCCATCAAATATTTGATGGTCGGCAGCGCGCCCTGAATACGGTTCTCATCTGTGATATTTCCATCTGCGTCCAGCGGTACGTTAAAATCGCAGCGCACCAAAACGCGTTTTGACGTTACGTCAATGTCTTCTACTGTTTTTTTGTTCAGCATGTTCAGCACCTCTATTTTTATAAATTTCTAAAAGTATCCTGTTTTTCCAAATACTATTGTATCTCAATTTGTCCCGATTTTCAAGCGGCTATGTCGCTTTTTTTGGAATTTATACATTTTGACAGATATTTGACAAAGTTCTCTCTTTTTTACTGTCAGTATTAGCCAAAAATTTTGCGTGCAATTTCCACCGATTCCCGCGCATCTTTGGCGTAGTAGTCCGCGCCAATCTGCGCCGCATAGTCGGGCGTCAGCACGGCGCCGCCCACAAAAACGACCGTTTCCGGACAAGATTCATGCAGCGCCCGAATGGTTTCCTCCATACTTTTGACCGTCGTTGTCATCAGCGCGCTCAATCCCACCAATTTCACCTGTTCTTTTTGGGCAGTTTCCACTACGGTTTCCACCGGAACATCACGTCCCAAATCAATGATACGGTACCCATAGTTTTCCAAAATCACCTTCACAATATTCTTTCCGATATCATGAATATCGCCCTTGACTGTCGCCAGCACAATCGTCCCTTTTTCCATACCCTCTTTTTCTGCTGCCAGCCGCGCTTTGAGCACTTCAAACGCCTGCTGCACCGTTTCCGCCGATTGAATCAGCTGCGGCAGAAAAATTTCGTTCTTTTCGTACCGTTCTCCCACGGTATCCAGCGCCGGAATCAGATAATCGTTCACAATTTCCAGTTCCGCTTTTTCCTCTAACAATTTTTCCGTTGCCGCCGCCGCTTCGTCCCGCAGTCCCTTAATGACAATTTCTTTCAAATCCCGCTCGCCCGCCGGCTTTGCCGCCGCCGACTCCGGCTTGGTATCGGCATAGCGTTCAATATAGCGCACCGAACCGCTGTCAATGTTTTTCAGTACACGGCAGGCAAACACCACCTGCATCATGCCTTCCATATTGGGGTTCATGATAGGTAAATCCAGTCCGTTTGCCAATGCCATGGCGAGGAAGGTTTCATTGACAATATCCCGCCGCGGCAGCCCGAAAGAAATGTTGGACACACCCAAAACTGTTTTCAGTCCCAGTTTTTCTTTCACCAGCCGCACCGCTTCCAGTGTCTGCGCCGCATCCTCCTGCTGCGCGGATACCGTCAGCGTCAAACAGTCCACCAGCACGTTTTCTTTGCGGATACCGTGTTTCAATGCCTGTGTCAAAATGGTGTGCGCAATTTTGAACCGCTGCTCCGCCTTGGGCGGAATGCCGTTTTCGTCCAGCGTCAGCGCCACCACCGCCGCATTATATTTCTTGACAATCGGCAAAATGGTATCCATGACTTTTTTCTCGCCGTTGACGGAATTGATAATCGCTTTGCCGTGATATACCCGCAGCGCGCGTTCAATCGCTTCGGGATTGGAGGAATCAATTTGCAGCGGCACATCTACCACCGATTGCAGCGCCTGCACCACTTTTACCAACATGGATACTTCGTCAATATCCGGCAGTCCCACGTTGACGTCCAGAATTTCCGCGCCCGCTTCCACCTGACTGATTGCCTGTTTGATGATATAATCCATATCGTTTTCCCGCAGCGCCTGCTGAAATAACTTTTTGCCCGTCGGGTTAATACGTTCGCCAATGACGCGGATTTGACTGTAGTCCACTGTCGCCGACGGCGTACAGACAGCATAATGTTTGGTGTGGTTGCGGCGTTTGGGTTTCATCTCCGTCAATGCCTGCGCCACCGCACAGATATGCTCCGGCGTGGTGCCGCAGCAGCCGCCCACAATGGAAACGCCTGCTTCAACAAACTTTTTGATATAACGCGCAAATTCCTCCGCCCCTACACCATATACCGTCTGACCGTCCACCACCTCCGGCAATCCCGCGTTGGGCTGCACAAAAACAGGTAAATCCGCCCATTGCAGCAGTTTTTTTGCAATCGGGAAAATTTCCGCCGGCCCCATGGAACAGTTGATACCAACCGCGTCCACAATACCGTCCAGCGACATTGCCAACGCTTCCACACTGCACCCCATAAAAGTGCGTTCATTCGGCTCAAAACTCATGCTGCAAAAAACCGGCAGCGATGTATTTTCTTTTGCTGCCAACGCCGCCGCACGCAGTTCGCCCAAATCGTTCATGGTTTCAATCAGAATCAAATCCGCGCCCGCCGCTTCTCCTGCTTCCACCTGTTCGCGGAACAGTTCATAGGCTTCGTCAAACGTCAGCGTTCCCATGGGCTGCAACAGTTCGCCCAGCGGCCCCACGTCCAGCGCTACCCATGCCCGCTTTCCCGCGGCGCGCCGCGCGGTTTCCACACCGCTGCGGATAATTTGCTGCACCGAATATCCGGTGGTTTCCAGCTTGAGACGGTTGGCGCCGAAAGTATTCGCCGTTACCACATTGGAACCCGCCTCTATATACGCACGATGAATGTCCTCAATCACTTCCGCCCGCTCGATATTAAACGTTTCCGGCACCTGCCCCAGCGCAAGTCCCCGCTGCTGAATCTGCGTTCCCATTGCGCCGTCCAAAATTAAAATATTGCCTTTGATAAACTCCTTAAATGCTTCCACACGTTCCGCCATTTTTTCTATAAACACACCTTTCTCTGTTCGCACATGCCTCACAGCCGCGCTTACCGCTCGCATGCGCGCCGGGAGGAAGAATTCCAATCACCGCCGTGACCGATTTGCGCGGAATTAAAATAGACGAGTTGCTGGCGCACAGACCGATTTTTTTCTCCGCGTCCAGCAGTCTTAAAAATGTTTTTTGAATGTCTATGCCAAAATCACCGTATCCCGGGCTGTACCGCCAAGTGATAGCGTTGTCCTCCCTCGCCGCCAATGCGCGGATTTCCTCTTCCACCGCGTCGCAAACTGCTTCCACTGCCGTAGTCGCGCAACTGTCCAGAATCAAGCTGCGGGAAAGCTGCGTATATTCGCTCCGGCGGATTTCCGTTTCAATGGCGCTGCCGATTGTCACCGCCATCAACACGCATTCGCGGCTTGCTTTTAAGTGGTTCACAATATCCTTGCCGCGCAGCATCACCTGACTGTCCCCCAGCCGAAGTCCCTCTTCTTCTGTCAAGAGCGGAAAACGGCGGTAGACCCAGCGCGGCTGAATGAGCCGCAAAGTTTGCTCAATACAATCGTCTACCAGCCCCGCCATTTCCGGTTCCAGTTTTTGTCCGCGGTGTCCCAGATACCGCAGCACTTCCTGTTTGTCTATTGAAATGTTCATGCTTCATTCACCGACGCTAGAATATTTTGCAGATACATGCTGATTTTACGCGCCACCAAAGGATTGTTCATGGTGTAGATATGAATGCCGCGCACACCGTTGGCAATCAAATCCACAATTTGCTCGAGCGCATATATGATACCGGCTTCGCGCATTGCCGCCGGGTCGTCGCCGTATTTTTCCATCATTTGGCGGTGTTTTTCCGGTATCTGCGCGCCGCACATGGTCGCCATGCGTTCCATTTGTTTTTTGTTCACCATCGGCATAATGCCTGCCGTGACAGGCACATGAATTCCTTTTGTCTCAATTTTATCACAAAAATCATAAAAATGGTCGTTATAGAAAAATAATTGCGTCACCAAATGTCCCACACCGCAATCCACTTTTTGTTTCAAGTGTTCGATATCTTTTTCCAGACTTTCGCATTCCGTATGCTTTTCAGGATAACACGCTGCCGCAATGTCAAAATCCGTCGTTTCTTTGATATAACGAATCAAGTCCGCCGCATAGGTAAAATCGCTGTCCAGCGCGCCGCCCTCCGGAATGTCGCCGCGCAGCGCTAAAATATTTTGAATGCCGCCCGCTTGCAATTCCGCCAGAATCGTATCGATATCCGCTTTGCGTGAACCGACGCAGGTGAGATGCGCCATGGGTTCAATTTTCAATTTATGTTTAATCATGCCGGATAGTTCGCTTGTCCGGTTCTCTCGTACGCTGCCGCCCGCGCCATAGGTCACGCTGATAAAATCAGGCGACAAATCCCCCAGCGCTTCCAAGGTGTCATATACCGTCTCTATCGGATACTGCGGTTTGGGCGGAAATATTTCAAACGAAAACACAACTTTCTTTTTTTCATGTAATTTACTAATTTTCACGGCTTTTCTCCTCCTGTTCCAATAACACGCGCCGCACCATATCGCGCTTGCGCTGCACCATATCTTGGATTTCACTGATATATTCCGGCGCATATTTCATGTTGAACGCCCGCACCACCTGACCGCTTTCCGGCAGGTACATATGGCTCACACCGCCCGCGCCCAGCGCAAACACCGGCGTTAAATCCTCCATCATTAAAATGTTATACAAACATTCTTTTCCTTCTCTTGCAAATCCGGTATTTTCTAGATTTTGCAAGGTATCCTTCTGACGGTACATATAATAGGGCGTCATACCCTGCTGCGCCAAATAATCTTTTGCAAACCGCAGCATTTCGTCCGCCTGTTCGCTCACGGGATATAAATCCGCCTGCTGTTTGAGCAGCGCGCCCGTTTTCAAACACATGGTATGTACCGTTACCGCATCCGGCTCCAGCGCCGCAAGTTCCCGCAGGGAGCCGCAAAAACCCTCCAGACTTTCGCCCGGCAGCCCTGCAATCACATCGGTATTGATATGCGCAAATCCCATCTCCCGCGCCAGTCGGAATGCCTGCACAAATTCTGCTTTGGTGTGCCGTCGTCCAATTCCACGCAGCACATTATCCTGCATGGTCTGCGGGTTAATGCTAATACGCTTCGCGCCGCCGCGGCGGATTGCTTCCAGTTTTTCTCTTGTGATGGTATCGGGTCGCCCTGCCTCCACGGTGTATTCCATCACACTTTCCACATCAAAATGTCGCCGGATGGTTTGCAGTACGTCCTCCAGCTGCTCTGCCTCCAGCGACGTTGGCGTGCCGCCGCCCATGTAGACAGTGTCCAGCGAAAAGCCCGCTTCTTTTATCAGTAGGGCGGTTTCTGCAATTTCCTGTTTCAACGCTTCCAGATAGGGTTTCACATACCGCTGTTGTTTGGACAGCGGCTGCGACACAAAGGAACAATACAGGCATTTGGTGGGGCAAAACGGAATGCCGATATACAGGCTGACGCCTTTCAGCGGACGTTTTTCCAAAATATCCGCTTCCCGCCGCGCCGTTTCATAGGACAGCGCCGCTTTTTCCTGCCCAACGCGGTAGTGTTCATATAAATGTGCTAACGTCTGCTGCCTGTCCATGCCCTGCCGGATACACCCCATTGCCATTTTTGCCGGACGGATTCCTGTCATTGCGCCCCACGGCAATATTTTCCCATAGACCTTGCAGGCAAGGTCATAATAGCTGATTTTCACTGCGTTGGTGAGCTGTTTCCGGTTTGGTTCACGTACTTGCTTTTCAAACCGTCCCACATGCTGCTTTCCGCCAACCGAAATCACCGTTTCCACAAAAAAGCCTGTCTCCGTCCGCACCAAACGGCTTTCAGTATAGTCGCCCGCCACGCGTGTATCTGTCACCAGCGCCTTTTCGCCCGTCATGGCATGTACCATTTCCATCAGCGGTACGCGGCAGTCATGCCCTTCAATATAAATATTCAATGCTATGCCTCATTTCCTTTTATCGGATATAGGGATTTCCCGCGCGTTCCCGCCCAATTGTTGTTGCCGGTCCATGCCCTGGATACACACGAACACCGTCGTCCAGCGGCATTAGTTTTGTCTTGATGGACTGCACCAGCGCGTCCATACTGCCGCCCGGAAAATCGCTCCGTCCCACACTCCCTGCAAACAGCGTGTCACCGGAAAACAGTTCGCCGCCGCACAGGAAACAAACGCCGCCTTTGGTATGTCCCGGCGTGGACAGCACTTTGATGGTTTGTCCGCTTAGCCGTAGTTCATCGCCATCTTTCAATAAAATATCCGCTTCCGCCGCTTCTACAGAACTTCCGCCATACGCCGACAAATTCCAGCGTCCGTCTGTAAGCCCCGCCGCATCTTCTTCACTGACGGCAAGTTTCGCACCTGTCACCCGTTTCAACTGCGCCACCGCGCCAATGTGGTCGTAATGCGTATGGGTCAGCAAAATATATTGTAGTTTCATTCCCAATGTCTCTATTTTATCTAAAATCAGGCTGCTGTCCGCGCCCGGGTCAATGACGGCGCCTTCGTTTGTTTTTTCATCTGCAATGATATAGCAATTGGTTTCCATCAACCCAACCGCCATTCGGTGAACCTGCATGTTCGCCCCTCCTTATTGTTTGTTGCGCACGACTTTCATCACGCCTTTGACGCTCATCAGTTTGCTGATTAACGTGTCCAATTGTCCCGACGTCTGTACCTCCACCATCAAGGTGATATGCGACATGTGGTTTTTGTCCATGCGGGCGTTTAAACTGTGCGTATAGAGTTTGAGCAACGAAATCGCCGCCGTGATATCCGCCAGCAGCGTCGCGCGGTCGTCTGCCATGACATAAAGTTCCGCCATATAAGAACCGGTGCTCTGGCTTTCCCATTCCACCTGAATCAGCCTGTCACTCTCTCCGTCGCCAATCACATTCTGCCGCACATTAACGCAGTCTTTCCGGTGCACGGATACGCCGCGCCCGCGCGTGATATATCCCACGATTTCATCACCCGGCACAGGATTGCAGCACCGCGACAGCCGCACCAAACAGTTGTCAATCCCCTTGACAATAACGCCGTTGCTGCTGGTTGCATATTTGGGCGTGTGCACTTCTCCTGCCGCCGGCGTTTCCACCGCTTCTTCCTTCACACGTTTGCGGAATTCGTCGCGCAGCTTGTTAATGATTTTAGCCGCCGTAATACCGCCATAGCCCACTGCGCTGTATAAATCGTCTAAGTTCCCGAAATTATGCTTTTTCAACACCTGTCCAATGGTGGTGTCGTCAAACAATTGCGTGTGCGTATAACCGGATTTTTTCACTTCTTTTTCAATCAAATCTTTTCCGTGCTGAATGTTTTCCTCTCGCCGCTCTTTTTTGAACCATTGATTGATTTTGCTGCGTGCACCGGACGTTTTCACAATTTTCAGCCAGTCGCGGCTGGGACCGTGTACCGATTTACTCGTCAGAATGTCCACAATATCGCCGTTTTGCAGCACATAGTCCAGCGGCACCAGTTTTCCGTTCACCTTCGCCCCCATCATTTTAGCGCCAATCGCGCTGTGAATGCTGTAGGCAAAATCAATGGGGCACGCGCCCGCCGCCAAAGCAATTACGTCGCCTTTGGGTGTGAACACAAACACTTGGTCTGCAAACATGTCTGTTTTCAGCGCTTTCATAAACTCTTCGTCATCTGTCAGCGTATCCTGCAACTCCATGATTTGCCGAATCCACGCGAGTTTGGATTCGATACTGGATTTACTGATACCCTGTTTATATTTCCAGTGCGCCGCGATACCAAATTCCGCCACATGATGCATTTCATGTGTCCTGATTTGGATTTCAAATGGCGTACCGTTTTTGCCCACCACCGTTGTATGCAGCGATTGATACATATTGGGTTTGGGCATGGCAATGTAATCTTTAATGCGTCCCGGAATGGGTTTATACATATCGTGTATCGCACCCAAAACAGCATAACATTCCGCCACGGAATCCACAATCACCCGCAGCGCAAAAATATCGTAGATTTCGTCAAAACTCCGTCCCTGCGCATAGGTTTTTCGGAAAATACTGTAGTGATGTTTGACGCGCCCTTTCACGTCGCCTTTGA
>CAMNSU010000046.1 GCA_946555455.1 uncultured Clostridia bacterium | reverse complement strand
TCACGGTCAACTTCCCATGCCTGTAGGGCAGCGATACGGTATTTGGTATCCGGCTGAACTTTTAAAATATATTCTTTTGTATTTACTGTTATTGTCACGTTAAAACTGGCATCTAATGGGTCTTGCTGCGCCCATTGAATCAGCTGGTTTTGAAAATAAGTAAATCTTTTTGCGTCTAGTTGCTTAATTACCATAAAAAACATTCCTTTCTTTTAAGCATATAAAAATTTTAGATTCCATATGAGGTTCTTTTAGAGTTAGATGTATCTGGCATAAGTAGCATTTCTCACGAGAGGGAACCGGTTTCTATTGTAGTTGCATTGCATTTTTGAAACAAGTGGTACATAATTATTTTGTTGTAGATTGAGGAGACACGAAAAAACTCTTTCTGTTTGCATTTTAATCACTAAAAGTATATCTATGCGACTATTTTAATTCATATCTATATAAAAGTCAAGGAATTTTAGTAAAATGAAAAAAAATTAGTAAATAACTTTAAAACATTATAAAATAAAACTTTTAGATTTGTGTATTCTGACAGTAAATTTTTTGCTAGATGATATGAGCAGCGATGAAACTGATTTTAAGAGTCGAAAGAGTTTATAGAATCAGAACATATGGAAATTGCAGATAGATTTCCCAGGAAATTGAGCAGATATTTCCTGATTCGTAGATTAAAATTTATGCAGTTTAACCTTATTGACAGTTGACAAAAAGAGGAGTATAATTAGAATGCTAATATAGTGGCGTATGCCATTTTACATAGAGGGGAGTTTCTCGGCATATAAATTGTATACAATTTTTTGTATTACAATGGCATGGGGAATCTTTTAAAATTAGAGGGAAAAGGGTGAATGACTTTGGAAATGGTAATATTTCTGATTTGTTTTCCATTTTTAGCAGCATTGTTGTTGTTTTTCATGCGTAAGAGTGGTCCGGTTCGTAAATATACGCTGTTTGGGCTGTGTGCTGTGATTGTAACGGCAGTAATTGGTTATGCGGTTACAGAATTGATTTCCGGTGAAACGCATCGCTACTTTGTACATACGGAATTTGTCGATAAGCTGATGCTTGGAGGCGAATGGCTGCTGATGGGATTGATTTTTTACTTTGCCTTCCGCCACCGGAAATATTATGTGGCATTGCTTTCTGCTGCACAGACAGGACTTATGACTTGGCTGGAATTAACCGGCAGAACAGAACTTGGCGGATTTCATGTAGCTTCTGATAAGCTGACTATTATCATGTGTTTGATTATTGGCATTGTGGGATGTCTGATTTGTGTCTATGCAATGGGATACATGAAAGACTATCACAGTCATCATACAGAATTCAAAAAACGGCGTAGTTATTTCTTTGCGCTTTTGTTCGTTTTTCTTGGCGCGATGTTTGGGCTGGTGTTTTCCAGCAATTTAGTCTGGCTCTATTTTTTCTGGGAAATTACAAGTGTTTGTTCTTTTCTGTTGATTGGGTATAACCAGACGGAAGAGGCAATGCGCAATTCCTTCCGCGCATTATGGATGAACTTGCTCGGCGGACTTGGATTTGCCGCGGCAATTGCCTATTGCGCAATTCGGCTGGAAACGCTGGAATTGCAGACCGTGATTCAACTGGGCACCATGGTACCTGTAGCAATTATTCCGATTACATTATTGGCATTTGCAGGTTTGACCAAAAGCGCGCAAATGCCCTTTTCGAGCTGGCTGCTTGGCGCCATGGTAGCGCCAACGCCAACTTCCGCACTTTTGCACTCGGCAACAATGGTGAAAGCCGGCGTGTATTTGCTGCTGCGTCTCGCGCCCGCACTGTGTGCGAATTTGGCAGGAACAATGGTGACAACCATTGGCGGGTTCACCTTTTTTATGACCTCCATGCTGGCGATTGCGCAGAGCGACGCCAAAAAGGTTTTGGCATATTCCACCATATCGAATCTTGGACTTATTACAGCATGTGCCGGTATTGGAATGCATGAGGCGGTTTGGGCAGGCATTTTGCTGATGATTTTCCATGCAGTATCTAAGTCGTTAATGTTCTTGTCCGTGGGAGCGGTGGAAAATGTAACGGGCAGCCGGAACATTGAGGATATGCATGGGTTGATTGTGAAATTGCCGCGTCTGGCATTCGTTATGATTGTCGGGATTGCAGGTATGTTTTTGGCTCCGTTTGGAATGCTCATTTCAAAGTGGGCGGCGCTCAAAGCATTTGTGGATTCCAACAGTATTTTGTTGGTTGTATTTCTGATATTCGGTTCTGCCACAACGCTCTTTTATTGGACAAAATGGCTGGGAAGTCTGGTGGCAGTTCACCACAATTCGGAACGTTTGGAAGATATCACAAAAGGGAGCGAATGGCTCAGTTTGATTTGTCAGGCGGTTCTTATGTGTTTATTATGTCTGACATTTCCGGTGGTATCCAGCTATTTGATTGAGCCGTTTTTAGGTGATATGTTCCATCAGACGCTGCCGGCGATTATTAGCAGCGGGAATATCCATATCATGGCGCTGATGTTGTGTGCGATTGTCATTTTGCCGGTTGCCATGCGCCTTTTGACGATTCACAGAAAAAATAAAATGGTAACCTCCTATATGGGCGGTGTAAATACAGGCGATGACAGAACGTTTACAGATTCCTATGGGAAAACCAAGCCAATGTATCTTGCAAACTGGTATTTGGACGATTGGTTTGGGGAAAAGAAACTGCTGAAACCCTCGCTGATTTTGTCTACAGCGGGACTGATTGTGCTGATGATTTTGGCGATTGGAGGTGCTGTGTGATGGTATGGCAGATTTTAGGGGCGGTTTGTTACATCATTTTAGCGCCGGTTCTGGGCGGACTTTTGCAGGGAATTGACCGAAAACTCACAGCGCGCTTGCAGGGGCGGCAGGGACCGCCCCTGCTGCAGCCGTTTTATGATGTATACAAATTGTTTTCCAAAGAGGTTGTTGTGGTCAATGACGTGCAAAATTTTTTGGTAGGCGGATTTTTGCTGTTTGTTGTATTCAGCGGCGCGTTGTTCTTTTTTGGCGGAGATTTGTTGTTGGTGTTCTTTGCATTAACGTTGGCAGGTATCTTTTTCACTATGTCCTCTTGCTCTGCGAATTCACCCTATAGTTCTATGGGGGCGCAGCGGGAACTGATGCAAATGATGGCATATGAACCGATGGTACTGTTAGTAGCGATTGGATTTTACGTGGCGACAGGTACGTTTAATGTAAGGGAAATGATTTTGTATGATGGGTTGCCGGCGATTGTCTATCTGCCCGGTATCTTTATTGGATTTGTATATATTTTAACCATCAAATTTCGCAAATCGCCGTTTGACTTGTCCACCTCTCACCATGCGCATCAGGAGATGGTACAGGGATTGACAACGGAATTGTCGGGAAGCGTTTTGGGACTTGTGGAACTGTCGCATTGGTATGAAAATATCTTTTTGCTGGGCGTTGTTGGCTTGTTTTTCTATAAAGCGTCTTGGTGGAGCGCCATTGCTGCAATTGTTGTATGTGCGATATCCTATTTTTTGGAGATTGTCATTGATAACGTGTTTCCTCGTGTAAAATGGCAGAGTATGTTGAAATCAGCCTGGCTGGTAACATTGGTGGCAGGTGTTATCAATTTGATGATTATTACAGTGATATAAGAACCCTTGAGAAAAGCAAATCATCTGATAGAGGAGAGGAATTTATGAAAGTGTCGAAATCGCCATGGCTTATGCATTATGACGGGTCAAGCTGCAATGGCTGCGATATTGAAGTGCTTGCATGTCTGACGCCCGTTTATGATGTGGAGCGTTTTGGCGTGATGAATACAGGAAATCCCAAACATGCGGACATTTTTTTGATTACCGGCGGTATCAACGCGCAAAATGCGCCGGTTGTCAAACAGTTATATTCACAAATGCCCAATCCAAAGGTGGTTGTGGCAGTTGGCGTATGTGCATGTAACGGTGGGATTTTTAAAGAGTGTTATAATATTTTGGGCGGCGTGGATACGGTTTTGCCGGTTGATATTTATGTGCCCGGCTGCGCTGCGCGTCCGGAAGCGATTATAGATGGCGTTGTTCGGGCAGTTGCGTTGCTGGACGAAAAGAAAAAAGCACTCTCGCAGGAACAAGTGAGCAGCAAGGAGGCGTAAAGAGTATGGAAGGAATTACCACGATTGGTCCGGGCAGCCTGGTACCGGAGGCATTGAAAATTCATCACGACGGCTACCGTCTGATTCAAATTTGTGCAACCAAGGTTGAAGACGAATATGAAATTACCTATTCATTCGGAAAAGATTATGATATGATTGGGCTTCGGATGCGGGTCATGCCGGGCGCTGAAATCATGAGTATCAGCAATATTTATGCGCCGGCGTTTTTGTATGAAAATGAAATTCAAGACCTTTTTGGTATTAAGGTGAAGCTGATGACATTAGATTATGAGGGGAACCTTTACCGGATTGAACACAAAAAGCCGTTCCAGTAAACGGCGGGAAAACGGATATGAAATGAGGGAAGAAACATGTCAGTACGTAGCGTGGTACCATTCGGGCCACAACATCCTGTCCTGCCGGAACCAATTCATCTGGACTTGGTTTTGGAGGACGAAAAAGTGATAGAAGCGATTCCGTCCATTGGATTTGTACACCGTGGACTGGAGAAATTGGTTGAGAAAAAGGATTTTCAAGAATATGTCTATGTGGCGGAGCGTATCTGCGGCATTTGCAGTTTCATGCATGGCATGGGCTATTGCAGCGCGGTTGAAAATATTATGGACGTCGTTGTCCCGCCGCGCGCGAATTATTTGCGGACAATTTGGTGCGAAATGTCGCGCATTCACAGTCATTTGCTGTGGCTGGGATTGCTGGCGGACGCATTTGGATTTGAAAGCCTGTTTATGCAGTCGTGGCGTATGCGCGAAAAAATTCTGGATATGTTTGAAATGTCTACGGGCGGAAGAGTTATATTTTCCGTGAATAAAGTCGGCGGCGTCCGCAAAGATATGGACAAGGAAATGCTGCGGGAATTTTTGAAAGTATTCGACGACATTGAACAGGAATTGAAAGTGCTCACAAAAACATTTTTGGAGGACTATGCTGTCAACAGCAGGTTACGTGACGTTGGTGTGTTGACAAAGCAGCAGGCGCATGAATTAGGCGCAGTCGGACCGTTTATGCGCTCCAGCGGTATTGCGCTGGATAATCGTAAGCTGGGATATGCTGCATATCCCGAATTGGATTTTGAACCGATTACCAGTGATGTCGGCGATTGCTATGCGCGCTGCGACGTTCGGATTCGGGAGATTTTTCAGTCTATTGATTTGATTCGTCAGGCGGCTGCCAAAATACCGGAGGGAGAACTTGCGGCAGCGGTGAAAGGGTTCCCGCAAGGCGAACATTTCATGCGTGTAGAACAGCCGCGCGGCGAGGCAATCTATTATGTGAAAGCAAACGGCACGAAGTTTCTGGACAGGGTGCGTGTACGCACTCCCACTTTTGCAAACCTGCCGGGTATGCTGGAAACATTGAAAGGCTGTCAGCTTGCAGACGTGCCGATTTTGATTTTGACAATTGACCCTTGTATTAGCTGTACAGAGAGGTAATTGATATGAATATGATGAATTTTACAAAAACCGTCCTGAAAAATCTGTTTTCAAAACCGGCTACACGCAATTATCCGGCGCAGCCGAAAGAATTTTTTGCGCGGACGCGTGGACATGTAGAAATTGAGATTCAATCTTGCGTTTTTTGTGGGTTGTGCTCTAAGAAATGTCCCACTGGGGCAATTACGGTAGACCGTGGTGAAAAACAGTGGTCGATTGAACGGTTTGGCTGTATCCAATGCGGTTATTGTGTGGAAAGTTGTCCAAAAAAATGTTTATCCATGTGTCCACCGTATCCGCAGCCGGAAGCGCAAAAACCGACGGAATCTTATGTCCAGCCGGAGCCGGAACCGCTGGAAGAAACTGAAAAACAGGAAAATGCAGAACAATAGGGCAGAAATGAGAGGCGGGTCACAAATTGATTCGGCTCTCCATTATTATCAATATTCTGAAATGAACGAGATTGAGGGCAAAAGACGTAGGGAAAACGTATTGTCCGAGTATTTGGGGCAAAAATACTGAGGAAAGAAGGAAACAAATCATGCATGAATATCATGAAGCAATCCATATTATTGAACATGCGATAGACCAAGCGAAAGCGGAAGGAAAGAGCAAAGTCACAAAAATCAACTTAGTAATTGGGGAAAGTTCCGGTTTTTCCGGTGACAGTATCCGGTTGCATTTTGAGGAAGCTGCGGTTGGTACCATATGTGAAGGTGCGGAAATTTGTGTGAAGCCGGTTAAGACAATGCTGCGCTGTCCGAATTGCCGCGAGTTGTTTGCGCGCCGTCCGTTTCATTTTGAATGTCCGCACTGCGGTACGGAAGGGGAACCGAGCGAGGTTGGAAAAGAAATGGCGATAGAGAGCATTGAAGCGCAATGACATGCCGCGTGAATGCCATTGGTGTGGTGCAGGGCGTGGGATTCCGCCCCTATACTGCGCGTCTGGCGCGACGGTTGGGATTGTGTGGCAGTGTGCGCAATTGCGGCGGTATTGTTGAAATTTTGCTGCAAGGCAGCGAAACGAAAATCGCCGCATTTTTGCAGCAACTGGAAAACGAGCCGCCGGAGGGAGCGGTCATTCTTCGACTGGAAACGGAGTGGCTGCAGCACCAGCCTTCTTGGAAGGAATTTGCGATTTTACCCAGCGGCGGAGTAACAACGGAAACACCCATTTTACCGCCGGATTTACCCACTTGCCGCCGGTGCTTGGAAGAACTCCATACGCCGGACAACAGACGATTTCGCCATCCGTTCATCAGCTGCACTGCCTGTGGGCCGCGCTACAGTATCATGGAGGGCATTCCGTATGACAGAGAGACGACTACCATGCAAGCGTTTCCGCTGTGTGATACTTGCGCGGAGGAATATTGGGGCGATGTGCGGCGTATGCACGCGCAGACAATTTCCTGCCACGAGTGCGGGCCGCAATTGTTGTTTCGGGCGGGCAATAACGAGTGGAGCGGAGAAAACGCTTTATGCCGTGCAGCAGAAAAGTTGGAGCAAGGCGGAATAATCGCCATAAAAGGGATTGGCGGATATCAGTTTGTATGCCGTCCAGACATGCAATCGGCGGTGGTGCGTCTGCGTCAAATCAAAGAGCGGAAAAAGAAACCGCTTGCCGTTATGTTTCCCACACCGGAGACGGTTTGTGAATTTTGTCATGTGAATGCAGAGGAACAAAACCTGTTGGAAAGTCAGGCGCGTCCTATTGTTTTGCTGAAAAAGCGGACGGAATGCTTTTGCAGAGAAATGATAGAAAACAGCGCATATATCGGGGCATTTTTACCATATTCTCCGCTGCACCATTTGCTAACCGAACAGTGTGGACCGCTTGTTGTCACGAGCGGAAATAAGAGCGGGGATCCGCTTGTCGTACAGGACACACAAATGCTGGAACAGTTTTCAGGGCAGGTGGACGGTGTGTTGTATCATAAACGGCGTATTACGGCGCCGTTAGATGATTCCGTTGCGCAGATTCTATGCGGCGGACAGCAGTTGATTCGGCGCAGCCGCGGCTATGTGCCGCTGCCGATTTTAACAAAGCAGGCGTTTTCTGTTCCCATTTTGGCGGCGGGCGGTGATTTGAAAGCCAGTTTTTGTTTGGCGGCGGGGCAACGCGCCTATATCAGTCAATATTTGGGAGACATGGAAAGCCGCAAGGTAGCCCAAATGTATGACAGGGAACTGGATAGAATGCAAAAGTTGTTTGACATTCAGCCCGGGGCGGTTGTGTGTGACATGCATACAGCATATCATTCCGTGAAACGTGCGCAGGAAATCGCGTATGAACGGAAAATTCCGCTTTTGAAAGTGCAGCATCACCATGCGCACGCCGCATCAGTGATGGCGGAACATGGATTGTCGTCCTGCATTGGCGTGTGTTTTGATGGAACAGGGTATGGACTGGACGGCGGCGTTTGGGGCGGAGAATTTTTGCTCTGCAAAGAAGAAACCATGCAGCGGGCAGGTTGTTTAGAGCCTATTTTACTTTGTGGCGGAGACCGCGCTGCAAAAGATGCGCAGCTTTGCGCACAGTGCCATTTGGTTGCTGCGGGATTGTCTGATGATACGCCGGACTTTTCGCTTGTACAGTCAGCCATTTTGCACAAGGTTAATATCAGCCGTTCCTCTAGCGTCGGACGTTTTTTTGACGCAGTCAGCTTTTTGTTAGGTGTAGGGCAGGAAAACACCTATGAAGGGGAATGTGCGTCAGCCTTGGAACAAGCGGCGTTTCGTGCGTTTTCAGCGGAAAAACAGGAAAGAGAACGGTTTCGTTTTGAAATTGAAAAACGCGAAGCATTGTGGCAAATTCAGCGCAAAGCATATATACGCTATTTAGCAGAAAAATCTACTGCCGGTGTGGATAGAGACCAGCTGGCGTTGGAATTTCATCTTGCCTTGGCGGAAGCTATCGCGGGTGTTTGCGCCCATATCCGGCGGGAAACAGGCGAAAACAATGTGGCGCTCAGCGGCGGCGTTTTTGCTAACCGTATATTGACGGAAGCATGTGTTTCTATGCTGGAACAACAGGGATTTCAGGTTTATTTAAACCGCGCTGTACCACCGGGAGACGGCGGGATATGTTTGGGACAGGCATGGATAGCAGCGAAACGATTAGAATCTCTTATGTCTAGCAAGAGAATGTAATAAATGAAGGTGATGAACATGTGTGTGGCAATGCCCGGAACAGTTGTGAAATTAGAGGGAACAACGGCAACCGTTGATTTTCAGGGAAATTTGGTGCGGGCGGAGGCAGGATTGGTGCAGGTCAAAGAAGGCGACCGCGTTTTGGTTCATGCCGGCTGTATTTTGCAGGTTATGAGCAAACAGGAGAGCGATGAATTGCTTGCACTGCTGGAGGAAATGAAACAGTTATGAGGCAGATAGCGCAATTTTTGAAAGAATACGACGGAACACCGCTGCGTTTGATGGAGGTCTGCGGGACGCACACGGCAGCGATTGCACAGACCGGACTGAGAAGTTTGCTTTCTCCGCGTATTACGCTTGTTTCCGGACCTGGTTGTCCTGTCTGCGTGACGGTAACGAGTTATATTGACCGCTTGGTGGAGTTGTCCATGGAGCAGACCGTTGTGACATTCGGAGACATGCTGCGGGTGCCGGGCAGCCGCATGAGCCTGAACGACGCGCGGGCGGTTGGCGGTTATGTTCAAATGGTATATTCGCCGATGGACGCGCTGCGTTTGGCGATGGAGCAGAAAGCGGAGCGGTTTGTGTTTGCAGCAGTCGGATTTGAAACAACTGCCCCTATTTATGCGATGTTGCTAGAACATATGCGGCGTGAAGGTATTACCAATTTATCCTTGCTGACGTCGCTAAAAACTATGCCGCCGGTGATTGATTGGATTTGTGCCAATCAAAATCACGGAATAGATGGATTTTTGGCGCCCGGGCATGTTAGCGTAGTGACGGGCAGTGATTATTTTATTCCGCTGTCGGAAAAATATAAATTGCCCTTTGTAGTGGCAGGATTCGATGGGCCGCAGCTGCTGGCGGCAGTTTATACATTGGTGCAGCGGCAGGGACAGTCCGGCGTTGTAAATTTATATCAATCTGCGGTTACACCGGATGGTAACCGGCAGGCGCAGCAAATGGTGCAGAAATATTTTGAGCCGTGTGCGGCGGCGTGGCGCGGAATAGGAATGGTAGCAAATTCCGGATTGATGCTGCGACCGGAATATGAAGCTTATGACGCAGGCAGCGGCGGATTGGAACAGGATAACGGCGGCAACAAGGGGTGTTGCTGCGCGCAGGTGCTGACAGGAAGATTGCAGCCGGAACAATGTCCGCTGTTTGGCAGCGCATGTACGCCGTCAACGCCACAGGGAGCGTGTATGGTGTCACAGGAAGGCAGTTGTTTTCATCACTTTAATAGCAGAAAGTAGGGCTTATCTATGAAGATTACAATGGCGCACGGCAGCGGCGGAACCGCAACCTCAGAATTGATTGATACCGTTTTTGCCAAAGCGTTTCACAATCCGGTTTTGGCGCGTATGGAAGATGCTGCTGTGGTACCGGGCGCGGGACGCTTGGCAGTGACAACGGATAGTTTTGTTGTGTCGCCGCTGCTTTTTCCGGGCGGAGATATTGGGCGGCTTGCCGTCTGCGGGACGGTGAATGATTTGCTGATGAGCGGCGCACAGCCGCAATACTTGACTTGCGGTTTTATTTTGGAAGAAGGCGCGTCGCTGGAGGAACTGGAGAAAATTGTCCACTCTATGGCGGAGACGGCGCGTGAAGCAGGCGTTATGATTGTTGCCGGCGATACCAAAGTGATTGAAGGACAGGGCGGTATCTATATCAATACAGCCGGTGTCGGATTTGTGCCGGAGGGCAGAAATTTTGGTGCGGTAAACTGTTCTGTCGGCGACGCGGTTTTGGTTTCAGGTCAGCTGGGAGACCACCACGCCGCCATTATGAGCGCGCGAATGGGGATTGAAAATCAAATTGTCAGTGATTGTGCGCCGCTGGGGGACATGGTGAATGTTTTGCTGGCAAGCGGCGTGCAGGTAAAAGCAATGCGTGATGTGACGCGCGGCGGTTTGGCAACCATTTTACATGAGTTTGCTGAGGCAAGCGGTAATTCTATAGAATTAGAAGAACAGAGAATTCCGGTTTCGGCAGCAGTACAGGGCTTTTGCGGCGTATTGGGACTGGACCCGCTCTATATGGGCAACGAGGGAAAAATGGTGGCAGTTGTTGATGGAACAGATGCAGAAAAAGCGCTGGAATGTATGCGAAATGCCAAATATGGTGCGAACGCTGCTATCATTGGGCAGGTGTGCCGGCGGCAGGAAAGCGCGGTCTTTATGAACACGGCGATTGGCGGCTCACGTATCATTTCAGAATTATTCGGAGAAGGACTGCCGAGAATCTGCTAAAAAATAATGGGGTTGGTGGTGGAAAAACGTATGGAATGGGATTTTATCAGACAATTAGAACACTATCAGCCCGAAACAGCGCAGGAGGAGGCTGACCGTGCGACAATGTTGCAAGCGGCAAAGCAGTTTCAAAAAAAACTTCTGTTTCGGGAGAACAGCACTGCACACATCACCAGTTCCGGATTTGTGGTGAATCCGGCTCTCTCCAAGGTGTTATTGGTGTATCATAATTTGCGCAAAACTTGGTCTTGGGCAGGCGGTCACGCAGACGGAGAAGAAAATTTGCTTCAGGTGGCGGAAAGGGAAGTTCGGGAAGAAACGGGCGCCAAAAAACTGATTCCGTTGTCACAGGAAATTGCCACGCTGGATATTTTTCCTGTGGCGAGACATGTAAAAAACGGAGAACAGGTAAGTCCGCATTTGCATTTTTCCGTTTCCTATTGTTTTATCTGTGATGAAAACCAGCCGTTACAGAAAAAGGTTGATGAAAATAGTGCTGTGGGGTGGTTTCCATTAGAATATTTTAGTGAAGAACATTTTAGCCGTGAAGACAATGCCGTATATCAGAAATGTATTCGCAAGTTGAGACGTTTTAAATAAAATCGCTTGTAGGTAGAAGAACAGAGAAAGGAAAAAACAATGTATAAAGTGATGTTTGTATGTCTTGGAAATATCTGCCGTTCGCCTATGGCGGAGTTTTTGATGAAAGACATTGTGAGAAAACAAGGCAGGGGAAAAGAATTTTTTATTCGTTCCGCTGCAACAAGCACAGAAGAACTGGGAAATGCGCCCCATATCGGAACCAGAAAAAAACTTGCTGAATTGGGTATTTCCACAGCGGGCAAAACAGCCATACAGCTTTCCAAAGAGGATTATGCGGCATATGATTATATTTTGGGCATGGAAACCGCCAATATACGGTCGATTTTGCGCATTTTTGGCGGAGACCCGGAGAAGAAAGTATATCGGTTGCTGGATTTTTCAGGTTGCCCGCGGGACATTGCAGACCCATGGTATACCGGAAATTTTGATGAAACGTTTGCAGACATCATGGAAGGGATTACTGCTTTTTTGAAGCAGTTGCAGTAGCCTGACGCTTTCAAAGCGTGTTTTGCTTATATAAAAATGTTCTCCAGTCCCATTTGACTGATTACCATGGCATAATAATGCCCTTTTTGCTGCATTAATTCTGTGTGTGTGCCGCTTTCTAAAATGCCTTGGTCTCCGATTACCATGATACGGTCGGCGTCACGAATGGTGGAAAGCCGGTGTGCAACCAGAAAACTGGTACGCCCTTCCATTAAATGCAACATGGCTTTTTGAATATTTTTTTCCGTCCGTGTATCCACGCTGGAGGTCGCTTCGTCCAAGATTAAAATGGGTGCGTTGGTGAGAAATGCCCGTGCAATCGCTAAAAGCTGCCGCTGTCCTTGACTTAAGTTATCGGTACTGCCGGAAACCATTGTCCGGTATCCCTGTGGCAAGCGGGAGATAAAAGAATGCGCGTGGGCAAGTTTTGCAGCATTTTGCACTTCTTCATCAGAAGCATTTGGATTGCCATAGCGGATATTGTCGGCAATGGTACCGGTGAATAAACAGGTATCCTGTAACACAACGGAAAAACAATGCCGCAGCGTTTCACGCTTAAAGTCCCGAATATCTACGCCGTCAATACAGATACTACCGCTTGTAACATCATAAAATCGGGTGAGCAGATTGACGATTGTTGTTTTGCCTGCACCCGTTTCGCCGACAAGCGCAATCGTTTGGCCCGGCGCAACCTGAAAGCTGACGTCAGTTAAAACTGGTTTGTTTTCCGTATAGGAAAAAGAAACATGTTCAAAAGATACAGCGCCTTTGGGGTGTTCCAATGCAGCAGGTGTCAAACTGTCCTGCGGTTCTTCCGGTTCGTCCATAATTTCAAAAACGCGTTCTGCGCCCGCTAAAGCGGACTGAATGGAATTGAACATACCGGCAATGTTATTGAGCGGCTGTCCGAATTGTTTGGAATAGGTGATGAAACTGGCAATGGTTCCAACAGAAATGACGCCGCGGACAGAGAGCAAACCGCCCGCGCAGGCGACACAGCCAAAACTGATGTTGTTGATTACGTTCATCAGCGGCATTAACAGACCGGACCATACCTGCGCTTTGACCGAATATTGCAGTAGTTCGTTGTTGAAACGGGCAAATTTAGCAATCATATCCTCTTCTTTGTGAAACGCTTTTACCATTTTCAGTTCATGAATACTTTCCTCAATCAACCCGCCCAGCGTCCCCATTGCACGGAACTGCTGCGTGAAATTATAGCGGCTGCGAGAGGCGATGGAACGCGTCAAGAGCAGTACCAACGGAATAGAAATCAGGGCAACGAAAGTCAGTGGAATACTAAGCACCAGCATCATCACCAGCGAACCGGTAATATTTAAAATGCTGGAAAACAGTTCTGTCGTTGCTTGCGCAATGGTACTGCTGATGTTATCAATATCATTGGTGATACGGCTCATGGTATCGCCATGCGGATGGGTATCATAAAATTTCAGCGGCAGTTTTTGCAGTTTTTCATATAAGGTTTGCCGCATAGATTTGACAAGATTTTGGGAAACGCCTGCCATCATCCAACCATTGAGGGTTGTCACGAGCCAATTTGCCAGATAAGCGGCGGTTAAAGCTGCAAGAATCCGGCCGAGCAATGGTGTATCTACCGCGGTGGAAGCAATGTTAAAGGTGTTGACCGCGCGACCTATCAACAGCGGCACTGCCAAAGACAGCAAGGCAGAAAACAGCGTTAGAACAATGGCAATCAATATGTAGTTCCATTGTTTTAAATAAATGCGGAGCAGTCGGAATAGTGTGTGCCAAGCATTTTTGGGCTTTTCTGTCGGTTTAAAACGTCCTGCACCACCGCGGCCGCCGCCCATGCGCGGAATGGCAACTTCTGTTTGTGGAGCAGATTTAGCCATGAAATGCAGCCTCCTCTCCAATTTGGGAATGATATATATCGCGGTAGGTTTCGCAGTTCTCCATCAATTCTGTGTGCGTGCCGAAGCCTGCTATCTTGCCATCATCCAGCACCAAAATACGGTCAGCACCCATGGCGGTTCCGATACGTTGTGTAATGAGTAACACGGTTTGTTCTTCCTGCCAGTGTTTTAAATTATGACGCACACGCGCTTCCGTTACTGCATCAAGCGCGCTGGTGGAATCGTCCAGAATCAAAATATCAGCATTTTTTAAAACAGCACGCGCAATAGAAAGACGCTGTTTTTGTCCGCCGGAAAGATTGACGCCGCTTTGTCCCAGCAAACTTTCATATTGCTGCGGCATGTGCATGATAAACTCATGCGCCTGCGCCGCGTCGGCGGCATGTATGAGTTCTTGCCGGTTTGCACCGGAATTACCAAACTTAATGTTGTCGGAGACTGTACCGGAGAACAGCATACTCTGCTGCGGCGCAACAGAGATTTTAGCGCGCAATTCGGCAGGGTCAATGCTGCGGATATCTTTGCCGTCCAGCCGAATGGTACCTTCCTGCGGGTCATAAAAACGCAGCAAAAGCCAAACCAGCGTAGATTTTCCGGAACCGGTTGGTCCAATGACTGCAAGCGTTTCGCCGCGGTTCAGATGAAAATGAATATTTTGTAGAGCGGGAAGGGAACCGCTTTGCGGATAGGAAAAGGAAACGTGTTCAAAAGAAATTCCGTCCTGCTGGTTTGGTGTTGTATCAGAATGTTGCGATAAGCAATCTTGCTGCGCAAAAATTTCGTCAATACGACCGGCGGACGCACGCGTCCGCACAAAATTGTTAAACATGTTGGTGATATGCATGAGAGAACCTAAAATCTGTGCCATATAGTTGGTAAATGCAATGATTTGTCCAACATGAACCGTATTACGCTGAAACATCAGACTGCCGGCATAGATAACAGCAGCGATGCCAATATTCATGGCAAGTGACATGAGCGGCGAGAAAACGGTATTGACCCGCTGCGCCGAGATATTCGTCTGCGTCAGATTTTCGTTTACATGGTCAAACCGTTTTTCTTCCTGTTTTGTCATACCGAAAGCTTTTACGAGCCGAACGCCCATCAAATATTCCTGCACAGTTGTATTCACGCTATCCATTGCATATTGGACTTTAGAATAGCGGCGGTAGCTTAATTTCATGCTAATCACAATGAGCGCGGCAACGATAAGAATGGCGCCCAATAAAATGAGACTGAGCCGTGGATTAAGCATGACGGCTAAAATAATGCTGCCGATACAGGTGAGTGGGGCTTTCACAAAAATGCGCATGAGACCGTGAACAAATTGTGATACCTGTGAAACATCATTTGTAATGCGGGTGATAAGTGAACCACTGCCGAATTTATCCGCGCTGGTCAGAGAAAGCGACATCACTTTTTGATAGAGGTCAAGGCGCAGTTCTGCACCGAAACACTGCGAAACATTGCTGGAAACATAGTTGCGTGTGACGGCAAGGCATAATCCAATGCCGGTAACAAAAAGCATCAACGCACCAAGCTGCCAAACAGTTTGCAGATGACCGGTGGCAACGCCATCGTCGATAATATGAGACATAATGGTTGGCTGGAGTAAATCGCAGACTGCCTCTCCAAAGACACAGAGAACAGCAAATGAGAACGGAAGCCAATATTTTTTGATGTATGGTTGAAACGATTTCATGCTGCTGCCCCTCCTGTTTCAGCGGTTTATGTAAAAAAATAATCGTAATAAATTCATATTATTTAGTATACCATAAACCGGAAAAAATTTCAAAGCAGCAAATGAAAAAAATAATATAATTTTATGGAATGAGTTGATAGAGGGGGTATAAACAAAACAACTCCGCCACAACTTATATTTCAAGCTGTGACGGAGTTGTTTGTTGCATTTAGATATTAAGGTCTTGATAAAAGCTTTTCAGTGTTTCGCAAGAGGTGGAAAACTGTTGTAATTCCTTTTTTGTGAGTGAGAGGGAGAGTACTTTTTGAACGCCGTTGCGGTTTACAATACACGGAACGCCTGCATAAATATCGTTTTGTCCATATTCACCGCGCAGCATAGCGGAGACGGTTAAAATACTGCTCTCGTTGCCGAAGATAGCACGCGTAATTCGTACCATTGCCATACCAATACCGTAGTAAGTCGCGTGTTTGGCAGCGATAATTTTCTGGGCCGCGCCGCGCACTTCTTCCGATAATTTTTGAATATCTTCAAACTGAAACCGTCCACCCGATTCGTCACAAATTGTAGAGATTGGTTTGGTAGCAAGCATTGCCTGACTCCATGGCACAAATTCACTGTCGCCGTGTTCACCCATAACGTAAGCGTGCATATTGCGCGGGTCTACAGAAAAGTAATCTCCCAGCAGATAGCGCAGCCGTGCAGTGTCAAGCGCCGTTCCTGTTCCAATCACACGCGCGGAATTAAAACCGGAGTAGGCATAGGTAATACGGGTCATAATATCCACAGGATTGGTTGCCACCAGAAAAATACCGCCAAAACCTGAACGGGTGACAGGATCGATGATAGAGCGGAAAATTTCCGCATTGCGCTGTAACAAATCAAGACGGGATTCGCCTGATTTTTGGGCAACACCTGCACAGATACAAACAATATCTGCATCACGGCAATCACTATATTCTCCGGCATAGATTTTCATATTGGAACCGGAGAACGCGAGACCATGGTTCAAATCCATTGCTTCACCTTCCGCACGCTGACGGTCTATATCAATCAAAACCAGTTCGTCACAACTGTTTTGATTCAGCAGGGCATAAGCATAACTCATGCCAACCATACCAGTTCCAATTAAAACGACTTTTCTTCTGTCATCATTCATAAGAGTAACTCCTTTTCATTGTTTATGATAATTTTAATAGGTCAACAGATTGAGAAAATAAATAAGATTAAGATTGTACCGTTTGTTTTTCATTACTTTTCTTTTCACGTTTCAGAAGTTCTATAATACCGGAAACAATGAGCAGTCCGGCGAAAATTCGGCGGATCAGCAGGGGAGAGATGAGTTTTGCCACATAGCTTCCTACAACGGCGCCGATAACGCCGAGCGGCGCTAGAATCAGGAGCAGTTTCCAGTCAATCCGCTTTTGTTTGAAATGAATCACCAAAGAACTTCCGCTGGCAAATAAAAAGAATAAAAGATTAATTCCTTGTGCCGGCAGCTGCGGCATGTGTTTGACCAAAGTCAGATAAATAATCAGCAGTCCGCCGCCGCCAATTCCCAGTCCTGCCATGGCTGCGATGCAAGCACTGGCAATAAAATCCCCAATATATTGCATAAAACAAATCCTCCTTATGTGAAAAACATGCGGATGCCAACAAAAATAATGAGTCCTGCAAAAAGTTTTTTCAGGAGATTGGGGTTGATTTTTCCCAAAAGGAATGCGCCGGCAAGTCCGCCGGCTACCGCACCCGGAAGATAACGGTATAGATCATTCATTACAATGTTTCCATGAAAAGCATAGATAACAGCACTGGCAATCGACATGGGAAAAATAGCGGCAATGGTTAGCGCAAATAGATTTTTACTTGCTTCTTCGCTCTCAAATGTCAAGATATATTTAAGACATAAAATCAAAATAATACCGCCACCGGTTCCAAGTAAACCGTTGATGAAACCTGCTGCAATGGGAATTAGCCAAAGTAGATATTTTTTCATGGACGTATCTCCTAAAAAAGAAAGATAACAATAGTATGTGGATTTTTAGGAAATATATAAGTAACCCCTATGAAAACAACTAAATTTTGTTTTCATAGGGGTTCAAATATAAAATAAAATATTTATTTTCGGCGTTTGCGCCCATTTGCCATTTTTGATTGTGGCTGCACTTCCGGTATCATACGAATATATTTATGAAGGACATGCGGGTTGGAAGTCCGGCGTGAGGTGACTTCAAAGGGACCTAGCGAATCAAGCAGTGGCGTCAGTTTATGAAATCCATAATTTCGTACGTCAAAATCAGGATACCGTTTACTTAAAATATTGCCAACATTGCCGATATATGCCCAGCCGTCGTCATCAGAAATTTCCATGATAATTTTACGGACTGCACGCCGGAGCCAAGCAGTATCTTTATCTGTTGGTTCAAGTGGGGCGGCGGCTTCCCGCGGCGCATCTTCTGCTGTGCCGGATTCGTCTGCGATTGTTTCCAGATATATAAATTTTTCGCAGGCAACAACAAAGGGGCGCGGTGTTTTCTTTTCGCCCATTCCCACAACGTACATACCATCTTCACGCAGACGTGTCACCAGACGAGTGAAATCGCTGTCGCTGGAAACAACGCAAAAACCATCAACGTTGTTGGAATAGAGAATGTCCATTGCATCAATAATCAATGCAGAATCCGTTGAATTTTTCCCTGTAGTATAGCTATATTGCTGAATGGGCGAGATGGAATATTCCAACAGGTTTTGTTTCCAAGAAGCAAGCTGCGGCTGCGTCCAATCGCCATAAATCCGTTTATAAGTCGGTGTTCCGTGTGTGGCAATCTCCTCTAAAATATATTTGATGTATTTGGGGGACACATTATCTGCATCAATCATGACAGCGATTCTTCTATCGGTCTCCATTACAATTCCTCCCACGATATCTGTTTTCTTTCATCATACCTTTTTTGCAAGTATTTGTCAACTGGTTAGAAAAAATTCAAGAGAAAAATGATTTTGTGAAAAAAATAGGACTGCTTTACGCGTGAAAGCAGTCCCGATTTTGTTTTTTTTGAATTAGTGTGTTTTATAATAATTAATCAGGCAGCCGGACTCGATAATTTCCTTTTCGTCCGGCGTCAGCGCACCGAGACCCAATTGAATTTCCGTCAGGTTCCCACCGCGCACCAAATAAGCAGGGAAGGTGGGCGTCCCATTTTTTACAATCTGTTTAATACCGGGCACATAGACAAAATCGCCGATTTCAAAAACGGTATCGTCCGCTGTGATAAAGGGAAGCATACCCCAGTTGATTAAGTTGCTTCTATAGCGTTTGGTTGCATATTCTTTTGCAATATTTGCATAGCCGCCCAGCACCTTTTGACAGGAAGCCGCCTGCTCACGTGCGGAGCCGTCTCCGGGTTTTACAGCGTAAATGACGCTGCCGATATTTGTTTTGGCAACATCAACCGGACATTTTGTTTGAATGGCCGCAACCGCTGCCTGCAATTCTGCGTCATCAACTGTTTTGCCATTCAGACGATTCTGTTCCAGCGCCTGCACCTCTTTTGCACGTCCAACATATGCAGGGTCTTTGCGGGACAAAGCAAATTCCGCCAATTTCAGAGGATTGGAACGGTAGGACGAAGTCTCGCCGGAGGGAATCAGTTCATCTGTAGTCGTAACAGGGTCGTGGATAACAGACACCATTTTGAGAAAAATGTCATCGCTGAGAGATGTCATTTTCGGCCAGTCCGCAATGTTGGGGCCGTATTTTAATTCCGCAGATGTATCAGGTTTGCCAAACCCCTGATATACACGGTTTTCATATACGTTTTTATCAAAATGATATGCCGGATTGGTGTATTCCACGTCTAGTTCTGTTGCAGCGGTCAGGAAACCGCCGTTTGCCGCTGTTGCCGCAATGGAGCGTGCGTCCATCAGTGCAACAGAAGAAATTTGACCGGAAACCGGTTTGGAACCTTCACGATTGGGAAAGTTCCTCGTAGAATGGCGAATGCTGAGCGCATTATTTGCCGGTACATCACCCGCACCGAAGCAAGGTCCGCAGAACGCTGTCCGCAGCGTTGCACCGGAAGCCATCAGCGTCGCGGCAGCGCCGTTGCGAATCAGTTCCATATAAACAGGCTGACTGGACGGATATGCACTGAGTGCAAACTCATCATGACCAATGGAGTGATGGTTCAAAATATCAGCAGCGGCACACAGGTTTTCAAAGGTACCGCCTGCACAGCCGGCAATAACGCCTTGGTCTACCAAAAGATTGCCGTTTACAATTTTATCGCGCAGTTGGAATGTTACATTCGGCGCGCCAAGTTGTTCGTTTCCAATGGTTTCCACTTCGTGCAAAATATCCTCCAGATTTGCTTTCAAATCTTCAATGGTATAAGTGTTGCTCGGGTGGAACGGCATTGCAATCATGGGACGGATTTTGGACAAGTCAACCATAACTACGCCGTCGTAATAAGCAACACTGCCGGGCTTTAATTCCGTATAAGCACTGCTGCGCCCATGTTCCGTCAAATAGTCTTTGACCTTATTGTCCGTTTCCCAAATGGAGGACAAGCAGGTAGTTTCTGTTGTCATAACATCAATACCGTTACGGTATTCAACACTCAAATTGGCAATACCAGGACCAACAAATTCCATTACTTTATTTTTCACATAACCGTTTTGGAACACACTGCCAATGATGGCAAGCGCTACGTCCTGCGGACCCACGCCGGGCGCCGGTGCGCCGGTCAGGTAGACGGCGACAACGTCCGGATAGTCCACATCATAGGTTTTGCTTAAAAGCTGTTTCACCAGTTCCGGTCCGCCTTCACCGATTGCCATGGTGCCGAGCGCTCCATAGCGGGTATGGCTGTCGGAACCTAAAATCATGCTGCCGCAGCGGCTC
>CAMNSU010000045.1 GCA_946555455.1 uncultured Clostridia bacterium | reverse complement strand
TGCTCCTAGGGACTTCGCAGAACCGTGCAGGAGAAAATTTTTTGTAAGGCAAGGAGAAGGTTCCTTTGCATACTGGGCGTATGGAAAGCGGTTCTTTGACGCTGCATTTACGAAAAATTTTCCCTGCATGGCGTACGATATTTGACTTTTGTTTGCCTACGAAAGGAGGGGAGAACGGTGACTTGTTTGGCAGATATGCTGGAGGGCGCGTGGGCGCAAGACCCGCTGGGCAATGTGAAGGTGGAACGCGCCAGTTTGACGCTGCGGGAAAAACGGCTGGTATGCGACATCATTTCAGATGAAATGTTAAGCGCCGCACAGCTGGAAAAAATCAAAAATGGATTTTGCGAAGAATTGGGCATTCAAAACGTGACGCTGCGGGTGCGCTATACGGATTTGCAGTGGGACGGCAAAACATGGGAGTTATATGTTCCGCATTTGGTGCAGCGTCTCACGGAAGAACAAGCGGCAATTGCGGAATGCTTGCTGCGCGATGCGGCATGGGTGGAAAAGGACGGAATATTGACGGTTCATGTGCGCTACGGCGCGGTGGAGCAGCTATGCCACCGCGGCATTGGATTGGCGCTGGAAGAAATGATTTTGCAGGAAACCGGCAGACATGTCAAGGTCACGATTTGCGACTCCAAACAGAAAAGCGATTTTGCCCAAGAGGACAGGGAGCGTATGCAAAAGCTGGAGGAAGAAATGCAAAAAGCGCTGCCCGAAACGCCTGCCGTACCGGTGCAGAATTATGAGGCAAAAAGCCATATTGAACAGGAAGAAATTGAAGTTACCGGCGTGCTGAAAGGCAAACGTATCAACGAAGAAGATGTGACAATGATTGCGCACGTCAGCGGCGATATGAACAATTGCAAGGTGCGCGGCGATATTATCGGCATAGAAACGCGGGAACTGAAAAGCGGAAAAACGTTGGTGTGCGTAGATATCACGGACTACAGCAGTTCCATTCGCCTGAAACTGTTTGAAGGTGTGAAAACGGAGGAAACGGACGAAGGCAAGCGGGAACGCGCACAAGCGAAAATGGACAAACTGATGGCAGGATTGAAGGAAGGAAACCGCATTCTTGCGGAAGGAAAAGTGACCTTTGATACCTATGAAAAACAGTTGATTATCATGCCGCGCAACATCAGTACACTGCAAAAACAGGAAAAACAGGATAACGCAGAGAAAAAACGTGTGGAACTGCATTTGCACACCCAGATGTCCACTATGGACGGCATGGCAAATGTGAAAGATTTGGTGAAACGCGCGATACAATGGGGACATCCGGCAATTGCTATCACAGACCACGGTGTGGCGCAGGCGTTTCCGGACGCATTTT
This sequence comes from uncultured Clostridia bacterium, assembly GCA_946555455.1. GTDB lineage: Bacteria > Bacillota > Clostridia > RUG12999 > RUG12999 > JAAWTG01. Next base: position 19,406 of record CAMNSU010000045.1, on the reverse strand, counting down.
CCACCGCGCGCGGCAAAGGAATTAAAGTGATTTACGGCGTGGAATGTTATTTGGAAGGCGACCGCCTGACCATTGTATATAACGACACGGAACATACGTTGGACGACACGTTTGTGGTGTTTGATATTGAGACGACAGGTTTTGGGCAAACGACAGAAGCAATGACGGAAATCGGCGCGGTGAAAATTCAGGGCGGAAAAATCATCGACCGGTTTTCCACTTTTGTTAATCCTGAGCGGCACATTCCGGAAAATATCACGGAACTCACCAGCATCACAGATGAAATGGTGGCAGACGCGCCCAAAATCACGGAGGCGCTGCCGCAGTTTATGGCGTTTTGCGACGGCTGCGTAGTTGCGGCGCACAATGCCAATTTTGACGTGGGCTTTATGAAGGTCGCGGCGGCGCGGCAGGGACGAAACTTTGATTATCCTTATATCGATACGCTGGACTTGTGCCGCGCACTGTTTACCGATATCAAAAAGCATTCTCTGGCAAAAATGGTAGACTATTTACATATTGAGTTGAACCATCACCACAGGGCGGTGGACGACGCGGAAGCAACGGCGGAAATTTTTAAAGTTTGTCTGGAAAAACTGCGCGCAAAAGGCATTGAAAAACTGGAGGATATCAATACCGCGCTGTTGGATGATAACCCCAAAAAAGCAAGATACTATCACGCCATTTTGTTGGCGAAAAACGAAACCGGACTGCGGAATATGTATCACATCATTTCGCAGTCCCACATGAAATATTACTACCGCCGCCCCATTGTGCCCAAAAAACTGTTGGCGGAATATCGGGAAGGATTGCTGACGGGCAGCGCGTGTGAAGCGGGCGAACTGTACCGCGCGATTTTAAACGGGCGCGGCAAAAAAGAAATTGCACGCATTGTGAATGAATATGATTATTTGGAAATTCAGCCGCTGGGCAACAACGATTTTCTTCTGCGGGAGGGACGCGTTGGCAGCGAGGAGGAACTGCGTGACATTAACCGGCGCATTGTAGACCTTGGGAAACGGTATAACAAACCGGTTGTGGCGACTTGCGACGTGCATTTTATGGACCCGCAGGACGAGGCATTCCGGCGGATTTTGATGGACGGCAAAGGCTTTAACGACGCGGATAATCAAGCGCCGCTCTATTTCCGGACAACGGACGAAATGTTGGAGGAATTTTCCTATTTGGGCGAGGAAACGGCGTATCAGGTCGTGGTGGAAAACACCAACAAAATCGCGGATATGATAGACGATATTCAGCTGTTGCCGGATGAATCCCACCCGCCGCATTTGGACGGCGCGGAGGAAGAACTCATTGAAATTTCCAAAAAGAAAGCCTATGAACTCTATGGTGACCCGCTGCCGGAAATTGTGCAAAAACGTATGGACAAAGAACTGCATTCCATCACAACATACGGCTATTCCGTGCTGTACGTCATTGCGCAGAAATTGGTGTGGAAATCGCTGGCAGACGGCTATCTGGTGGGGTCGCGTGGGTCGGTTGGTTCCTCGTTTATCGCATTTTTGATGGGGATTACCGAAGTGAATGCATTGCAGCCGCACTATGTCTGCCCCAAGTGCAAATACAGTGAATTTATCACGGACGGTTCCGTCGGCAGCGGCAGCGACATGGAGGATAAAAATTGTCCGGAATGCGGCGCGCTGATGCACCAAGACGGACAGGACATTCCGTTTGAAACGTTTCTGGGCTTCAAAGGGGACAAGGAACCGGATATTGACCTCAACTTTTCCGGCGATTACCAGCCGGTTGCGCATAAATATACAGAGGAATTGTTTGGAGAAGGACATGTATTCCGCGCGGGAACCATCGGCACAGTGGCGGAAAAAACAGCGTATGGATATGTGAAAAAATATTTTGAAAAACGCGGACTGAACCCGCCGGAAATTGAAATCAACCGTCTCACGAAGGGTTGCACCGGCGTGAAACGGACGACAGGACAGCACCCGGGCGGCGTTATGGTTGTGCCGCGTGAGGAAGATATCCATTGGTATTGTCCCATTCAGCATCCGGCAGACGACGCTTCCTGCGGTATCGTTACCACGCACTTTGACTACCATTCCATTTCAGGGCGGCTTCTGAAATTGGATATTCTGGGGCATGATGACCCGACGGTGATTCGTATGCTGGAAGACCTCACAGGGCTTGACGCAAAGACCATTCCCATTGGTGAGAAAAAGGTCATGAGCCTGTTCACATCAACGGAGGCGCTGGGCGTGACGCCGGAGGACATCAACAGTCCGGTCGGTTCCTATGGCATTCCGGAGTTTGGAACGCCGTTTGTGCGGAAAATGCTGGTGGATACCAAACCTACCACATTTGCCGAACTCATGCGCATTTCCGGTCTGTCCCACGGGACGGACGTTTGGCTGAACAATGCGCAGACTTTGGTGCAGGAGGGCACAGCGACACTGAAAGAAGTTATCTGTACCCGTGACGATATTATGACCTATCTCATCTACGCAGGACTGCCAAGCAAAGAATCGTTTACGATTATGGAGCAGGTGCGTAAGGGGAAAGGGCTGAAACCGGAAGATGAAGCGCTCATGCGGGAGCATGATGTGCCGGAGTGGTATATTGATTCCTGCAAAAAGATTAAATATATGTTCCCCAAAGCACACGCGGCAGCATATGTCATGATGGCGTTTCGTATCGCCTATTTTAAAGTGTATCACCCCAAAGCATTTTATTCCACCTATTTCACCATTCGCGGCGACGGATTTGATGCAAATATCATGACGGGACGCATTGCCATGAAATATGACAAAGAACAAAAGCTCATGGTGGAAGAGGAATATTTTGATACGTCCGACCCTAAAACAGTGATTCGGCATAACATGCTGGAATATTTGAAAATGGAAAAACCGGGCGTGAAAGAAAAAGATATTGCAACAACGCTGGAACTGTGCAATGAAATGTATGCACGCGGTATCACGTTTTTGCCAATTGATATCTACGAATCAGACGCGGTGCGCTTCCTGCCGAAAGAAGAAGGACTGCTGCCGCCGCTGATGAGTCTGCCCGGTCTGGGCGAAAATGCGGCGAAAACCATTGCGGAAGAACGCAGCAAAGGCGAATTTTTCACCATTGAAGAACTCGCAGAACGAACAAAAGTGTCCAAAACGATTGTTGCGTTGATGAAAGACTACGGTGTGTTGGACGAAATTCCCGAAACACAGCAGGTAACAATGTTTTAAATACCAAAAACGCCATTCGCGGGGCCCCACGAATGGCGTTTTTGGTGGTGTATATTCAATCAGAAAAAGGAAGCATAAGTGGCAACCGTTACCGGCAGCAAACTTCCAGATGGAAGAGAAATTTGCCAGCGGGCGGTAGCCACGGAGACAAAACCCCCTTCCACTGATGACACTTGTTAGACGAATGAGTTCAAAAAAAGTTCCACTTTTTTCAGAGAAGTGAATTATTTAAATGATTTATTCAAAAAATTCAAAAGTGTTTGATTAAAACTATCTAATTCATCAACCACAATTCCATGACCGCTGTTGGTAAATGGGTATAAAATGGAACCGGAAATCGCATTATGTGTCATTTCTGCTAAAGCAAAAGGAACCACCGTATCTTTTTCACCATGGAAGATGCCTGTCGGTACGTGAATTTTGTGGAATGCCGGTAAACAGTTTTCATCGTGCAGAGCATAGCCGCAGCGGACAGTCGCAATGCCGGAAGCGGAAAGCGCAATGAGCCGGAACCAATCTATCATAGCTTCGCTGTGCGGACTATATAACAGTTCATGACTGAAATTTTCGCAAAGCTGCGGACGGTCTGATTGAGCAAGATCAATCAGCGCGTCCGCTTCTTGGCGCGTCTTGCCATAGGGAATGCCGGGACGCTGAATAAAGCTGGGAACCGCTGCCGCACAAAGACACAGTTTTTTCACGCCATAACCATGATAGCGCTGCATATAACGGGTGGCAATGGCGCCGCCCATAGAGAAACCGAGCAATGTGAAATGGTTCAGCTTCAGTGCGCGAACAACCCTATGTATATCGCTTGCCATCTGGTTATAGGTGTATCCGCCGGCGGGAACATCGGAATTGCCAAAACCGCGTAAATCCATTGTGATAACGCGATATCCCTGACGCACCAGAAATTCTTTTTGATATTCAAACATGGTGGCGGAAAGCGGCCAGCCATGAATCATAAAAATGACGCTGCGGCCGGAAGAGTTTAAATCATAAACAGCCAGTTTCACATTGTCGTCCGCTTTGATATAGTACAAATGAATCACTCCTTTTGGGGCTGATAAAACGGTTACTCCTTTTATCATATGCAGAAAACAGAAAGAAAGTTCAAGCTGGAAGGCAAAAAAGAATCCCCTCGGAATACGGTTCCGAGGGGAATTTTGCTGTCCAGAAAACTACCGGCTTTAGCCGGTGATATCAGACCGACCTATCAAACTATAGTTGGGATAAAATAATTTAATCTCTGATTTCAAATAGTTTTTCTGCCGGAATTTCCAAAACGTCACATATGTCAAAGATAACGTCTAAAGAGACGGCACAATCCGCTGTTTCAATACGGCTCATATGGGTTCGGCTTATATTGATAAGCTCCGCCAATTTTATTTGTGAGAGCTTTTTTGCCTTTCTGTAATACGATATATTCAACCCGAGATATTTATATTTATTAAAATGCTTTTGCTGCATAGTGAAAACCTCCCGATTACTATTATTTTATATGTTTTTAATAATTTCCACAACAACGCCTAACGTAACTTATATAACTTGACACGTTATATAAGTTACGTTAAAATAATAAAAAATAACATCGCAGTATGTGGAGGAATTCATGTGAAAAAATTATGTTATGTTGTATTCGTTATCATTTTGTGTTTGACGATATCCGCTTGCGGCGATATGGATTTTGTCGGAGAGCCGATAAGTGAAAAAAGAAGTGTTGAAAATAGTAAAAATGAAATGAAGCAGGGTAAAACAGGCGGAAAACTTGATGTTTTGAATGATGACAGTTTTGCCAATGCAGAAAATTTATATGCAACAGATAAGTATATCTGCTATATAGGAAACGGCGTGCAGCGGTATGATAAAGCGACAGGGGCGTCAACAAGTATAACGGAGGCACGCGCAAAAGCAGTGGGCGTTACCAAAGAAGCTGTCTATTATATAGAAACAGCTTCACAATATCCTATGTTATACAGAATTTCTGATGCGTTGACAGAAGCAGAATATCTTTATCGACTTTCGGGCGGCAAAGATTTTTTTATGGAAGGGAAATATATCTATTCTGTAACAGAAAATGGTTCGGTGATACGGAATAGAAATGACGCAAAAAAATATCAAGATTCCAAAAAAATAATATGCGCCGGAACAAGCGTCGGTTTGCGTGAGATAAAAATATATAGAGGATACATATACTATGCCGCTGCAAATGGGGATTTAAGCAGAGTGTCCCTGTCGGACGGAAAAACGGAAATCATATGCACCGATTTGTCGGTAAGTGGTGTGTGGAACAGACCATATTATATTTGTGGTGAGAAAATAGTCTTGGTGAAAGATGAGGGTTCCGGTCATGATTTTCGTATATTCAGCATCAATCTTGACGGCAGCGGTGAAAAAGAAATTATATCTGCCCGTGGGACATATTATTATTTTGCCGCAAACAAAGCACTTTATGCTTTTGTAAAAGGAATTGGGTTCAGCCGTGTGGATTTAGAAACGGAAGAATATACGTTGCTTGGTTGGAACGACAGCGGCGTATTTCATCATCATTCAAAAGAACTATCGGATATTGGTACCGGAATTGCCTATGGGAATGAAAACAGAGTGATGATTTTTGATTACAACGGAAATCAGATGATGACATTGGGATAATGTTATAACTTGCTGAAATGAAAAAACAATCTTAAAAAGTATAGCCCCCACGCAAAAAATGACTGACCGGCTGCATTTTGCATGGAGGCTATACATATGTGTAAATCTTGATGAAACTATTTCGTTTTAAAGGGATTTATTAGTTTTTGCTTTGCTGATAGGCTTCAATAATTTTTTGCGTTACCATGGGCGGCGCCTGTTCGTAGCGTTCAAAAGTAAAGGTGAAATCGCCGCGCCCCTGCGTGATGGAACGCAAATCAATCGCATATTTTGCCATTTCAGACATCGGCACTTCCGCCACAATTTTGCCCGGTTCCATACCAATCACACGTCCGCGGCGTTTATTGATATCGCCCATCACATCGCCGGTATATTGGTCGGAAACATTGACCTCCAAATGACCGATTGGTTCTAGCAGAACGGGACCGGCTTTGACCAGTTCTTTGAATGCCAAATGCGCCGCCATCTTAAACGCCATTTCGGAGGAGTCCACATCATGATAGGAACCATCGTAAAGCGTTGCTTTCACGCCCACCACACGGTATCCTGCTTGAATGCCGCCGTCCATCATTTCCTGCAACCCTTTTTCCACTGCCGGATGATAGTTTTTGGGAACGCTGCCGCCGAAGATTTTTTCCTCAAAGACGAGTTCTTCGCTGTCGCATGGTTCAAATTCAATTTTAACATGTCCATATTGTCCATGTCCGCCCGATTGTTTTTTATGTTTTCCTTCTGCTTGGATTTTTTTCGTAAATGTTTCGCGGTACAGAACCTTCGGTTCTTCCAGCCGCACTTCTGTTCCCATGTCTTTCAAACGCGCCAAAACCACTTCCAAATGCTGGTCGCCCAGACCGGAAACAATGAGTTGGTGCGCCTCCGCATCGTTGCGATATGCCAGTGTCTGGTCTTCTGCCGTTAGCTTATGCAGACCGGAACTGATTTTTTCTTCATCTCCGCGAGTAAGCGGAATAACAGCCATGGAATAGACAGGCTGCGGGAACGCAATAGGCGGCAGCAAAAATTGTTTTGCCTGACTGCACAGCGTATCGCCCGTTTTTGTGTTGCCCAGTTTTGCAACCGCGCCGATATCGCCCGCCCCTACGCTGGGTACATCCGATTTTTCCTTGCCTTGCAAAGAAAAGAGCGGTCCGATTTTTTCCGCCGCGCCCTGCGTTGCGTTAAAGACAGTGCTGTTGGCGGCAATTTTTCCGGAGAAAACACGGAACAGGGAAAGCTTGCCAATGAAGGGGTCTACAATGGTTTTGAACACCTGCGCTGCCAGCGGCGCATTGTCGTCGCATTCCAGCGGCACCAGTTCATTGTTCAAAGCCGCTTGATGCGGCGCGCCTACAGGAGACGGTGCATATTCTATCAAATTATCCGCAAAGGTATCCATGTTTAGATTTGCAACAGCGCTGCCGCAGAACACAGGGAACAGATTGCGTGCGGCAATGGCTTCCTTGATACCGCTGATAAATTCCGCGTCTGTGAAAGGTTCGTCTGCAAAGAATTTTTCCATGAGCGTTTCGTTGGTTTCCGCAATCACTTCGTTCATGGTTGCCTTGATATCCGCAATCGTGGACTGATAGGAAGCGTCCAGCGGGATTTCTTTTTTGCTTTTTCCGTCAAATTGATAGGCTTTTTCGTGAATCACATCGACATATCCTGTAAAAGCCGTACCGTCTTTGATAGGAATTTCAAACGGCAGGACAGTTGCGCCGAATGAAGATTGCAATTCCGCCAGGACATCATCAAATTTTGCATTTTCATGATCCATTTTGTTGATAAAGAACAAAATGGGAAGTTCCTGCGTGACAGCGTGTTTAAACGCCAACAGACCGCCGACGCGGGGGCCGGACTTGCCGCTGATGACTAAAACGGCGGCGTCGCTTGCACTGATACATGCATGCATGTCGCCGATAAAGTCAAAATAGCCCGGTGTATCTAACAAATTCAATTTGTTGCCATTCCATTCCAAAGCGGCGAGTGATGCACGGATGGACAATTCGCGTTTGACTTCCTGACTGTCATAATCACAAACGGTGTTACCGTCAGCAGTCTTGCCGATTCTGGAAATTGCGCCGCTGTTAAATAACATTGCTTCTGCCATGGATGTTTTGCCTGCTTTGCTGTGAGCAATCAGGCATATGTTCCTGATTTTATCTGCTTGAAACGTTTTCATGGTACCGTACTCCTCCTTTGGAAGTTAAAATTGTTTGCCTATGGTATCCTATTGAAAAAATCAGCACTTTATACCGAGAATACAGGATATAAAAATGGAGACTTATTCTGATAAACTCATTATACCACAAGTAAAAATGCTTGCTTGCACGCGTGCCCCAGAGGGTAAGGGCATTTTTACGCCCGTGATTCTGGTGTATAGGTGTGTGAGCGCACACGGCGGCAAAGCCGCCAAATCTTGCGAAGCGAGATTTCTATAATCATTATACCACAGAATACATTATAAATCTTTAATAAATTTTAACAATATTATAAAAGAAATATGGTCAAAAACAACAAAAACAGTTTCAAACAGATAAATCTATAGCGCAAATAAGCTATTCACGTCTGCTTAGCCTGACGCTTCCAATTTGAACCCGCCTAAAACGGCGATATTTTGGCATCTTTCGGATTGTCGTCTCCCGTAGGCGCCAGCCTATCTGCATCCTCCGCACCAAAATCTGCTCAAAATATCATCCGTTTTAGGTCGCAGAATTTTGAAAGAGCAAATTTTTATGCAAGACAAGGCGAAAGCGGAGCTAATAATTGTTTTATTAGCGAGCATTTCAACGCAGTATTGCGGAAAATTTGCCTTTCAAAATCGGTATTCAAATTGGAAGCGTCAGACTAAGAATATCCATGGGTAACAGCGGCGCAGAATATCGAGTTCCTTTGCAGAAAGGCATGGCGCCTCCAGCCAAAGCGGACAAGCGCCGCGGCGCACGGCAAGAGAGATATCCGACACTGTGGCACCATCGAGTGAAACGGGAGACGCTTCTGATATACCACCGCTGCAGAAAAAAATAATACCGTAGAACAACAATGTTAGCAGCAGCAACATCAATAATTGTAGCAACATCATGATTTATGTCACCTCCGTATAAAATAAAATGGTACTACTAATATATGAAATATCAAAAAATGGTGTTCACCACTGTGCTGCCGCAGGAAAAAAAGAAGAATAATTCTTGCCAAAATGTCCCACACTAAAACAGAAACTTGTTTAGATAATGTAACAAACAAAGAAATTTGTCCATTGAAAAATTTTTCTAGTATGGTATAATATAACAAAAAAGGGAAATAAACCGTAGGAGAGAGGTGAAAGCATGGCAAAAGAAACGTTGGAGAAAATCAGCAAGGCGGAGCAGGAAGCAGAAAATTTGGAGCGGGAGGCTGAAAGGCGCGCTGCGCAGCTTTTGGAAACAGCACAGGCGCAGGCGCAGGAGATTTTGCGGCAGGCAGAGACGGCGGCGCGGGAACGCGGACTGGAATTGCAGCGGCAAATGACGCAAAAAGCGGAGGAGATACGGCAGGAGAGTATGCGTAAAGCGGAAACGGAAAAAGAGTCGCTGCGCCGAATGGTGGCAGAAAAACAACAGCAGGCGGCACGGCTTTTATTGAAGGAATTCATTTTGTAGATATCATATAGAGAAACCATAGAAAGGAGGAGATAAGATGGCGGTTGTACCTATGAAGCGCGTCACGATTTATGGTCCGCAAAAGCAGCGTAAAGCCGTACTGGAAGCGTTGCAGCGGCGCAGCGTATTGGACGTGCAGGAACTGGATTTGCAGCCCTATGGTTTTGAGAAGCTAGAAACATCGGCGCAGCGGGCAACCTTTGCCAAAGCGGCGAACAGCGCGCAGACAGCACTTGGAATTTTAAATCAATACCAGCCGGAGCAGACGACGTTGTTTGCGGCGTTGGAAGGCAGAAAACCGGTTTCCGTGCAGGACTATGACGCATTTATTGGACGCGCGGATAAAATATCCGCTGCCGCGGCACGCCTGACGGCACTGTCCAAAGAGATTGCGGAGCTGAATGCGGAAATCGTCCGCCGGGAAACGCAGATACAAATGCTAAAACCGTGGCTGGCGCTGGATGTACCGCTTGGATTTGCAGGTACACGGCGCACCGCAGCGTTTACAGGAACATTTCCGGAAGGACGCACGCTGGAGGAGATTTTGGAAGAATATCAGCAGCAATTGGCGCAGGCAGCAGAGCCGGAACAATATGCGGCAGATTTTCACATCATCAGCACGTCGCCGGAGCAAACCTGCGTTTTTGTTTTGTGTTTGCGCGGCGCGGCGGAAAAAGTGGAGAACATTTTGCGCAGCATGGGTTTTGCGCGTCCGGCAGTATCTTCGGCAAGCATACCGGCGGAACGTGTGAAGCGGCACGAAACCAAAATTCAAATCGCGCGGACGCGTATCGGCGAAATCGAGACGGAAATCGCCGGATTTGCTTGGGCGCGCGACGATTTGAAACTGATGATGGACTACTATAGTATGCGGATTGAAAAATATGAGGTGCTGGAGAAGGTGAATCAGCAGCGGCATGTGTTTTCTGTCAGCGGATATGTGCCGCAGCCGGAAGCGGCGGCGCTGGAGACAGAACTCGCGGCGCGTTTTCCGGTGGCAGTGGAAACGGAAGAGGTTTCAGAGGAAGAAACGCCGCCGGTACTGCTGAAAAACAATGCCCTGAGCGCGCCGGTGGAAAGTGTGCTGGAGACCTATAGCCTGCCGGGCAAGGGAGAGATTGATCCCACCACCATGATGGCGGCGTTCTATTATGTGCTCTTTGGCATGATGTTGTCGGACGCGGCATACGGCGTTTTGATGATGTTGGCGTGCGGCATTGCGCTGCTGAAATTCCGAAACATGGAATCCGGCATGAAAAAAACGCTGCAAATGTTTTTCTATTGCGGCATTTCCACAACGTTTTGGGGCGTGATGTTCGGCGGGTATTTCGGAGACGCTGTCACGGTGATATCCGAGACATTTTTCGGAAAAACGGTGACGATTCCGCCGCTTTGGTTTGCGCCGGTGGACGACCCTATGCGCATGTTGATTTTCTCGTTTGCCATTGGCATTGTGCATATATTTGCAGGGCTTGGCATCAAGTTATATCAAAATATCAAAGCGGGCGACTGGCGCAGCGGCATTTACGATACTGTCTTTTGGTATTTGCTGGTGGGCGGCGGCGTTGTATATCTGTTGTCCATGCAAATGTTTGTGGATATGGCGGGACTGAAATTTATATTACCGCCCGCAGCGGGAACGGCTGCCGCTGTCCTCGCCGGCGTTGGCGCGCTGGGCATTATCCTGTTTGGGGGACGTTCCTCCAAAAATCCTGCCAAACGTTTGGCAAAAGGGTTGTATGAACTCTATGGAGTAACAAGTTACCTCAGCGATATCCTGTCTTATTCCAGACTGCTGGCATTGGGACTTGCGACAGGGGTTATCGCTTCGGTATTCAATAAAATGGGCAGTATGTTCAGCAGCGGCATTTTGGGCTTTATTCTGTTTTTGGTGGTGTTTATCATTGGACACACATTGAATATCGGAATCAATTTGCTGGGCGCATATGTACACACCAACAGACTGCAATTTGTGGAATTTTTCGGGAAGTTTTATGACGGCGGCGGCGAGAAATATGCGCCGTACGGCGTGCATACCAAATATTATAAAATAGAGGAAAAGAATGTCTGAAAATTGCCCGTATTGCCGCATGAAAGCGGAGGGCGGAACAATTTTTGCACAGACAATCGTATTGTGTGTTTGACACAGAAAGGAATGGTTATCATGATGGAAAGTTTGGGAATTGTATTTGCTTTGGCGGGAGCGGCGTTGGCTGCTCTGATGGCAGGAATTGGGTCGGCAATCGGCGTTGGTATGGCGGGAGAAGCGGCTGCCGGCGTTGTGACGGAAGACCCGCAGAAATTTGGTAAAGTGCTGATTTTGCAGCTTTTGCCCGGTACGCAGGGGATTTACGGACTGTTGATTGCGTTTATGACATTAACACAAATCGGTATTTTGGGCGGCGATGCGAATATATCGCTGGCAAAAGGTCTGCTCTATTTTGCAGCTTGTCTGCCAATGGCGTTTGTGGGTCTGTGGTCCGCGAAACGGCAGGCACGCGCGGCGGTATCCGGTATTCAACTGGTGGCAAAACGCCCTGACCAAATGGGAAAATCCATGATTTTTGCCGCAATGGTAGAAACCTATGCTATTTTGGCGCTGTTGGTATCCATTCTGTCTATTTTCGGGATTGCCGGACTGAATATCTAATCTGCGTTCGCACGGAAAGGAGCGGAGGTACCGATGACAGGATTGGAAACGATTTTATCGCAGATTCATTTGGAAGCGCAGCAAAAGGCGGATAGCATATTGGCGCAGGCGCAAAACGAGGCGGACAAAATGGTGGAACAGGCAAAGCAGCAGGCGGAGGAAATCGCGGAAAAAGCGCGGCAAAAAGCGGAACTGGAAGCGGCGGAACAGGAAAAACGAAGCAACAGCGCCGCGCAGCTTGCCGCCAAACAAAGTATTTTGCAGGAAAAGCAAGCGTTGATAGGAAACGTGCTTGCTGCGGCAAAAGCGGAACTGCTGGCATTGCCGGAAGAAGAATATTTTGGCTTGCTGCGGCAAATGGTACAGCAGTACGCACAGCCGGAATCCGGCGAACTTATCTTGTCCGCAAAAGACCTTGCGCGTATGCCAAAAAGTTTCCAAAAGGAAATCAAGAACGTGCAGCCGGATTTAACCATATCGGAGCAAACGGCGGATATCAGCGGCGGATTTTTGCTGGTCTATGGCGGCGTTGAGATAAACTGTGGATTTGACGCATTGTTTGCGGCGGCGGAGGACACGATGCGGGGCAGAGCGCACGAGATTTTGTTTGAATAGGAGGCGGGACGATGGCGGAGCAATATACCTATGCGGTTTCGCGCATCCGCGCTATGGAACCGGAACTGCTGTCCAGAGCGGAACTGGAACAATTGCTCGCTGCGCCCGACGCAGTGCAGGCAATGCAGCAATTGGCGGACAAGGGATTTGGCGGCGGAGAAGTGTTTGCGACCTTGGAAGAACTGCTGGAAGCGGAACGAGACCGCATGTGGGAGACACTGTATGAACTGGTGCCGGAGGACGAGGTTTTCACGGTATTTCGGTATGAAACGGATTTTCATAATTTGAAAGCAGCGGTGAAAGCGGCAGTTACGGATATGGACGCGCAGGGGCTGTATCGAGACAACGGAACCGTACCGGCGGAACAAATTGCGCAGGCAGTACAAAAACGGGAATATGACGCGCTGCCGGAGCATTTGCGGCAAACGGCGCAGCAGGCGGTGGACGTGCTTTTGCAAACGCGCAGCGGGCAGGAATGCGACGTTGTCATTGACCGCGCCGCGCTGGAGCAAATGAACGAAGTCGGTCAAAGCAGCGATGTGGAATTGGTGCGGGACTATATGGAATGGTCGGTGGCGCTGGCGGATATCAAAATTGCCGTCCGTGGCTGCCGGACAGGAAAACCGGCGGCGTTTCTGCGGCGGGCAATGGCGCCCTGCCGGACGCTGGATACGGTGCAGCTTGCGGCGGCAGCGGCGAAAAATATGGATGCGGTCTATGCCTATTTGACCTATACCAAATATGCCGCGGCAGCAGACGCACTGAAAGAATCCATGAGCGCTTTTGAAAAATGGGCGGACAATCAAATCATGGCGCTCGTCCGCGCACAGAAAACCAACCCATTCACCATTGCGCCGGTGCTGGCGTTTATGCTGGCGAAGGAAAACGAGCGTAAAACGGTGCGTATGATTTTAACAGGAAAACAGAACGGAATTGCGGAGGACGCGATTCGGGAAAGGCTGCGTGATGCTTATGTATAATATTGCAGTGCTGGGAGACAGGGACAGCGTTTTGGGATTTGCCGCGCTGGGACTGGATATTTTTCCGGTGCAGGACGCAGCACAGGCACAGCAGCAATTCCGGCAGCTTGCCGGCGGCAGCTATGCGGTGATTTATGTGACGGAAGCGGCGGCGCAGTGGTTGCAGGAGGACATGGATAAAGTGCGCACACAGCTTACGCCGGCGGTGATTTTGATTCCGGGAACGCAGGGGAATACCGGCGAAGGAATGCGAAGCGTGCACCGGTCTGTGGAACAGGCAGTCGGTTCTGATATTCTATAATGGAGTTTTCTCGAAAGGGGGACTTCTTCCGGCTCGTTTTACTCGCCGTCATGCCGTCCCCCTTGTCGGAATTCCCTTAAGCAGCGTTCTTCGCTCGCGCATCGTGCCGCATAGCGCGGCACTCCGAACGCTGCAGGGTATCAAATCTTCGGCGCCTGTCCGAAGATTTGATGATTAAAAAGTTTAGAATTCTCTGCTTTTCGGTACTTTTTTCTTCCGCTTCACTGTGCATAAAAACACGCGACAGTCGGCGGAGATGCACGAAATAATACCAATTTGCTTCGTAGATTGGTATAATAGAAACGGAGTTTTCTCGAAAGGGGGACTTCTTCCGAAACGCCGGGAATTTGGTAAAAATGAGGATGTGATGAGGAAAATGATAAGCAAAGGAACGATTCAAAAAGTAGCCGGGCCGCTGGTCATTGCAGAAGGTATGCGCGACGCCAACATGTTTGATGTGGTGCGCGTCAGCGAACAGCGGTTGATTGGCGAAGTGATTGAAATACATGGCGACCGCGCCTCCATTCAGGTCTATGAGGAAACCTCCGGACTGGGGCCGGGCGCGCCGGTGGAATCCACGGGAGAACCGCTCAGCGTGGAACTGGGACCGGGACTAATTGGCAGCATTTTTGACGGTATCCAGCGTCCGTTGGACGACATCATGAAAGTGGCGGGCAACAACTTAAAACGCGGCGTGGAAGTGGCGGCGCTGAAACGGGACAAAAAATGGGAATTCAAACCGCTGAAACAAGCGGGCGAAACGGTTTCCGGCGGAGATGTGCTGGGCACGGTGCAGGAGACGGAAGTCGTGGTACAGAAGATTATGGTGCCGCCAAAGATGAGCGGAACATTAAAAGACATCAAAGCGGGCAGTTTCACTGTGGAGGACGTAGTGGCGGAGATTGAAACACCGCAGGGCGTGCAGGAAATCCGGCTCATGCAAAAATGGCCGGTGCGCGTGGCGCGTCCCTATGCGCAGAAATTGTCGCCCGATATGCCACTGATTACAGGGCAGCGCGTGATTGACACCATGTTTCCGATTGCCAAAGGCGGCGTGGCGGCAGTCCCTGGACCGTTTGGCAGCGGCAAAACCGTTGTGCAGCACCAACTGGCAAAATGGGCGGAAGCGGATATCGTGGTCTATATTGGCTGCGGCGAACGCGGTAACGAAATGACGGACGTGCTGAACGAATTTCCGGAGTTGATTGACCCGCAGACAGGGAAATCCCTGATGGAGCGAACCGTGTTGATTGCCAACACGTCGGATATGCCGGTGGCGGCGCGGGAAGCGTCTATCTATACCGGTATCACCATTGCGGAATATTTTCGCGACATGGGTTATTCCGTGGCGCTCATGGCGGATTCCACGTCGCGCTGGGCGGAAGCGCTGCGTGAGATGTCGGGACGACTAGAGGAAATGCCCGGTGAGGAAGGCTATCCGGCGTATCTCGGCAGCCGCTTGGCGCAGTTTTATGAACGTGCCGGACGCGTGATTGCGGCGGGCAGCGAAGGACGGGAAGGCGCGCTGTCTGTTATCGGCGCAGTATCGCCGCCCGGCGGTGATATTTCCGAGCCGGTGTCGCAGGCAACGCTGCGCATTGTGAAAGTGTTCTGGGGACTGGACGCGTCGCTGGCATATAAACGTCATTTTCCGGCGATTAACTGGCTGACGAGTTATTCGCTGTATGTGGACAGCATGGCGGACTGGTTTACGGAGCATGTGCATGAGGACTGGACGCAGCTGCGCGCGGAAATTATGCTGCTGCTGCACGAGGAATCGGAACTGGAGGAAATCGTGAAACTGGTCGGTATGGACGCGCTTTCGCCGGGCGACAGGCTGAAACTGGAAGCGGCGCGTTCCATTCGTGAAGATTTCCTGCATCAAAATGCATTCCATGAGGTGGATACCTATACGCCGCTGGAAAAGCAATATTTGATGATGAAGTTGGTGTTGGAATATTATGAAGCCTGTATGGCGGCGCTGGATAAAGGTACGGACGTGGAAGAGTTGGTGCGGCTGGAAGTGCGTGAACGTATCGGGCGTTTCAAATATGTCGCGGCGGAACACATGCAGGAGGAATATGAAGCGATAACGCGGGAGTTGAACAATGAAATCAGCGGCAAAGTGCCGAAGGAGGGGGATTATTGATGCCAAAAGAATATCGGACAATTGAAGAAGTGGCGGGCCCGCTGATGATGGTGCGCGGCGTAGAGGACGTAGACTACAACGACCTTGGTGAAATTGAATTGGCGGACGGGGAAACGCGCCGCTGCAAAGTGCTGGAAATTGACGGCGGCAATGCCTTGGTACAGCTTTTTGAAAGCGCAACGGGAATCAATCTGGCAAGCAGTAAGGTGCGCTTTTTGGGACGCAGCATGGAACTGGGCGTGTCGGAGGATATGCTCAGCCGCGTGTTCGACGGACTGGGACGCCCCATTGACGGCGGCCCTGCTATCCTGCCGGAAAAACGGCTGGATATCAATGGTCTGCCCATGAATCCGGCGGCGCGCAACTACCCGCAGGAGTTTATCCAAACGGGTGTGTCCGCCATTGACGGACTAAACACATTGGTACGCGGACAGAAACTGCCCATTTTTTCCGCAAGCGGACTGCCACATGCACAGCTTGCGGCACAGATTGCGCGGCAGGCAAAAGTGCGCGGGACGGACGAACCGTTTGCAGTTGTCTTTGCCGCAATGGGTATCACGTTTGAAGAATCCAACTATTTTATAGAAAGTTTTAAGGAGACGGGCGCGATTGACCGTACGGTCATGTTTGTCAATCTGGCGAACGACCCGGCGGTGGAACGAATTGCTACGCCGCGTATGGCGCTGACTGCCGCGGAATATCTTGCGTTTGACAAGGGAATGCATGTGCTGGTAATTTTAACGGATATTACCAACTATGCCGACGCATTGCGTGAGGTATCCGCCGCACGGAAGGAAGTGCCGGGACGGCGCGGATATCCTGGCTATATGTATACCGACCTAGCCACGCTCTATGAACGCGCGGGACGGCAAAAGGGCAAAACGGGCAGTATCACCATGATTCCGATTTTGACCATGCCGGAAGATGATAAAACCCACCCGATTCCCGACCTGACAGGATATATCACGGAAGGGCAGATTATTTTAAGCCGTGAACTTTACCGCAAGAATGTTGCGCCGCCCATTGACGTGCTGCCGTCTTTGTCGCGGTTGAAGGACAAAGGGATTGGAGAAGGCAAAACGCGCGCCGACCATGCGGATACCATGAACCAGCTTTTTGCGGCATATGCACGCGGAAAAGACGCGAAAGAACTCATGGTAATTTTGGGAGAAGCGGCGCTGACGGATATTGACAAACTGTATGCGAAATTTGCCGACGCGTTTGAAAAGGAATATGTCTCGCAGGGATATGAGACGAATCGGGACATTGAAGAGACGCTGGCGCTTGGCTGGAAACTGTTGTCCATCCTGCCGAGAAGCGAACTGAAACGAATCAAGGACGACTATTTAGACGAATATTATGTGGAGAAATAAACGGAAGGAGGCGGAAGCATGGCAACGGTGCAGGTGAACCCGACGCGCATGGAACTTACGCGGCTGAAAAAGAAGCTGGTGACGGCGCGCCGCGGGCATAAACTCCTGAAAGATAAACGCGATGAACTCATGCGCCAGTTTTTGGAATTGGTGCGGGAAAACAGGACGCTGCGCGAAAAGGTGGAACGCGGCATTCGGGCGGCAAACCAAAATTTTGTGCTGGCAAGCGCTGTCATGGACGACGCTTCGCTGAAAACGGCATTGCTTGCGCCCGGACAGTCTGTGTCGCTGGAGATGGAGACACGAAATGTCATGAGCGTGGATATCCCTGTTTTTGCGTTTAAAACCAGAACGCCGGACAAAAACGATATCTATTCCTATGGGTTTGCGTTCACCTCCGGCGATTTGGACGACGCGGTGAAATCGCTCTCCGAGGTGCTTCCGGACATGCTGCGGCTGGCGGAGGTGGAAAAAGCCTGCCAGCTGATGGCGGCGGAAATTGAAAAAACGCGCCGCCGCGTGAATGCGCTGGAACACGTGATGATACCGGATTATTTGGACAAAATCAAATATATCACCATGAAACTGGACGAAAATGAGCGCAGCACGCAAATCCGTTTGATGAAAGTCAAGGACATGATGCTGAAACAGCAGTATGAAATGAAACATCAAGATGCAGCGGCAGATTAATGTGAATTTGTTAGATGATATTTTAGGAAAGAACCGACATTTTTGTCGGTTCTTTTTTGTACGAAAATATCATTCCATATAGATTTTGTATCCAATATGGCAAACCATGAAAAATTAAGGAAAATTTAATAAAATATTGGCGAAATATTAATGGGAATCAGGTATACTGAAAACGAAGAAAACGAAGGACAAGCCAAACGGTTGGCAGGAGGTGTGTGTATTGGAAATGACTTTAGGAGCGAGAGAAAAAATGAAATTAGATGAAAAACAATATAGGCGGCGGCGAAAAATCATCAGCGGTATTTCTTTTGCGCTTTTGTGCGCGTTGTTCGGCGTGGTATGTTTTTATGCAAAACCGCTGATGGAACTGGTGGCGGAGCCGGAACGGTTCCGTGCATGGATAGAGGGTCAGGGACTGCTGGGATATGTGACCTTTGTCGCTATCATGTGTCTGCAAGTCGTAATTGCCGTCATA
Source organism: uncultured Clostridia bacterium (assembly GCA_946555455.1). Lineage (GTDB taxonomy): Bacteria > Bacillota > Clostridia > RUG12999 > RUG12999 > JAAWTG01. The sequence goes on along the minus strand of CAMNSU010000045.1, from coordinate 668 downwards.
CCTGGCGAGGTGGTGGAAATCGGCGCGGGATATGCCTTTGGAGCAATTTCAGGTATGTTACTGTGTTTGGTTGGTGTGGCAATAGGTTCCGCCATAATCTATGGATTCACAAAACTGTTTGGTTATAAGATGGTGGAAGCCTTCATTTCGCGCGAAAAAATCCAGTCGTTAAAATTCATTCAAAGCAGCAAGCGGCTGAACTTGCTGGTGTTTCTGCTATTTTTGATTCCAGGAACACCCAAAGATATCATCACCTATTTTATCGGACTCACGCCAATGAAACTCCGGACATTTTTGCTGATTTCGAGCGTGGCAAGAATTCCTTCCGTCATTTCCTCTACCATGGGCGGACATGCTTTGGGACTGCAAAATTATATGTTTGCCGTCATTGTGTTTGCTGTCACTGCCACCGTGAGCCTTATCGGCATTTTGATTTACCGGCGGATATGCCGCAAAGAGAATCAAGCCGAAAATTGATGTTTGGTAGGCAAACAAAAGTCGATTCTCTTATGCCTAAACCTCTTCACATAAAAAATGCGTCTGCATGATTTGCAGACGCATTTTTATATGATGTATATTCAAATAATCAGGTTGCTAAATATATCAAAGCTGATTTCATAAAGTATAGGTTTTGTCACGCGAATTTTCTATACACTTTGCCCATTTTC
>CAMNSU010000044.1 GCA_946555455.1 uncultured Clostridia bacterium | reverse complement strand
GGTCAGGCATACTGCGCATACCGCGGAAACTGGTCGCAATGCTGACATAAAACACGGTTTTGCACGCGCCTGTGACAGTAATTTTATTTTGCTCTGCCGCCACGCTGCCATCACTGCTTGCCAGCACCGCTGTATCGCACCACATGCCGCGTGTTCCCTGCACCATTTCCCGCGTCAGTCCGTCCAGTTTTTCCGGCGCTTGCTGCCGGCATACAAACCCACTGTGCCGGACTTCACAGTTTTTTCCAAAATGGCAGTCAAACGTAAGCGTGATGTTTTGCGCGCTGTCACTTTTCACTTCCACCGCCAGCACAGGTTCATTTTTATGAACGAACGCCGCCGTTTGCACCTGCACACCCAAAAGCGTGAACTGTGCTGTATGCACGCCGGTTTCAATATCCAACTGCCGGTTTTCATAGTGCAGCTCGCCCGTTTCAAAAGCAATTTTCAGCGTTCCGACCGGCAAATAGGCATCTACATTTTCGCCCTGCACCTTGCCGTCCACCGCCGCCTGCGCCGCGCTATAGTCCCGCCGGCGCAGCAGTTCCCGTGCCTGTTCCAGATACGCGCTGCCGTTTCCATTGTCTTTGTCTTTCGGATATCCTGCCCAAAACGTATCTTCATTGAGCGTAATCATTTCCGTATCCCCACGGCCATATACCATTGCGCCGATTTTACCGTTGCCAATCGGAAGCGCTTCCGTCCATTCTCTTGCCGGATGCCGGTACCATAATTTATGTTCAACCATTCTCTTTCACCTCGATTTCCCACGTTTTCCTGCGTGTTACTGTGGTCTCATTCTACCACGCTTCCGTGCAATTTGCAACCACTCTGCGCACATTTACCCCTCTAAAATTACGGTCACTTTTTTGTGCAATTTTTCTTCCCATCAAAAAATCCCTGCCACTTTTTTTGTGACAGGGATTCATTTGTATTTAGTCGCCAAAGCAAATGCCAAGCGTTTTTGCCAGTTCTACCAGTTCGCCGTTCACGTCCACAGGACGGAAATTGCTCTTCATCTGATTGCTGGGAATCACGTCCTCCAGCGGAACGGTTGTCAGTTTACCTTCATGCAGCGCAACCATATGCGCATATTTCTGCTGGTCCATCAGTGCTTTCACCGCATAGGAACCATAGCGGGAACAAAGCACGCGGTCAAACGCGCTGGGGCTGCCGCCGCGGGACATATGTCCGATTGCTACGGCGCGCGCTTCCACATCCATAATGGTTTCGCTAATCGCATAACCGTCGTCGTCGCGCGTGTGGTTCAAAATATGTTCAATCGCCTTTGCCACTTGGTCGCCCACGCCGCCGTATTTTTGTCCGTCCGGCGCAAAACTGGTCTGGATATTAACGGCTTTATTGCCGTCCGGCGTTGCCGCACCTTCCGCAACCACCACCAGACAATATTGTTTGGGCGAAAGCAGACAACTGCGGACTTTTTGCGTCACCCGTTCAATGTCATATTTAATTTCCGGAATCAGGACAACGTCGCTGCCGGCCGCAATACCGGTTTGCAGCGCAATATGTCCTGCGTCGCGTCCCATCACCTCCATGACCATGACACGGTGGTGGGACTGTCCTGTTGTTTTCAAATATTCAATTCCTTCCACGCAGCGTCCGACAGCGGTATCAAATCCAAAGGTAGTCTCCGTTGCATTGAGGTCGTTATCAATCGTCTTGGGCACACCAATCACACGCACGCCCATGCGGCTGTAGTCGCGTCCTGAGGTTAGCGTACCGTCGCCGCCGATAATCATCAGCGCATCAATTCCGTTAGCTTTCAGATTTTCGACTGCAACCCCCGAAACATCATCATATACAATTTTCCCATGTTCATCATGTACCAATCCATTGCGGTCACGGCGCGGATAACGGAACAAATTATCTTTGTTGGAGTTATATAAAATCGTGCCGCCTTCTCCAATAATGCTGTCTACCGTATCAGGCGTTAAAGGAATCATCTGGTCGCCGCCCAGAAACAGTCCGCGGTACCCATTTTTAATGCCGACAACCTCCACCCCATATTGATAAACCGCCGTGTTCACCGCCGCACGAATCACCGCATTGAGTCCCGGACAGTCGCCGCCGCCTGTCATAATGCCTATTTTCTTGATTTCTCGTTCCATATACGCGCCCTCCTAAAATATGTCTTTGGTACTACCATCTCTCAAATTTGTTTTTTTATACATGCAATGTCTAGGCAAGCAAAAGTCTGTTATATTTATCACAATGTATTCATTGTATCATACTCCATGCTTGAATGCAAGTATTTTTTTGCGGCAAGATACCGTACCGCACAATCATTTGACAAATTTTTCTTGATTTTTTAGAGTTGTTCCTTTATAATTAGATGGAAAAGGAGGGGATGATATGATTAACGAACCTGTGGCATATGACAAAGCGCCAAAGGAAATTCATATCAATTCTAATTTTAGGAAGGTTGCGCAAAATGCGTCCTATGGCTGCCGCCGCACCAAAAGTGCCGGATATTATGACGAAACGGCAGACAAAACATTTTATTGCTGGAACGGCGAAGGCATGGACGTTTGGGTCGGAGAGTTTGACCATAAAACAGGGCAGTTCGGCGAAAACCATCTGGTTGTCGTCAACAACATGAAAACAACATGGGACTACCATAACTATCCTGTCATGGTACAAGCGCCGGACGGCAGTCCGCTGATTTTTTATTGCCGTCACGGAAAAGAAATGTATCAGCTGACAGGTAAACCGCATTCTGTTTCCGACGGATTTGAACTCAAAACCATCAGCACGGATTTGACTTGCTATCCTTACGCCGTTATCACCCAAGAGGACATTTATGTGTTTTATTCCCGCAATGACGATTTGTCTCACCCTTACCGGTCACTGAAGTATATGAAATCCAGCGACAATGGAAAAACATGGGAGCCGGCTATCACAGTGGTGGACACACAAAAAGCAGACCCGCAATGTTTTGACGAAGTCTATATGTGCGACGCCTGCTATTTGGAAAACAGCGGAACCTATCCAGACCGCATTCAATTCACTTGGTCTATGTGGGGCGGCCCGAATGGTCATGCCAGACAGGGTCAAGGCGCATACATCGCCTATTTATCTTTGGAAGACCTGAAGGTCTATTCACCTGCCGGAAAATGCATGACAGAATTGCTCTGCTATCATGACATGGTGGAACATTGCCAGGTATCTCTGGTACCGGCAACGGCGGACGTCCGCCATAGTGTACAGCTCGTGGCGTCAAGCGCTCTGCCGGAAACAGGCGCGCCCATTGCACTCATTGGCGGCTATGACGAAACAGGGGCGGCACAAATCACGTGCCACAGTTTTAACGGCGTTTCATGGGACGTCACCTTGGTGGAAGATGGCGTTTCGTCGCTGCATGATTTCATATGCGACAGCGTATCGCAAGACCTTGCTATCGCCTATTTTGTCGGTCCCTACGCGGTAACACGCCGCTATGACGGCGGAAAATGGACCGTAGACGCCATGGCGGAAATCCCATTTGAAGAAAAAACAGACGCTGTGACCTATCTCAATTTCATACAAGGACACGGAAAAGGCGTTATCGGTTTTCTTGCCACTGTGGAACTGGCGCAGCGCAACACCAACTATGAAGGCATTTGGCCCGTATACCTCTGGATTCAAGAGCCATAATATAAAACGTGGACTTTGATTTTGAAAATGAGGTGGTACAATGCAGGAAATCAATCCGATATTTGCCGCATGTATCGGCACCGGTTTTACATGTTTACTCACAGCGCTGGGTGCAGCCGTGGTCTTTTTCTTCCGCGGCGAAATCAGCAAAACAATGCAGCGTATCTTTTTGGGGTTTGCGGCAGGCGTTATGATTGCCGCTTCCGTCTGGTCGCTGATTATTCCGGCAATTGATATGGCGGTGGAGCAGGGAAAACGAGGCTGGCCGCAGGCAGCGGGCGGATTTTTGCTTGGCGCCGTCTTTTTACTGCTGGTAGACCGTTTGCTGCCGCATTTGCATCCGGGCGCAAAAGAGCCGGAAGGGATGCACAGTCATTTGAAACGGACGACCATGCTGGTATTTGCCGTCACACTGCACAACATTCCGGAAGGGTTGGCGGTTGGATTGGCATTCGGGCTGGCAGCAAACGGCGGTGCAGCAGGTACCATGACGGCGGCAATCGCTCTTGCACTGGGGATTGGCTTGCAAAATTTCCCCGAAGGGGCGGCAATTTCACTGCCGCTGCGCCAAGAAGGGCTTTCCCGAACAAAATCGTTTGCCTACGGCGCACTGTCCGGCGTTGTGGAGCCTATCGCCGGACTGATTGGCGTGCTGCTGGCAGGGTCTATCGGCGCGCTCATGCCGTGGATGCTGGCATTTGCCGCCGGTGCAATGATTTATGTTGTGGTGGAGGAACTGATTCCGGAAGCAAATTTAGGAGAACATTCTCATTCCGGCACGGCGGGCGTGATTGCCGGATTCGTCCTGATGATGATTCTGGACGTTGCATTGGGCTAGACATAAAAAAACAAGACCGTATGACAAGCGTATCCGTTTGCCATGCGGTCTTCTTTGTTTAGCCTGACGCTTATTACACCTCTTGCGGCAATATCTGATTCATTACCACGCCGACTACTGTTGCTACAAACAGTCCCGACAGTTTCAAATTCTGTGCGATTGCAAGGTCTCCTGCGCCGAACAAATCAAAAATCCATTTTACCGACGCATCGCCCAGTCCCAGTCCAATCACCAGCACCACCGCCACAATCAGCAAATTACGGCTGTGGGAAAAATCCAATTTTGCGTCACACAGGCTGCGCAGACCAACGCTGGCAATCATGCCAAACAGCACCATGCTCACGCCGCCCATCACTGCCACCGGAATGGTTTGCAGCACCGCGCCAAACTTTGCAAACACGCCCAATATGATAGCATAACACGCTGTGATACGCAGCAGACGCGGGTCGTACATTTTTGTCACAGCCAGCACGCCGGTATTTTCGCCATAGGTTGTGTTGGGCGGTCCGCCAATCAATCCCGAAACAGCTGTTGCAATCCCGTCGCCCAACAAAGTTCTATGTAGTCCAGGGTCTTTGTAGAAATCTTTCCCTACCACTGCACCGTTGGTGGTAATGTCCCCGATATGCTCCATGAACGTTACCAACGCAATGGGCGCAAGCATGGTAATTGCCGTTACGTCGAATTTCGGCACCGTGAAAGACGATGGACTGATAATCCAGCCCGCTTCGGAAATCGCTTTAAAATCAATAAACCGACCGCCTTCCGCCAAATTCCACAGCGCCGTCAGTCCCGTCACGTCCAGCAGCAATGCAATCAAATATCCTGACGCCAGCCCAATCAAAATGGGTACCAGCTTGAAAAAGCCTTTGCTAAAACACATCACGCAGATAATTACCACCAGCACCAATATCGCGAGCGGCCAGCAAGTGGAGGCGTTCGCAATCGCAGACGGGCTCAGGTTCAGTCCAATCACAATGATGACCGGCGCTGTTACCACCGGCGGAAACAATTTTTTAATACGCTCTGTCCCAACGAAATAGATAATCACGGAAAACAGGACGTAAACCAGTCCCGCGGCAATCACGCCGCCCTGCACAATTGGGATATTTTCCACGTTGCCGTCCATCAGCAGCGAAATACCGCCGATAAACGCAAAACTGGAACCCAGAAAAACCGGAACTTTCCCGCCTGTAATCAAATGGAACACCAATGTCCCAAGTCCCGCCGCCAGCAATGCAATGGACGGATTCAGTCCCGTCAGTGTCGGCACCAAAACCGTTGCGCCAAACATTGCAAACAGATGCTGGAACCCCAGCACAAAATGTTTTGCCGTTAAGTCTTTCATGTTGCCCGCTCCCCTCATTTTTTCTTATGTAATGACTTTTGCGCTGCCTGCGCATTTACAAACTATTTTAATAGCCCACTTCGTCGCCCACCATAATCACGTTGATACGACCTTCAAATTTAACGCCCGTCGTGACAACGCCAATGGCATTGCACATCCGCGCCTGAATTTCGCAGTTGGTGCAAACGCCTGTTTCCGCGCACGGCGTTTGATGACCGACACGTTTGCAGTTCAGCGGCGCAATCTTTTTCGCACGCGCAATCCCTTCTTCCAAATTTTCCACAATCTTGTTCGCGCCCATGATAATCACGACTTTTTTCGGCCCGAAAATCATGCTTGCCGCGCGGTTGCCTGTGCAGTCCAAACAAACGATTTCCCCATTTTTTGTCACCGCGTTGGCGCTGGACACAAACACATCTGCCAAAAGTCCCTGCCGATAAACTTCTACTGTGGAGGGCCAATCCGGCTGTTTATACCGTTCAAAAAAGCTGTAGTTGCCGCTGCGGAAGGTTTCCACCAAATCCATTTCCTCCAGCGTCACACTGCCGCCAACCGATACGCTGCTGCCCTCCGGCACCAACTCCAGCACCATTTTGCGCGCTTCCTCCAAATTATCCGCATACTGTGCCGAGTAGGAGTGCGCTTTCAAAATTTCCACCATTTCCTTTGCGGCACATTCCGCCGCCCATTTTTGCACCTTATCCATCCAAAAAACCTCCTCTATTTCTTTTCTTCCCTTTATATAAAGCAAGATATGCTTTGTCTGCTTCCTCTAAATCCGCGCGCCGGAGCATGTCCGGACGCTTTTTCCATGTACGGTAAAGCGACTGTTTCCGCTGCCATTTTTGAATGTTGGCATGATGCCCGCTGAGCAAAATCTCCGGTACCGCCTTTCCGCGGAATTCCGGCGGTCTGGTATACTGCGGATATTCCAGCAGTCCGTTATAATGCGAATCGTTGCTGTAGGCGTCGCTGTTCGGTAAAACGCCGTCCACCATGCGCGCCACACAGTCAATCAACGCCATTGCGGGAATTTCTCCGCCCGTGAGCACATAGTCCCCAATGGACACTTCCAAATCCACCACTTCTTCGATAGCGCGTTCGTCCACGCCTTCATAGTGTCCGCACAGCAAAATCAACTGGTCATAGGCCGCGAGTTCTTTTGCAAGCTGCTGCGACAGCACTTTCCCCTGCGGCGACAGATAGACCGTCAAAGACCGTCCCCGTTTAGGAATGCTCTCGTGGGCGCTGACAATGGGCTGCGGCGCCATCACCAGTCCTGTCCCGCCGCCATAAGCATAGTCGTCCACTTTTTTATGTTTATTCTGCGCATAGTCCCGAATATTCGTATAAGAAAATTCTAAAATCCCTTTTTCGGCAGCGCGCCCCAGAATACTTTCCTCCAGCACCGCGCGCATCATGTCGGGAAACAGCGTCAACACGTCAAACCGCATTTTGTACCACCTATTTATCTTCCGGAACTGTCGTCATGCCGTCAATCAGCCGCACGCGCATTTCCTTTTTTTCCACATTCACATCTTTGACAAATTCCCCCACTGCCGGAATCAGCGTTTCTGCGCCGTCCTCCCGCAGCACGCGATACACGTCCCGCGCGCCGGTGGGCCAAACTTCTTTCAGTTCTCCCACAGGTTTCCCATCTTCGTCAAACACCGCCATACCGATTAAATCGCGGATATAATAAACGCCTTCTTCTGTCGGCGGAAATTGGTCTTCCGGCAATGTGACAACCGCGCTGACCATTTTTTGCGCGTCCTCCACGCATTCCACGCCGTCCAGCAACAGTCCCACACAATTTTTAATGGGAACAGCGCGTTTGATTTTGAAGGGTTTCCCTTCGCACCAAATCTGCTCCGCGCCTTCAAACACAGCCAAGTCGCTGTCTTGCGGCAGCACTTTCACTTCGCCGCGCAAACCGCGTACATTCACAATTTTACCGATAATCACCTGCTGCGCCATGGAATTCCCCTCCTTTATTCCGACGTTTCGTTTTCTTCATAGAAATAAAGGATACTAAACGTACCGCTCAGTATCCCCTTCCCATGCAATTATTGAATAATTTCCACTACTGCGCGCCGGTTTTCCTTGCTCGCCGCCGCTTTCACGACAGTCCGTATGGATTTGGCAATTCTGCCTTGTTTTCCAATGACTTTACCCATATCATCTGCATGAACGCGCAATTCTAAAATAATCGATTGTTCTCCGTCTACTTCTGATACTGACACATCCTCCGGATGGTCAACAAGGGATTTCGCAATAATCTCTAGCAATTCTTTCATGAATAAAGTCCCTCCAAAACACGTCGTTTATTTGTCTAAACAACCGCTTTTTTTCAGCAAAGCACGAACGGTATCTGTCGGCTGTGCGCCGTTGGACAACCATTTCTGCGCTTTTTCTGCGTCAATTTTAATTTCTCCGGGGTCTTTCAGCGGATTGTATGTTCCGATTTCTTCAATGAAACGTCCGTCACGCGGAGATCTTGCATCAGCGACTACAACTCTGTAAAACGGCGCTTTTTTTGCACCCATTCTACGCAAACGAATTTTAACTGCCATCTGTTTTCACCTCCTTCAAAGGATGATTTCGTCCTGTCAGACATCTGTCTGTTATCAAAGCGGAAAGCGGAAGCCCCGTTTCCCCTTTTTCTTCATGGATTTCATCATATTTTTATTGTTCATTTGTTTGAACATTTTTTGCATCATTTGAAACTGTTTCAGCAACGCATTGACGTCCTGTACTTTCATGCCACTACCTTTTGCTATCCGCTGTTTACGGCTGGCATTGATGATACCCGGACTGCGCCGTTCCTGCGGCGTCATGGACAGAATAATCGCCTCAATGCGATCCAGTTTTCTGTCGTCAATTTCCGCGCCGTCCAGCGCCTGCGCGTTCACGCCCGGCAGCATTCCCACGATTTGGGACAGCGGCCCCATTTTTTTCATTTGATGAAGCTGCCCCAAAAATTCTTCTAAGGTAAACTGGTTTTTACGCAGTTTTTCTTCCAGTTCCTTTGCCTGCTTTTCATCAAACGCATCCTGCGCTTTGTCAATCAGCGTCAGCACGTCGCCCATACCCAAAATCCGCGACGCCATGCGATCCGGATGAAACTCTTCCAAATCTGTCATTTTTTCGCCCATGCCGGCGAACTTAATGGGTTTTCCCGTCACGGCACGCACGCTCAGCGCCGCGCCGCCACGCGCGTCCCCATCCAGTTTGGTGAGCACCACACCTGTGATATCCAGCTGCTCATGAAAGCTTTCCGCCACGTTCACAGCGTCCTGTCCCGTCATGGAATCCAGCACCAGCAAAATCTCGTCCGGTTCCACCGTTTCCTTTATGGAACAAAGTTCTCCCATCAACGCTTCGTCAATGTGCAGCCGTCCCGCCGTATCCAAAATCACAATATCATTGCCATGGTCTTTTGCATGTTTGACTGCTTCCTGCGCAATTTCCACCGGATTGATTTCTCCCATGGTAAAGACCGGCGTTTCCACCTGTCCGCCCACCACCTGCAACTGTTTGATTGCCGCGGGACGGTAGATGTCACATGCGACCAGCAGCGGACGTTTGCCTTTTTTCTTCAGGTTCGCCGCCAGTTTTGCGCTCGCCGTCGTTTTCCCTGCTCCCTGCAATCCCACCATCATAATCACAGTGGGCGGTTTGGAAGCAATCTTCAATCTTTCGTGCTCGCCGCCCATCAGGGCAACCAATTCTTCGCGCACGATTTTTATGATATGCTGGGCGGGCGTGAGACTTTCCAGCACCTCTGCGCCAACTGCCCGCTCGGAAACTTTCCCGACAAACTCCTTCACCACTTTAAAATTGACGTCCGCTTCCAGCAGCGCCAAACGAACCTCCCGCATAGCCGCCTTCACGTCGGCTTCACTGACTTTACCTTTGCCGCGGAGTTTTTTAAATGTGCCTTGGAGTTTTTCCATCAGATTATCAAATGCCATTGTCTATACCTCTTCCAACACGTTATCAATTCTCTCTATGATTTCCTGTTTCTCCTGCCCTTCCGGCAAGCGCACAGCGCTGCTGCGGAGTTCCTCCAAATCGGCTTTCACCCGCCGGAACCGGCTGCACAGCCCCAATTTTTCTTCATATTGCAACAGCAATTTTTCGCTCTTTTTTTCCGCGTCATGAACGCCTTGCCGTGTAATGCCCATTGTCTGTGCAATTTCCGCCAGCGAATAGTCCTCGTTATAATACAGTTCCATCACCTGAAACTGCTTGGGCGTCAGCAATGCGCCATAGAAATCCAGCAGGACAGAAAATTCTAAATTCTTTGGCATTTTTTCTACACCATATCCTCTGTAAAGTAATCTACTTTACACATTATACTGCATACTTCACCAAATGTCAAGAAAAAATTTACTTGTGCCCGATATTTTTTTCGGCGCCCGCGAAAAAGGCAGTCCGTGAAACGGACTGCCTTTTTGTTTTTAATCTGTGAATTGAAAACTTTCTACCACTTTATGCAAAATATCCAGATTGTATTCGCTTGCATAAAGGTCTCGGATAACGGCTGTCACGATATAGATTTTGCCGCCATGAACTGTTACATATGTTTCATGGTGGAATACGCCGCTATCATTGTTTTGCTGTAGCATGGTATACTTCCGGCAAGCCACACCGCCGAGTTTGCTGTTCGACATGGACAACTCTTTGTAACCATTATTCTTTACCATATCTTTTATATATTTATCATAATCACTCGACAACTCACTGAAGCTAACGTTTGCCGCTTGTGTCGAAACGCCGATGGAATTTGAGGATTGGTCGCTTGTGCCATAGACTTCAATCGCGCCGAATCCGATTTGTTTCCAGTCGTCCGGCATTTCTGCCGACCATTTTGCATTGCCTTTCACGGTGCGGTAGGTCACTTCTTCATCCAACAAATCTTCGTCCAAAATTGTTCCGACGGTCTCCTCGTTGATACCCTCCAGCCGCAGAGACGCAAACATTTTTTCAATTTCCGCAAGGGGTAAACTATCCGGTTTCCCTTCATCGTTTGCCATTCCGTAAATAACCCAATACTTATATCCGTCCCGAATCTGGAAAAACTGTTTTTCCTTTGTCACGCTATCTGGCTCTTGCGTCTCGTAGGTAAGCGTTTTCCATGTTCCGCTTTGATTGGTCACGTCTTCCCCTTGCGTCACCTTCATATATTTGGGATTATAGAGTTTTTCGTCATGTGCCCGCATTTGCGCAATCCAGTTATCCACTGTCATACCGCTTTCCGCCGAGGTGACAACAATGTGAAACAGTTTGATTGGCTCCGTGCTTTTACCCGCCAGATTGGCAAAACTCATCTCGTTCTCTTTTTCGCTGACGTCATACCAATCCGGGAACACGCCCAAACGCACGCCATAGTCTTTGTTTTGATATTCTCGCAGACCATCTGTGCCCACATCGGATAAATCCTCCACGGAACCATCTGCAGCATAGTTCATACGGAAGGAATCCAAAAGCGCCAGAATTTCCTGTTTCTGGGCATTATATTTTGCCATGTCGTCATTGGCATAGAACAAAACTACCAACCAATTGTCTTTCGCGCCAAGCTGTACAATTGCAATTCCGCCATCTTCTTTGTAGGTCAGACGGTTCATTTTCACGCCGTCCACCATAACGGTTTGTTTGCTTTGCAAAACGAGGTCTTCAAACGAATTGGCAAACCGGTTTGTGCTGGATTCCAGCGTTTCATTTTCCGGCATGGGAAGCAGGTCCACCAAAATGCTTTCCTCTTCCTCACTGGTCTGGAAAACGGTTTCATCACCATTAAAACTCCGGTATTCCAATGCATATTTCTTCGGCATTTTCATAGACCAGCCATAATAGCTGTCGCCCACATTTTCTTTCGTAGATTTTTTCAAAATCATGGCAAAATCTTTCACGCTGTTGTCATTTGCCACTTTTTTCACAACGGTCACCTGTTCCGTTGCGCCGTCATATCCCACGTCTGCGCCAAAGTTTTCGCTGATAAACCGCAGCGGTACCATGGTCGTGTCGTTTTGCAGAATCGGCGCTTCCAGCAAAACTGCCTGCTGGTCGCCTACCAGACAATCTTTTTTCCCAATCCACACCTGAATCACAATGTCCGAATAGGTCAGCGTCACGCTTTCGTCCGCTCCGTTCCAGTCCACCTGCGCACCAAATGCTTCACTAATCACGCGCAGCGGCACCAAGGTGGTTCCGTTGATTTCCACCGGTTTTTGCACCGTTACCTGATTGCCGTTAATGGTCAGTACTTCGCTGCCGAGACGGAAAGAAATGCTGATTTCTTTTTGTTCATTTGCCGCTGTCTCAATTTCTTTCAGCGGGTCTGCCTGCTCCGCTGCCAATACGCCGAATGTCAGCGATTGCAGCAACAATACAAATACGATTCCCAATACGCGCCATGATGTTCTTTTCTGTGTTTTCAAATTTGTCACTCCCCTTTTTTGTTCACTGTGGTATCTCCCTTTGTTCTTTATGTAAACGACCGTTTGAAATGCGCTGTGGCTCTGCCCCTTCTTGTCATTCCGGTCATTCGCATCAACTTTACTCTCCTGCACCAAATGTCAGCGTTTTATCCTGAATCACGCCGCTGCGTTTGATTTTAAAGGACGCCGACTGTCCCGGCTGATACCGTTTCGTCACCTCATGGTAGTCCACTTCATTGCTGAGTTTTGTTCCGTCAATGCTGAGTACTTGGTCTCCCTTCTGCAATCCCTGCTGCTGCGCCGGACTGTTATTGTGGAACCCAACAATTGTCAATCCCTCATTGCTGGGCAAATCATATTTGGCAATCCAGTTTTCTTCAAATTCCACCCCCAGATTCGGACGAATCACGCGTCCGTTGCTGCGGAACTGCTGCAAGACATATTGCAAGGTGTCCGCGCTGATGGAAAATCCCAGTCCTTCAATGCTGGTTCCCACATACTTGATGGTATTCATTCCCACGACTTGTCCCTGCAAATTCAGCAGCGGCCCGCCGCTGTTACCCATGTTGATGGTTGCGTCCGTCTGAATCAGCCGGTAATAGCTGTCCACACTGCGGTTCATGCCGCTGACAATTCCCACGGAAGCAGAATTGCGCAGAGAAAACGAAATGGGTGTTCCAATCGCAATCACCGTTGAACCAATTCGCAGTTCTCCCGCTGCCGCAATGTTCGCCGCCCGCAGTCCGCTTGCGTTAATATGAATCAGCGCAATATCGCTCTTTTCATCTGTTGCCGTTATCGCCGCCTCATAGCCCGTGCCGTCACCGAGCACCACCAAAATCTTTTCCATATCTTTGACAACATGGTTATTGGTTAAAATGTCTCCGTCCTCTGTAATGATAAAGCCTGTCCCATGTATGATGGCTTCTGCATATTTCGCATTTTTATCCTGCCCGATGATACCGACCACATAGTCTTTTGCATGGTCAATCACGGAAATGACCGCATCTTCCTTGCCGGAAGAAACATATGCCGTGTTGGTATTGCTGTCCCATGAAACTGCCGCGCCCATGGTTTCCCCAACGCTGCGCAGCGGCACATATACCCGGTCTCCAACCATAACGCCGTCCCCGATTTGCTGTCCGTTCACCACAACCTTTGTCACATCTTCCGCCCACACCGCCGCAGCGCCTAACAGCAATCCTGCCACAACCATTCCTGCGATTGCTTTTTTCATTTTTCATCCCCCGCTTCCTAAGCAGTTACCAAAACATATCTTCATTGTTTTTGGGGAATGCCCCCAAAATAACTGATAAGAAATGTTTTCCTCTTTTGGTATAGTATAACATATTCTCCCAGAGTCTACAATCATTTTCTGTGAATTGTTACCAATTTGTTTCTATCATGTAAGCAGTTCTCCGACAAAAATCCCCTCCTGCATACCGGTCACGCGGACTTGCACAATTTCCCCCTGCAACGCCCGTTCGCTTTTTATCATGACCAGCATATCGTTTTCTGCGTGTCCTTCAAAAATACCCTCTTTCCCTCGTTCTGCCAGCACAGACACCGTTCGTCCGATATATTGCCGGCAAAATTGTTGGTGCAGCGTTTCCGCCACCTGCTGCATTTGTGCCGCACGCTGTTTCTTCACCGTCTCCGGCACCTGTTCCGGCATATCTGCCGCCCGCGTCCCCTGACGTCTGGAATAGGGGAACACATGCATTCTTGCAAAGCCAATCTCCTTTGCAAACTGCATACTCTGCCGGAATTCTTCCTCTGTTTCTCCCGGAAAGCCTACCATTAAGTCCGTTGTGACCGCCGCTCCCGGAAAGGCTTCCCGCAGCGACTGTACCGCGCGGCGGTATTCCTCCGCCGTATACCGCCGGTTCATTCTGCGCAGCGTCGCGTCACATCCGCTTTGCAGCGAAATGTGAAACTGCGGGCAAAGTTTGGGCAGTTTTGATGCTTCTTGCGCAATTTTTAGCATGATATGGTTCAATTCCAGCGACCCCAGCCGTATCCGTTTGATTCCCGCTACATGGTGCAGCGCCTCCAGCACATCAAACAAATCATGCGGTTTTCCGTCCAGCCCATAGCTGGTTAAATGGATTCCGGTCAGCACAATTTCCTGATAGCCACGCTGCGCCAGCACCTCCGCTTCCCTGCAAATTTCCGCTAAATCACGGCTGCGGACAGGCCCGCGTGCATAGGGAATGATACAATAGCTGCAAAAATTGTTGCACCCTTCTTCGATTTTCATAAACGCCCGCGTTTTACCGGTCATTTGTGTGATCTGCATTTCATCATAGGTTTTGTGCTGCAAAATTTCTTCCACAAACCTTGCGCTGCCATCTTCCACCAGCCGCACAATATCTGCTTTCCCTGTGTTGCCAATTACCTGGTCTACCCCCTCCAGCGCCGCGGCTTGCTCCGGACTGACCTGTGCAAAACAACCTGTTACAACAATGTGGGCGGCGGGCGCTGTGCGGCGCGCTTTGCCAATCGCCTGTTTGGATTTGCGATCCGCCACCGCTGTTACCGTGCAGGTATTGACAACATAGACGTCCGCCGGCGCGGAAAACGGCACAATGTCATATCCGGCAGCGCGGAACTGTTCCTCCATTGCCTCCGTTTCATATTGATTTACTTTACATCCGAGTGTATAAAAAGCGACTGTTTTCATTTCTTTTTTCTCCAATCCCTTCCTTTTTTGCCATGATACAGAAATGGTGCGCAACGCTTCATACACAGATGCAGCAGCATTACTGCAAAAGGTATACCTTTTGCAAAACACCACTTCTTGTCTGTTTTTCGGCAAAAAATATGTGATTCACAAAAAACATGTGGACATTTCTGTAAAAATATGTTATACTGTAAATCAAGAATTTTTTATAATATGTATAAAATTCTTTTATTGCAAAAAGTATAATTTCCTGTAACAAATTCTTACAGGTTTTTTTTATCCACTGTTTTCATTATAACAGAACTCCCGCTTCACCACCATACCAATTCCCGCCAATAAATTTTTTTGTTCATTTTGACGAATCTAGTCCACAAATTTTTTCGTCTTTGACACATATATTATTTGACTTGTTACGCATATTATATTATAATAGGGGTGGATGGGTTTTGGATAACCTTTCCAAATACCAAAAATGAATAGGAGTGATTGTCCATGAAAACTGTAACCATTATGCTTTCTTCCATTGATGACGTAAAAAACTTTGTAAACCTCGTCAGCAAATGTGATTTTGATGTGGACTTGGTATCGGGAAGATATGTTGTGGATGCGAAATCCATCATGGGTATCTTCAGTTTAGACCTCAGCAAAGCCATTGAAATGCAGATTCATAGTGATGATTGTGATGCATTTATGGAAGAACTGAAACCATATCTGCAATAATCACTATGGACGAAATTTGTTCTGACAAAAATCACGATATACTGCAGAAAGGCATATGCTATTTCTGGTATGTCGTGTTTTTTTGTATGCAGGCATAAAAAATCAAATCATCTTGAGCGGAATCCGGCGGGCTTTCACAGGCGCCGCCGCATTCTGCTGTTACATAAAAAAGGAAGTGTGTTCCATTGCCCTTTAACATTGTATTATATCAGCCGGAAATTCCGCAAAACACCGGTAACATTGCGCGCACCTGCGCGGTGACAGGCGCACGGCTGCACATTATTAAGCCCATGGGATTTTCCGTTGACGACCGCTATTTGCGCCGCGCCGGACTGGACTATTGGGACAAGCTGGACTTAACCTACTACGAAAGCTTGGAGGATTTTTTCGCTAAGACAGACGGCGCGCGGCTCTATTTTTCCACCACCAAAGCGCAGCAAAACTATTGTGATGCGGCATTTAAAGACGGCGATTTCATCATGTTCGGACGGGAAAGTGCAGGAATTCCCGACGAGGTACTCCATCAAAATCTTTCCCGCTGTATCCGCATTCCCATGCGCGACACCTTGCGGTCTTTGAATCTATCCAATTCTGTTGCCATTGTGCTTTACGAAGCGATGCGGCAAACGGAATTTCAGGATTTGCTTGAAATTTCTCCCTATTTTCCATCAGAAAGGCAGGTTTAAAATATGAAACAACATCCTAATTTGCTGTTTGTGATTGCTGACCAGTTCCGCCGCTATTCCATGGGGTTCTGGTCGGATCCGGCGTTCCGTTCCCATTTGACCACAGAGCCGGACCCTGTTCATACACCCCACTTTGACGCGTTTGCACGGCAAAGCGTGGTACTCAGCCGTGCCGTATCGAACTATCCTGTATGCAGTCCGTTCCGCGCTATGCTCTTTTCCGGTCAGTTTCCGGAGGAAAACGGCGTGTGGCACAACTGCGCGCCGCACAGAGATTATGAACTGCGCGGTGACATTCCTACTTTCCCCAGCGTGCTGCATGACTGTGGATATCACACCGGCTACATCGGAAAATGGCATTTGGAATGTCCCAGACCGGATTTTGACCCGGAAGGAAACTATATTGCAGACAATCCTGATTATGACGGCCCCAGACGGTTTCCCGACGGTTCCATGCCTGATAATGTAAAGTGCTGGAATACGCTGATTCCAAAGGGACGGCAGAGAAATATTGATTTTCTCCACGCCTACAACACTTGGGATGTGTTCCGCGGAAATGCCGAAATGAATCCGCTGAAAAAGCCGGTATATTGGGACAATGACTGCCGCCGCTACAGTTCGCCGGACGGTCAGTGGTCGCCGGAATATGAAACGGATTTGGCGATTTCCTATTTGGAAAACAAAGATGGACTGCGTCCGCAGGACGACCCCTTCGCGCTGTTCGTCTGCTACAATCCGCCGCACCTTCCCTATGAAAGCCGCGAGGATACGGACTATGATATGTATGACAATTATTACAGCGAACAGGCGCAGCCCGACGCCCAAAAGCTGATAGCACGTGACAACGTGACGCTGGAGGGTGAGGAATATGAACGGCACGCCCGTGTCCATTTTTCCCATATCAGCGGCATTGACCGTCAATTTGGGCGGTTGCTGGAGACCTTGGAACGGCAGCATCTGGCGGAGGACACCATTGTGATTTTCTGTTCCGACCACGGTGAAATGATGGGCAGCCACGGTTTGATGTCCAAAAACGTTTTATATGAAGAAGCCATGGCAATTCCTTTCCTGATTCGCTGTCCCGGTCTGACTCCTAAGGTAGATGACTTGCTGCTCAGCGGCGTGGATATTATGCCGACCACGCTGTCGCTGATGGGGCTGGCAGACCATATCCCCTCAGGCTTGCAGGGCACGGACTATGCAGCGGCATTTTCTTCGGACGTGCCGCGTCCCCAGTCCGCACTGTTTGTCCAGATGGATACCAAAGGACTGCAAACAGAGCATTATACGTTCTCCATATCAGACGGCGGCGCAGCATTTACCAAACCGGCGTTATATGACAATTTTGCCGACCCTTATCAAATGCGCAATTTGCCGTTTGACGCTATTCCGCCGGAGGATTTGCTCTTCTTGCGCAAACAATTGGGTTACTGGCTGAAACAATCCAACGACCCCTGGTGGCAGCAGCGAAAATATGCAGATTTTATTGTGTATCCTGATTAGACAAAACTCCCAAAAGGGGGACTACTTCCGGTCTAACGACCGTCACACCGTCCCCCTCACACCCTCCGGGCACACGATGAACACCCCCAATTGTCGCTCCGGAAACTTCTCTCGTGAAAAATGTCCCCCGAATGTCGCTACGGGTATATCCCTCGTGAAAAATGTCCTCCGTCGTCTCCGGCTCCTCCCCCTCTTACTTTTTCTGAGGGAAATATCCTCCGCTCTTTGCCCCCCCTTGCCGCGTTCACTCGCGCAGCGTTCCTATCGAAACGCTCGCGGCTGAACGGTATGCAATCTTCGGCACGTGTCCGAAGATTGCATGA
Organism: uncultured Clostridia bacterium; assembly: GCA_946555455.1. Taxonomy (GTDB): domain Bacteria; phylum Bacillota; class Clostridia; order RUG12999; family RUG12999; genus JAAWTG01. The sequence goes on along the minus strand of CAMNSU010000044.1, from coordinate 2,572 downwards.
ATTAGAAAGTTCAAAACCGGCGACGCATTTGTATCATACTATAAACTCGGTATACTTACTTCATCTTACAGAAAGGAGATTTCCTATGAAACGTTTTTCTATTTTTCTTGCTGCCGCGTTGCTGACGTGTTCCATAACCGCGGCGGCAGCCAAACCAACGCCCACGCCCACACAAACACCGACGCCGACTGCCACCGGGACGGCGGAACCAACGAAACCGCCTATACCAACAGCGGCGCCGGAAAAAATTGTGAAAAGCGAATTTCAGCGTGACGCCTACACCATCTATGGCAGCATGGTTTTGGACAACGATTCCGTAAAAACCAACCGGCACATATTAAATTTTGATATTCCCGCTGATAAACTCGTAGTATTGTCCTTTTTAACGCATGAACAGGAGGGCACTACCTACAGCACGCTAAACAGCGCCTATTCCGTTTTGGATTTAGACTTGGTGGAAACAACAACCGGCTCTCCCTGCGCCGCGTGGGCGGGCGGATATTCCCAGCCCAGCCGTATGCGTTATTTCAAAACCACGGCAGCGCAAAACGGGCGGTTTTCCGTTTCTGTTGGCGTTCAAAAACAGGATGCAGTACAACAGATAGACCCGTTCCGTTGGGATTATGTCGTCAGCGTCAAGATTTTGGACGCGGCAACTTTTGAGCCGCTGGACGCGCAGGGAACCGTCTCCGGCGACCGCAACTTTTTCCTTTCCTCGGGTCCGGAAACTATCCCCGATTCCGCACTTTATACCTACGATACCCGTCAATATTTATGCCGCGCGCCCGTTAACGGCAACGCCAATGTCTATTGGTCGCACATGAATGCGACCGGCCGCGACCTCTATTTCGGCGTGCTGCTGCAAAACAAGGAATCCGAACCGCTGGAAATCACCGTGCATTCGGACAACCATCAGACGGTACGCAGTGCGGACGACGCCTATGGACAGATGTATCTGGACATTTTCGCCAAGAAAAACGATTTGACCGCCGGTTGGGCGGGCGGCGCAGGCAAACGCGAAACGCCGCTTGTTTTGCAGCCCTGGGAATCGGCTTGGCTCACCAATTATGTCATCAGTCCGGCGCTGACAGGGGAAACCACCGGTATCATCTCGCTGTCCGTGAACGGCGGCAGCTATACCGGACGAAATTTGATTTGCACGACCTATGCCTATGCGGCGGCAGAATATACCGACTATATTCCCATTAATACAGCCGACTGGGAATTGGAAGCACAGCCGAACGGCACTTCCATGCGCGGCAGCGGTAACGGCGCTATCCTCAACTTGACCGGCAGCGCAAAACAGCTACCGTTTGAAACCGTTTTAACCGGCGAAAACATGATAAACGACGGCGAAAAAATTGATTTGACGAGACTGGAAAACAATCAATATTTCGCTTCGGACAACAAAACCAATCTGCACCGCATTGCATGTGACGCGGACGGAAACCTGCCCGCGCTGACCACGGAAGAACAGCTTTACTACGACACCTATAACTGCAATTTCGGCACCATTTACAAAATTGATACCAAAATGCTGCAAGCGTCCTATCATTTACAAGACGGTAAAAAAGTCGTAGGGCGCATTAAGTTTTCCGCCCGCACCACGCCCGCCATTGCGGAGCAGCGCGCGGTTGGTACAAACGCCGCCGGTATCAACATGGCTGTTTGGCGCACCAAAGACGGTCAGCTTGATTTCACCAATGCCGCTACCATTTCTCTTTCAAGAAACAAAGGCATTGACCCGGCGGCGGATAACGAACATTTCTATCCGCAGCAAAACCTGCAAAACGCCATACTCTCCCGCGGCGAAGAAGGCGTTTACTGGGAATTTGACCAAAATGTGCCGTTCTACGACGACGCGGACTATTCCTATTATTTTGTTGCCAGCGGCATGAGCAATCTGCCGTTTGAACTTTCGTTCACCTACGAGGACATTGACTATGACCCGCAGCCCATGGCAGTGTATATTGACGATAAATCTGTCGCCTTCCCTGACGTCCGTCCGCAGCTAATCGGCGATTATACCATGGTACCGCTGCGCGGCGTGTTTGAGAATCTCGGCGCTTCGCTGGACTATAACGACGGCGTGGTTTCCGTTTTTCTGCCGAACCGTATCATGACCATCAGCATTGGCGATACGCATTTAATGAGTTATGATACCGCCAACAAACAGATTGCGGAGCACTGGATTAACACGCCGCCCATACTGCGCGACGACCGTACGCTGGTGCCGCTGCGCGCGTTCAGCGAACTCATGGGGCTGCGCGTGGTTTGGGCGCACAATGTCCAGCAAATTTTCATGTATCACGACGAATAAACATAAACGGACGGAACGCCTTTTCGTCCGCTTATATGGCATAAATATTTTTTCACAGGGAGGCTGTCATTCCATGGCAAAGGCAAATATCAAAACGAATGCCATGCGCATTTTAGAAAAAGCAAATATTCCGTTTCAGGCGCATACCTATGACCACGGCGACGGCGCTATCGATGGCGTGAGCGTAGCGCATAAACTGGGGCAGGACGAAAAACAGGTGTTTAAAACATTGGTGACGCAAGGTGCCAGCCG
>CAMNSU010000043.1 GCA_946555455.1 uncultured Clostridia bacterium | reverse complement strand
CGAGATATACATAAGTGACTGGAGTTCAGACGTGTGCTCTTCCGATCTTGCGGAAATCATCGGAAGTATCAAAGCAATCACCTGTTCCAAAACCATCATCGGTATCTCAAAAATCACTTCGAGCATCATTCATGTGATTGCCGTCTTGCTGTTATCCCTGCTGTTTGTCAATGTTATGCCGTTTCATTTGAAACAATATCTATTGATCAATATGCTGTTTTTAGCGGCCCTGTTTGTTGCAGATACCGTCATTACATTTTTTGACGGTCATATAAAAGAGAAAGATACAGCGTTATCCGGTTCTCAGGCGATACTCCGCGGCTGTTATACCAAATTTGAAGAAATCAGAATCACGAACAATCGTCCTGAATATGAAACAGAATTCAAGGAAATTTCAGAACTGTTAAAATACGCAGATAACAGCGCGGTAAGCGGAGACGAAATTGCTGTTTCCTCGCAAATGGACGAACTGGCGGCGCTGCTCCATGCGGATGGTGATACGAAAGATATTGAAGCGAAACTGGCGGAAATCAAAGCGGCGCTGGGGGTGCGTGCACTGAAAATTGCCGGCGGAAAACGAGGTGGCTTTTAAATATGAGCAAAGCTGACGCTTGCTGTGCGAAATGCGGCGCGCCAAAAACGGATAAAACACTGCAAACAGGTCTTTGCGAATATTGCGGTGCAATTCTGGAAGAAATCGTAACAAAGTCAATTTCAAAAGAAATATATTAAATGATAACTATTTAGGAGGTTACTGCAATGGAAGAAAATGTAAAAGTAAGATCGTGGGGAGCAATTGTTGTCGCGTTCATATTGTTTTGGCCGCTCGGTTTATATTGGTATATCAAACGGCTGAACATCAACAGAAACGACGCTTTGAACAGCTGGAAAGTCATGCTGGGCTTTGGTATCTGGTTTACTTTTTTAGGTCTTTCAACAGCAGGTGTTGGCGTTGGCGTCCCTTATCTGATTGGCGGAATTATTTTGCTGGTCAGCGCAATTGTCCACAAATCCAATGCCAAAAAGACCAAAAAATATCTCTCCATTATTATCAACGGCGGCGTGACACAAATTGTCAATATCGCATCGTCAACCGGAAAATCGGTTGATACTGTAAGAGCGGACATTCAAAAAATGATAGACAAAAGATTTCTGAAAGCAGGCACCTATATTGATGCGTCTACCGATGAAGTGAAAATTCCGAATATGTCCGGCTCTGCCGCATCCACGCCCGAAAATGCATCTATCCCGCCGAAAACCGTCGTTTGCAAATGCTGTGGTGCAAACAATACCGTCACTTCAGCAGCAAGCGTGTGCGAATACTGCGGTTCAGCACTGTAAAAAAGTAAGTTGCACCTTCTTACTCCAAAATCACACATACCTTTGAAGAAAGAGGGTAGCTATGATATAGCAATGGGTCAGTCAAAACTATGTTTTGACTGACCCATTATTTATTATAAACAAAAACATAGCCGGCAGGAACCATTTCCTGTCGGCTATGTTTTTAACTTATTGCAGCATACGGCTGACCACCGTTGCCATTTCCGCGCGGGTCGCATTGCCCAGCGGGTCAAAGCTCTGCTGTGTACGTCCGTTCATTAAGCCCAAATAGCTTATTTCACGCACATATTTTATCGCCCATTCGCTTATCAGATTGCTGTCTTCATAGGAAATCTGATAGTCCTGCGGAATCTCCGCCGGCGCTTGCAGCAGTGTGCACGCCGCTGCAATGACTTTACTGATTTCTTCTCTTGTGATAGAATCCTCCGGTCGGAACTGCCGGTCCGGTGAGATAATTTTGGCTTTCACCGCAGCGCCTACCGCACCGCTATACCAATCGTCTGCCGCCACATCTTCAAATATATTTGCCGTTGTATCCTCTTGCAGTCCCATTGCCCGAACTACCATTGCGGTAAATTCTGCCCTTGTAACCGTGTCATCCGGTCGGAAAATTCCTGTGCCGTCACCGTGGATAATGTCTTTTTCTTTCAAATCTTGTATATAATCTTTTGCCCAATGTTCCGTGGTATCCTGAAATTCCGGTGACTGCGGTGTTCCGCCGTGCGTCGGCGTCGGTGTTGTTATTGGCGGTGCTGTGGGCGGTGCTGTAGGAGTTGGCGTTGTTACAGTTCCCTGATTACCGCCTCCGCCGCCGGCGCCGCCGGCCGAACCAGCTACGCCGCCTTTGTTTGCATTCGCATCTTTCGGCGGGTCATACGGTTTTTCTGTTGCGCCGACTGTAACTGTGTCGCCGTCTTTTTGGAACGCTATAGATGTTCCGTTTACCATAACGGCGCGCACCGTTCCGCTTACGTTTATTTTTACATTTTCAAGAGATTCTTTACTGCTGCTTAGTTGCACTATACCTCCGACAACTTCCATAGACAAGTCTTCTATCGGCTCTCCGGTATCTACCAATACTGTTCCGTTCGCTCCGGTAATTTTGCTTCCTTGATTCAGTACAAATTCTTTCACCGCGCCTTTTTCATCGGTGCGAACTACCGTGAGTTTCGCGTTTGTCCGGTATTGTTCCATGGTTCTGCCGCTGCCGTCATATGCATAATCCAACAGATAGTAGGTCGTTGCTTTTTCTCCGTCTACCGTGCTGTCAAATTTCAGCGCCGTCGCCTGCTGCGTCGGTACGCCGATATCAATCCGCTGCACATCAGCCGACGCGCCCTTTGTTCTGTATGGTATCAGCACGGTATCATAACTCGCTGCACCTTTGACATTATTCTTTTCAAAATAGGCAAATTTTGCATCCGTCAGCTGCTGGTATCCATAATCATACCAGCCGTCCTCCTCCGTCACGACCACGTCTTGGTCCGCCGAAGCGACAATGATGTTTGCGCCCGTTGCAAAGTTAGAATAAATCGTCTTTTCCTCCGCATCTGTTTTCAGGTTTGCCGTCGGAAGCATGTGCCAGATTTGTTTATAGCTGTTTTCCTTTGTCGCATCTTTCGGCTGCACCAAATCCGATACAATCCAAATATTCGGTTTCAGGAACGTGATGCTTCTGCGGTGGTCATAATTTGAATAGCTTTTTGTGCTTTGGCTTAAGAAATCATAGGAATCATTTGTGACCCAATCGTGAATGGTTCCCACATTGCCGCTGTTCGACTGGGTTTGACCGCTGATTTCCACTGTATTATGCGCTCTCACAGATTTACCCCATTTTCTGTATGGGTCGGATTCTGTGTAGGTGAAAATGCCGGAATCATTGAGCAAAATGCGGTCATAGGCAATTGCAATAATGCTGTTGTCATCCTGATGCCCGTGTGCGCCGCCGCCGCGCACATTGGTATAGAGATACGGCGATTCCAAACTCCAGTCCGCGCGCATCATGGTAGTGCCGCTGTCCTTAAACTGACGGGACGTCCAGGTTGGTTTTATCCCCTTTGACCCAAAGGAATCAATATACTCAATTTCGTGGTCGCCATACCACAGCGGCAATTGGGGGTACCGCTGGTAGACGCTCTTTCCGGCGCTTTCGTCGCCATATTGCAGGTTCTGTCCGCCGGAGCCGCGCAGCAGCAAATTATAGTACGCCGCTTTTTGGAGCATATCGTCAAATTCCGCTGAAACGCTTCTGCCGTTTTCAATCATCAGTCGTTTATAATCAAGGAATGTTCCATATGCGCCCATATTATATCCACCCGTTGCCTCTTTATAAGAACCGTCCGCAAAATTATTCAGATAAATCAACTCTTCATTTCTTCTGGAGCCAAATGCAATCCATTCCTCTGCTTTGGTAAATTCAGGCATGGACAGTGCGCTTTCAATCACAGACATCTGTTCATTCTGCACCCAGTTTCCCGAACTAGACGTAGACAGCGTCATGTTGTCCGTCATGTCCCAGATATTTTTCATAATTGCCGTGCAGATTTCCGGCGTCATATATTTGCTGTCCACCAGCGTATCCAGTGTCGTTGCCCAACGCCGCAGCCGTTCTGCCGTGTCCAGCGTCCGCGGCCAGCCGCCGCGCAGCGCTCCATTCCTGGGCCATCCCTGACCGACTCCGGATACTTTACTATAATCAATAGGCCCGCCTTTATCCCAAATGAAGTCCATCATTTGGCGAAGCATTTTGTAGGCATATTTTTCATCCTTGGTATAGGCATATTCTGCTGCCGCCTGACTCCAGCAGAGGAAACGCGGCGACTGGTAGGTATATTCCACATCACAGCCGCTGACGCCGTTCCAATGGTTTGCGCCCGCAATACCGTTAAAGTTATACACATAGCCGGTCAGTGTATTCCAGTTCACTGTTTCTTCCTTCCATGTATTGGTTGGTTCATACAGCACAACAACCGATTTCTTCCCTACAAATGCCGGCGTCACTTTCGTGTATAGAACCAGCCGCGCTTTTGTGACTGCGTCTGATTCCAGCAAATCGCTGATTTGGAATCGCAAAAGCGCCCGTGATGTTGTATCGCCTAATAACTCGCCGAACATGGTCGCTTCCAGCTCCGGCTCCTGACCATAGTTCTTTGTTTTATTGCTGCCTGCCCGAATCGTGGCGTCTGCGTCCACCTCATACGTTTTATCCTGTCCGTTCACGGTCAATATCAATTTTGGACGATACTGCGGATTTGGATGTTCTTTGCTGGCAATGAGCAAACTGCTGATTTCGTTATAGCGCGCAATGATGCTATAGGTATTGGTTCCGCCTTTAGCAATAGCGCTCGGTTTTACGGAAATCACCGACATCGTATAATCCTCGCTGGACACTGTGGTTTCTCCCTGATAATATTTGTTTCCCTGTAAATGGTGAATATCATCCAGTACCATGTCAACCCAGCCCGGGTCTCGGGCAGAAAGACCGATGGGCAGTTTCACATTGCGGCTGCGCATATGCTTGAGCAATTCTTCTTTTGCTCTGTCATAGTTGCCCTGTTTTGCGAATTCCTCCACGCCGCGCAAGTCGCTGCGCGTATAGTCCAGTTTCCCTTGCGTCGTCCACTTTTCACCGTCCCATTCGCCGAAGAATTCTTCATCTGTCATGTAATCAGGGTCTGTATATTTTTCGTCCGGCAAAACGGTAAATTTCAGTTCTTTTTCTTTTGTCACACTACCTGATTTTACGATTGCCGTCATAGTCACTTCTTTTGCCGGCTGGTCGCTGCGCGGACGGATAACGCGTCCACCGTTCGTAATCGCAGTGGTATCGCTGCTTTTCCATGAAATGTTTCCAATATATAATCCCTCGGTGGGCAAATTCAAACTGCACGTTATCTTATCAGACTCTTCATCGGTAAGCCGCTCCGTCCCAGTTCCGCCAGTTCCGCGTCCAGTCTGGCGCTGTCGCTGGAGAAATCCCGCAGCACAAAAAACCGAAATGTTTTTGTTGCTTCAATCCCATCTGCGTTTAACGTTGCTGTAAGTTCCACTTCTGGATTTTTCGATACGTCCACCGGTCTTGTCACTTTTCCGTTTTCTGCAATGATATCCGGCGCACTGCTGGACCAAGTTATGTTGCTGCCATATCGCCCTTTCGCCATTAAATTCAAATCAGCATTAATGGTTTTGTCTGCTACATATGGTTCCGAAAGCAGCTGCTGCTCTGTCAGCCATTGCAAATCATATTTAATACGATCTATCGGCGGAAGCGTAGCGTAATAGACTTTAAAATCGTCTACCGATACGGTGGTATAGTTTGTGCTCTCCAGATAAATGCGTATATATTGCAGTTGTTTTCCCGCAACACGTGAATATTTATTACTCAATACTTCGTCATCGTTCAACCACAGCGTGAACTGACTTTCCTCCGTATTCAAAAATGCTTTGATGTGCAGTTTGCCGCTATATGCTTTAGTGCTTTTTGTCACTACGCCGCCGTTTTCCGTATCTCTGCACATGATGGAGAATGTTCCGTTTGCTCCCCAGGTAAGCGCAATATAATCATCGCTTCCGGAAATACGCAAGCGCATTTGTACCACTTTCGCTTCCGTTCTCTCCACGGTATATTCTACGCCGATTGCGCCCTGTACTGCTTCATGATTTTCCTGTGCATAGATGTCCGCAATAGTCGCAGACTGATCATTGCTGCTGCGCGTCACCTTCAGCGCGCCATCGGCGCATGCAACGCTTCCGCCCGCCGTACTTGCCGCAATATGTCCGTCCAACGCCGATTGACTGAAATCATTTTGATAAATGATTTCGCCAATGCCGATTCCTTCGTTCAAATTGACTTTTGCCAGCAGCACTTTCACTTTCAGCGTCACTTGCCGGCTGACTTCACCGGCGGACACAGTAGCCGTCAGAGTAACCTCCGGATTCGTTTGATACGGCTCTCCCGGGCGCGTTACTGTCCCATCTGCCGCAATGATATCCGGATGGGAGGACGTCCAGACAATATCGCTGCCATAGGTACCGAAGGTCGGCAGACTGATATTGCTTGCAATGACGCCTTCCATGACTTCTGCCGGTTTTATCAGTTTTTCATAAGTCAACCGTTCGGCGTCTTTTTGTACCCGCTCCTCGTCCGGCATGTCAGGAATTACCCGGTAATGTCTGAAATCGTCCATGGTCAGGGTGGTAGCTCCTGCATTCTCTAAATAAACGCGGATATATTGCAGCTCTTCCACACTCTTCACTCTGGGGTACGCTTTTTCAACTACAAGCTGATTATTCAACCATAGGGTCATGGTTTGGTCATCCGTGCAAAACTGCGCCGTCACCTTCAATTTATCCTTCGCCTTAAAACCGTCTCCCAGCCCATTGTGCCAACCTCCATCCTGACCTTGCGTGTCCGAATAGTTTGCATCTACGGTAGTATTGGCGTTCCAGGCGATTGTCATATAGTCGCCGCTTTGTCCGCGCACGGCTATCATTGTTTTCTGCGTTGCCGCACGGTTCAAAATGAATTCCGTGACCAACATGCCGGTAGCCGGCGATTTGTCTGCATTCATATAGTAATCCAAAATAGTAGTTCCAGTTGTTGTTGCTGTACGAGTAATATTTGCTTTCCCATTTGCTTGCGTCACGGTTCCGCCGGTAGCGGTCGGCACAATTCTCTCGTCAAAAGCGCTGCCGTCAAACCGATTTTCATGCAGCATACGCCCCACCGGCGGAATCCCTGCAATATCGGTTTTTGTCCCTGCAACCCGAAAAGTAAAAACTTTGTCGTCCGAAGCTTCTCCATACGTCATCTTTGCCGTGAGCTGCACCTCTGTATCCTCCGCCGGACGGTTCACGGTTCCGTCTGTGCCGATAATATCCGGATTGCCGGATTCCCACACAATCGCGGTTCCGTTTTCTCCGCGCATCGGCAGCTCCAGAGAATCCACCAGCAGTCCGCTCTCTAACATTGGCACCTTCAGCAGGCTGTCCTGTGTCAGCAATTCTTTGTCCTGCGCCAGAACCTCCTCATCTGTCACGACCGGCTCCGGTGCTTCTTCATCTGTATAAACATGCCAGTCTGTAATAGACGCTGTTGTGGTATGGGCGTTTTCCATATAGAAATAGAACCGCGTAAGTGTTTTCAAATTCGCTGTACGTGAATAGCCTTTTGCAACGATTTCTTTTCCGTCTATCCAAAGCGTGAAAGCGTCTGCCTCCAAATCAAACAGACAGTCTACATAAATTTGGTTCGTATCAATTGTTGCTACATTACTATGCCATTTATTACCTCCCCCCGCTGTATCGGCATAACCTATGGTAATTCCCCCACCGTTATTCCATTGTAGGGCGAAAAATGGCTGATTGCCTGCTCCCTGCGACTGCGCTTGCACCTGTTTTGTCTTGTCAGCCCGCCGGAGTGCAAACGATACGCCCACTTTCCCTTTCAGAGTTGATTTGTCCTCGTTAAAATAGCCGAATAGCTTTGTTGCGCTGCCGGAACTATGCGTCAGCGCTAAGTATCCGTCATTTTGCGCCAGGGCAGACGTCGGTTCCGCCGCCCAATGGACGGTATCAATGTCCGTCCCCTCGAACGCATCCTTCCAAAGGGTTCGTTTTGCCGGCTCATAGAGGTGGACATTATCCAACTGCATTGTCTGACCATTGCTTGCAGCTTCCATTAAGCAATAAATCCGGTCTAATTTTGTTAAATTTGCCTGTCTGGGATATTTATTTTGCAGAACCTGTTCTCCATCCAGCCAGAGACTGAAGCAGCCTTCCGTCAAATCAAACAGATAATCAACATGAATTTTGTTGCCCGTATAGGTTGTGCCGACCGTATTTGCGGCTGAGGTACCTTGCGTACCTTTTGACTCCGTATAGCAGGATTGAAAGGTTCCGTTCTGCCACGAGATAGTAGTGAATGGCGACGACCCGTTTCCCTGAAGCTGTACCTGACACCTTTTTGCTGTGTTGCTGCGGTAGATATCAAAAGAAAGACCAAACATTCCACCGCTCAAGCTGCTCTTATCTTCCTTAAAATATCCATACACCCTGTTGTATTCGCTGCTAGTGCCGGATGTGCGTTTCAGCGTCAGCCGACCGTCTTCAACGCCCACTGTGCCGCCGCTGTTTAATGATGTGTCCCATCTGGAATTTAAAGTTGTATCCGAGAAATTATCAAAAAAGAGGTTTCTGCCCTTTGCCGGCGGCTGCTGTTCCTCGTTTGCCGCTGCCGCTATGAATGCCTGTTCTTCTCCGCCGATATCAAGCGCAAACGCACATTGGCAAAGCAACATTGCGCTGCATAGCAGCATTGCAATCCATCTGTTTCGTTTCATTGCCCTACCTCCTTAGTCCTTAATAATGACAAGCGCGGTGACGTCGTTACTTTTCGTCTGTGCATATAATTTCGTTGCTTTACTTCCCGCCTGTCCCAATGATTCCACCAATTCCGAGGTTGCCGGATAGACCCATCCGGTACTGCGTTCATACATGTAAACCGGTTGTCCTTCCTCCAAGAAAACACGCAGAATTTTGCTTTCCATTTTTCCGTCGAACGCCATTGTCACCATATCAACTTTTTGATTGGATTTATAATCAAAAATATCGAGTGCAACATCCTCCGCAATGCCATAATACCCCACACCGGTACTTGTCGCCACTTCTCCGTATTCTTCCAATCCTTGTATGGACGCAATTTTTTCAATATTTACAATTCTTCCAAATCCGTCTTTCGTATACCGAATCAAATCACCTTTGCGCAGCTTTCCTGCCGTTGTATAGGCTGTGCCGTCGCCTTTGGTTACTTCCTCCACTACCTTCTTGTCGTCAATCAATTTCAAACGGTAGATGGGGCAATCTTTGTCGTTGCCAATGGTTCCCGTTGCTTTTATGATTTCTCCCACCATGCAGATATTCGCGTCCTCCGCGATTGTCTGCGGCTGGGAAGCGTCCATTTCGCCTTCAATGACCAAAACATTGACCGCCTGCGCGTCGATACGTTCTTGCCGCTGTTGTTCTGTCAGATTCCCTGCCACAGGCGCCGGGAAGGTACGCACGCCATAAACCTTGTTCCCCGTTGAACCATCCGTCAGTTTCAGCCGCACCGCATAATCTTCATCTTCGTCCGCCGCTTTCGGCATACATACAAATACCGTCGTTTCGTCGGTATAAAAACCGCGTTCTACAGATTCGCCGCCGAAGGATTTCAGCTTTGCATTAAATGCATAGGATTTGAGCGTCGGAATATCATAGGTATATAATTCTCTGATTTCTCCCGCTCCGTTCAGAGAATATCCAACGATTTTCCCCTCCAGCGCGTCGTTCGCAATGGAGCTTGCTGATACGGACGTCTCATTCCAGCGGACTTTGGACGCCAACTGGAACATCTTAATTTCGTCATTTTGAAAATAGTAGGAAATGGTTTCATTTCCGCCTGTTGTTTTCACTTCTTTTTCCGGTTCCAAACCTCTCACAATCCGAACCGCTTTGTCTCCGCTCAGCGAACCTTGGCTGCCCGCTTCCACGATATATCCATAGGTTAGATTCGTCAATTTCGCGCCGCTGGGTCCAATGACATTATGGAACATATCCAAAACATAAACGGCTTCGTCTCCCAAATCAAATGTTTCCGTCGGAGTGCCGTCCGCCTGTATCGCGATTGTATATTCTTTTCCGCCGATAACAACCTTGTCGTCTTCCAAAATACTTTCCACTTTGCCTTGCACCGTTTCATTTCCGACAACGATTTTAATACTTTTTTTATCTTTGCTCACCAAAAGCGTTATGCTGTTTCCTTTTTCCAAATCTTTTAAGGCAATGGGTTCTCCCTGCGTATTGGCAAGTTGCACCTGCACCTCTAAATCATCATCAATTTTGAAACTGCCGCTGCCCCGATAAAGTTTTTCATTCATAAAATAAATCGTGTTGGTGTCCAAATTCACACGGTCTACAATAAAGCTTTCCGCCGCCTGTATCCGAACCACTTCCGCCACGCTGTCGCCGTTATTGTCAATCGCCTCATATGTACCATATCCGGTCTGCCATTCTCCGTCGGTGCAAAGCCGCCCGTTATACAGGTATTTCGTGTTACTGTTTAGGTTTACCCATTCTTTTTTGCCGTCGGTATACCAACTCAGTCGATTGCTTTCCGCATCCGCGTCCTTTGCTTCCACACGGTAAACTTCATTTTTTCCCTGCATGGGACGCAGCGTAATAATATCATAGTCGTCCGTCTTTTCATTGAGACATGCATAACCGTCCACCTGATATCCCAAATACATGCTATAATCCTGCTGCGCGCGGTAAACGCTGTCTCCGACTTTGATATATCCTTCCTTTACCGTCGGCAAATCACTCACCAAACTGGAAAATTCCGTTTCCGTTAAAATACCTTTCACGCGCACGGTGTCTTTTTTATCAGAAAGTATTTCATAGAGCGTTTCGCCGTCTTGGTTCTTCTGGTATTGTCCATTGACGGTGCTTTCCATTGGCACAACGTCCAGCACCCTATCTACCAATTTCGCAATATCCATTCTTGTAACGGTTTCTTTGGAGATATCCACGTCCCGCACAAGTCCCAATGCTGCCGCTTGCATACTGTAACCGACAGGATACCCACCAAGCTGCAGTGCCGCAGGTTCATAGCCTGCCACGCAAACTAAAATCTTCAAAACTTGGTCAAACGTCACCGCTTCGTCCGGTCCAAACGTCCCGTCTCCGTTTCCTTGTACAAGTCCCAAAGCAAGCGCATAGGAAACCGCGCCGCTCGACCAGTGACTGCTTGGCACGTCGGAAAATCCGGTCTCTGTCGGCGTAATCATATCGTCGTCTATCCCTTTGAGACGCACGGCAATCGTCGCCATTTCCGCGCGCGTCACAGAGTCATCGCCGCGAAAATCTCCGTTTTCATCTGCCGACATGATGCCAAGCCCACTGACACGAATCACCTGTTTGGTATCCGCCTGCGCATGAACTGTGGAAAGCACCATAAACATAGCAAGTACCACACTAATCATTTTTTTCATAATATTACCTCCATAATTGCACTATTTTGACATAATTGCATTATTGCGCTATTTTGATTTTCTGTTTTAACTAATTCGGCCCCCCGCAATTGTGCACTTTTACCAAAAAATATGCATTTCATTGATTATTATTTTTCTTTATTGTATACTTATACTAACAAAAAGTAAATACACAATCTTATGTTAAAATAACACAATTTTGATATTATCTTAGAAAAATGGTATTATTACCAAAAAGAAGAAATTGCCCCTACGGAAATATCCATTTTATGTTTTATCTTGCCATGATAATATGTGAAACGGCTTTATTTCCGGTTGCGGCAGAAAGGCTTTGGATATTGCTATGAATGCTTATTATGAAACACATGTTTGCTCCAACGCTTCGTTTCCGTTTATCTACCACCTGCATGAAATAGATTCAGAAAATCAATTTCTTTCCCACTGGCACGAAAATATCGAACTTATATTTGTCACCGGCGGGAGCTTACAAGTCATACAGAATGACAAAAAATATACTGCGCGGCAAGGCGAACTTATCATTATCAACTCAAGTTCTATCCATTTTTTAAAAACAATCGCGCCCGTATCTACCTATGCCTGCCTGATTCCCGATTTGACATTTTGCAAATCCTTCGGGCTTTCTGTTGATGAAATCCATTTTCAACCGATTGTCACTTCCCCCATTGTTTGCGACCTCTTTCAAAAAATCATCACGGAATTCCAACTACAGCTTCCTCTCCAGAAACAAATGCTAAAGGCAACCATCATGGCGTTGATGACAGAATTATGCCGCCATCACGCCGGACCTGCCGCCTCAACCAATATCAAGCAAAATGAAAATCACATTAAAATCATTCAAACTGCGCTGCTTTATATGAAACAACATGCAAACGAACCCATTTCCACAGAAGATGTTGCAAAACATCTGGGCTTTAGTAAGCATTATTTTTGCCGGCTTTTTAAGGAACTCACCAGCTATTCTCCGGTTTATTACTTGAATTTACTGCGTTGCTGCAATGCACAGAACAAGTTGGCGGAAGGACAAGAATCTGTTCGCGAAATTGCCCTGCTTTGCGGCTTTGAAAACATTTCCTATTTTACGCGTACCTATAAAAAATATATGGGCATTCTTCCCTCCGAAGAAAGAAAACGTACTGTGTCAGAGACTACGCGCCACTCGCAATCGCAATTTTATTCCAGAACAGACGTCTATCCCAGAATAGTAACCCCAAACAAAGAAGGCTGACGGATTATCTTCCGCAGCCTTCTTCTCGTATTCAGTTTTAAATTGTGTTGCTCCACATGGAGCATGACGTGGTACTTGTGGCTACTATATTTTTAGGAGTATGATTTTAACCCACGTGCTTCACATGAGCACGACTACCGCTATAATATTGGAAAGCTGATGATGATTTTTATTCTTTTAACCCACGTGCTTCGCATGAGCACGACTCCAACGCCGAAAAAGCGCGGCAGACGGTCAAGAACCTTTTAACCCACGTGCTTCGCATGAGCACGACTCTGCATTTCCCTAAATATCCTTCTTAATTCGTCCACTTTTAACCCACGTGCTTCGCATGAGCACGACTCTCAAACCAAAGTCGCCGGGGACGTTCTACTATGAGGCTTTTAACCCACGTGCTTCGCATGAGCACGACTCTTATCTGTAAAAATGAGGATGACGTTCAGATCCTTTTAACCCACGTGCTTCGCATGAGCACGACTCTGCAAAAATAGATAAAATTTCTTTTCATATCTACTTTCATTTCATACAAATGATCTATTTTTTTCTGTTCAGACTTTTGACCTTCCATTTTCCCGCGCAAAAATCCAAATCAATCAATTTTTTCGGGTGCGAATCGCCCTGAAAATCCATGTTCACTTAGGACTCGCACCCAAAACGCATTGACAAAACCAAACATTCAAAGATCACGCTTTTTCTAAAATGTCTCTGCCGCTTGATATCACTACAATATCAACGGTCCCTCCAAGTCAAAGGTTTCTTTTGCCCCAAAATGTTCCACCTTGCTACGATAATTCTTTCCCAAATAGTAAAAACGCAGGCTATCCGTCTCTTCATCAATAATTTGGCACAGTTTATGCTGTAATTCTTTGCATTTTGCCGTTTCCAGAATGCATTCAAACACAGAATTCTGCACCCGCTGTCCATAATTCACACATTCCTTTGCCACTTTGCGCAGCCGCCGTCGTCCTTCGGCAGTCTGTGTATTAACGTCATAAGTGATTAATACCAGCATGATTTTCTCCCTCTATTTCCACAAAAATGGCGGATATGCATCCAAATCTCCGCGAATCGTCCTTGCCAAAAGCTGTGCTTGAACAATCGGCACCAATCCCCAACAGATTTTTTCCTCCAAAAACGGATGTTTTAACGGTTCCTGTTTTTTGCTTTGCCATGCGGAAAGAATCGTCCGCCGCGTTTCCTCATCCATGCGCACTGCGCCGTTTTCCGCCGCTGCAAACCCACTTTCCTTCACCATATTTTTATTAATACAGCTCAGCACAAAGCGGTCTGCATAAACGCTGCGCAACTCTTCCATCAAATCGAGCGCCAGCGAAATACGTCCGGGTCTTGCAGAATGCATAAATCCAACATAGGGGTCTAGTCCCACTGTTTCCAATGCACTTGCCACATCATGTGCCAAAAGCGTATATATAAAAGATAACAGGGCATTACAATTGTCCCGCGGCGGGCGTTTATTGCGCCCATGAAACGCAAAGGCTTGCTTTTGCTGCAAAATCATCTGGTCAAACACCCCAAAATAGACAGCCGCCGCCTCTCCTTCTATGCCCCGCAACTGTCCTAAATCCTGCGCATCCCCCACCATCTGCAATGCTGCGGAAATTTTCTGTGACGCGTCTTTCAGCGCCGCTTCTTCCACACGCATTCCGTGGTCGCGGCAAGTCCGCTCCAGCACCCATTTGCTATTATATAATTTCCCAATGATGAAACTTTTGGCATAGAACAACCGCTGCGGCTCCTGGTCGGCAATGCGGTACTGCTGCCGTCGCAGCAGCACATTTCCATGTTCTTCGCCCACAACGCGTGCCAAAAATCTGCCGCTGCGCGAGAGAAAACTAATGGAAATCCCCCGCCTTGCACAAGCGCCCATCAGGCTGGGGCTTGCGCCTGCATGTCCGAATGTGACAATACCGCCGATATTGTGCAGCGGCAGGCGTGCCACCTCCTGCCGCTCTTTTGAGACAACAATATTTTCTCCGTCCAAAGACAAATATTGCTCCGGCGCTGTGATATATAATGTATTTTGCAGTATTTTCATATCTCTCCCTCAGTCAAATGTCTGTTGATATATTCTTTTGCAGACCGGTTTTGGCACAATTTCGGCAGGCATAAATCCGCCAAAGAGCACGCTTTGCAATGTTTTCCGGGCTTGCTTTTGGGTGTGTATCCGCGCGCATAATGCTGGTGCATTTCCGCCGCCATTTTCCGTACTGCCTCCCGCAATTCCGGCGTGAAATCCACTTTCGTCCGTCGGCGCGGTTCGCCATAGTATAAATAGCCAAACGGGATTTCACACAGCAACATATCTTCTAAACACATCGCCTGCGCACAAATCTGCAATTCATCTGCCTGATGTTCCTTCGGTTTTCCTTTTTTATATTCCACCGGAACCGGCTGATAGCGTCCGTCCCAGCCTGCCAAGCGCACTCCGTTTGGGGTTTGATGAAATTCCACAACATCACAAATTCCATTCACGCCCAAACTTCTGGAAAACACCGGAAGCGCTCTGGTAATCAGCACGTCTCCGCGTTTTTCTGTCAGTTCTCCATCGTGCGCCCGTTCATGCATGATGTTTCCTTCCACTGTGCGCAGGTTTTCCGCCCACTGCTGTTCAATATGAATCAGCGCCCATTGCCGCCGGCAAAACGCAAAATGCTGTATGCCCGACAAATTCAGAAAATCTTCTTCTCTGTATTCCGTCATAGTTCTTCCATCTCAAGTCCATCCAAATGTTCCACACGGATATCATAGTCTTCTATGCTGCGTCCTGATTTTGCTTCCTCTTTCAGCGCAACCTTCAAACAACTATGTACTTTGGCGGAAGAATATTGTCCCGATTTACAGTTATGTTTCCACCAGCACACTTTTTGTATCTCCATGCTGCCGTCCGGACGCGCCGAGGAACAATCGTTTTCAAACAACGTGCATATCGCCTGTTTTACTTTTTCGCTGTCTTCCTCCGAAAAACCTGTTTTCTCTGCCAACTGCGGGTTAATGCTGCCATAAAAAACATATACGCCAAAATCTACGCGGTGTTTCATTCCCATGGTATCAGATGATTTTTTGTCTCCGGTGACGCTGTTCACGCTTTTGGTAATCTGCATACTGGACATTTCAACGGGCTGCACGCTGACCGCCGTCTGCAAAGATACCGGTCCGCGCACCCCCACAGAGAGCGGGTCGCCCTTAAACGCAAATACCTGTCCGAACGAACGAACATCTATCCACTGTTCACACGCAATGTTTGCAAACAAATCCGCATCTTTTTTCTTTTTCGCATCTTGTAATGTCTCACAGCTATCCGCTCTGTCTTTCAGGCTTTTGCAACCATCATCTTTGCGTTCGTCCGACTGTACAAAAATCCGCTCGCCCATATCCTGCAAACGGTTGCGGATTTTCCGCTTGATACAAACATCGGACACTTCTCCATAACCATCATAGTCCACCCGCGGCTGGTTGCCGTTGAGCGGGTCGCCGTTTGGATTTGCCATTCTCACTGTAAATACCACGCCAAAGTCAATTTTATTTTGTAATGTTCCCATAATTTTGTACCCCTTTCTTTATATCTCATTTTGTTTTTGCTCTGAATTTGCTTCTTTTTCTGCTAGCCGCTGCCGTTTCTGTTCCCGAAATTCTTCCATTTGGCAGGAATATCCCAGCAAAAATGTTTCGTCCAGCGGATCATCCGACTGAAATTCTTTCAACACAAATTGTTTGCTAATCCTATCTATCACCGGCGAATAATAGTCCAAGTCCCTCGTGTGCAGCCTTGCAATATACGGCTGCAACGCGTCCATAATTCTACCCCATGTTTTTTTCGGATGCATACGAAAACGCTGGTAATATTTTTGTGCGTTTGTCTCCCGTCTGCTGTCCTTCTTATCCAGTTCTAATTTATAGCAAGCATACACCTCCAACTGGTGCGCACATGCCAGCAATCTGCCGAACAAAAAACTTCTGTCATTTTCCGTATCATAATTCTCTTCTAATCTTACGCGATTTCCCTCCAAGCTCATTTCCCAGTTCTCTCCTTTCCAGTCGTATCTATATTTTCTAATCAGCGCACATGCGACACTGAGTGTTTTCTCCCATTCCCATTCTTCTTCCATGCTACGTGGATTGGAGGCGCGTTGCACTGCCTGCCACATGATATCCCTTGGCAGCCGCGCCCGTTCTGTGATACACGGCAATAGCCGCTGCACCACTTTCTTTTTCAACTGATCACCCGCACGCGGACCATAAGCAGCAAACAAAATATCCGGCAGTGACGGCGCGCCGACATAGTAAACCGGCTTCAGGCGGTCTTTTCCTTTCTCATCTTTCCCGTCGGACTCCCATTTATAACGTTGCAGCCAATAACAGGTTTCGTGCCAGTATTCTACCCGCTGCACAAAATCATTGCCGCGTATTTCTTTGTAATAGGGAATGGACATACGCCCGGGCGTTGCCGCTTCCAGCATCATCACCATAACGTCGTCCCTATCCTCCAGCTTTTTGTGCCACAGGCTTTTTGCCGCATTGCGCAGCCGCTCCGCATAGACTTCTCCCAAATACACGCCGCTGTTCACCCGCGTTGCGCCCTGTGTCAGCACATCGGTGTCCACCTGCACCTGCGGTGGCTGCATACCGTCTACCGTCCACGCTACAACAACCTGGTCGCCGTTCCGCCACCCCTGCCGGTTGATGAGCCAGCGCAGTGCGCTGTGCGCTTTTTGAGAACTTTCATAACCGATTGTGACCGCTTCTTCCGGCGCGGTATATCGCCCACGGTAGGTAAATCCCGCTTTGTCATTGGCGGAAATCAGTTTCGCGCTGTCGCCCGGCCACCGCAGTTTGGCAGGATGTTTTTCCGTCGTCGGCAGCATTTTCCCCTGCACATAGCAAAGTTTCATCTCCTGTTCCCGCTGTGCATAATAGGCTTCATATGCGGCAAACAATGCTTTATCCTCGTTGCAGGCAATGGTATTTTCCCCAATCACCTCCACCTGAAAACGCACAAATGTATCGGTGGTTTGGGCAGGTTTTACTTTTTTATCGCCTTCCCATTGCTGCGTCAACCGTCCATTTTCATCGGCAAACAACAGTTGTGCCCGCACCAAATCGCCTATCAGCTGCTTTTTTTGCAGATATTGATATACCACCTTCGCTTTGGTATGGCTGTAGGGTGATTCGCACC
This sequence comes from uncultured Clostridia bacterium, assembly GCA_946555455.1. Classification (GTDB taxonomy): domain Bacteria; phylum Bacillota; class Clostridia; order RUG12999; family RUG12999; genus JAAWTG01. The sequence goes on along the minus strand of CAMNSU010000043.1, from coordinate 3,303 downwards.
AGCCTTTTAACTGCTGCATATAAGCGTCAAAATAATTTTCCGCTTTTTCCTCTCCTGTATATTGTGCAAAATCTCCCGCTATGTAAATCAGCTTATCATACAGCGCATTGGGACTGATACCGGAACTGCGGCTGGCGGAATCCTCCGTGCACGGAATGATTGTCACCGCATTGTCCTCCCTAAGATAATGCGCGTCGCAAAAAGTCCCGTCCTCGTCCAATATCACTTCAATATGCGCCGTTTGGAGCGAATGTGACACGGGTACTAACGGCAGTTTCCCGGGCGGCTGCGGCGCGGCAACTTCGCCGGCACATGCCTCATAGGTCTCATATAATTTTCCAATCCAACTCAAATGCCTTCCCCTCCCCCTTCAAACTCCTGCAATCCGGAAAAATTACCGCTGTCGAATTTTTTTGGCGACATTTTTCTGGTTTGCTGCACGACGCTGCACGCCTCCGGACGGATAAATTCCACACAACCATGGCGCATCACCGGTTTCCACAGGCGCGTTTCCATATACTCTCTTCCCGTTTCATCAGGATAGGAAATACCGTGCACCATCCACCCCAGCGGCAGTTCCTCCATCTGGTCATAGGGGCTTTCTCCTTCGTCAAAGCTGCACGGTTCCACATAGCCCTGACATTCGCGGCACCCCAGAAAAATATCGCGCCGTCCGCCGCGTTCCAGCATCCGTTTCGCAATGAGATAGTGCTTGTTTTCGTTGCGGTCTGCCGCCAATTCCGGCCGCTGCTCATTCCACTCAAAATGCGCTTCCACATGATATTCCACGTCGCGCAAATAGGTATAAATGGATAAATCGTTTTTATCCTCCTGATATTTCATTATGCGCATTCCTTTTGCCTGCGTGCGAATGGGTTTCATCACACGCAGTCGGTCAATGTACCAAATGAACGTGGGTTTCCAGTAAATGGATTCCGTTATCCCTTTCAGCGCCTGATAAGTGGGAATGGAGTAGGTGCATTTTTCTCCGCCCGTTTTGGTCACAGGGTCTGTGAACAGGGCATCCCGCCCAAACAACCGGAAACAAATTTTGTTTTCATATTCCATGGAAATGCACTTCCTTTCTTTTCATACAGAAGGTTTGCTTCCTCCCATACTTCCTGTTAAAAAATCATTTCTTTCAGCGCGGCGTCCTGCACCACACCAAGTTCACTGTCATAATATTCATCGTGGAGCGCCCAAATATTTCCACAATTCAATTGATAGAGCGCGCCTTTTTTCTCCAGTTCGTTCCGGTCTCCCGGATATATCTGCACCGTATACCGCTGCGCCCGCCGCGCTAATTTCACGGCTTCCTCCGGACTGCACTGTCCGTTCAATTGTAAAATATACTCTTTGCCTTTTTTAAACGGCACCAACACTGTCGTGGTATTGTCCTCTATGACATGAAACTTTGCTCCCGCTTCCGCAAATGCTTGCCGCATTGCAGGAAGTGTTTGCTGTTTTGACTCATGTGTATATGCCCTCCAAGCAGTTTCATTATCTGAGAGCATGTCGAACAACGTTTCCCTGTCGCTTTTCTCCGCCCAATATCCCATTTCATTTTTTCGCTCATGGTAATAATAATGATAGTAGCAGGCTATCGCCTTGGGCGAAAGCAAATCGTTGCCAAAATATTCCGGTTTTTTTGCAAATTCTCTCAGCACTCGTTCACAGCTTTCCTGCGCTTTTTGAATATCCGGCAACTTATTTAATTTTTCCTCACACAATTTTACCAAATAGACCTCACGGCAGCCCATTTCACCATGCCGGTTACAGCGTCCGGCGGACTGCGCCGCATTGTCCAGCCCTGCCAGCGAACGAACCACGCAGTCAAACGACAAGTCCACGCCGCATTCAATCAACTGCGTGCTGACGCAAATCAATTTCTTTCCGGCAGGCGTCTTTTTAATAGCATCCAGCCGCTCCAGCCGGTCTGCCGCACACAGAGAGGTGGTGAGCAAAATGATATCCGCCGCTTCCTCCGCAGGCAACATTTGATTTTTTTCCTGCAACCGCTGATAAATCTCTTTTGCCGCCGCCTTTGTGTTCACCACCACTAAGACATGCGGCAGCGCCTGATGTTTCTCCCACACAAAATCCGCTGCATCTTCATATGTCATGGTAGGTTTCCAGCGCGTTGTATCCACTAATTTGACCCGACTCAATTGCCGGAATTTATCCAAATAGTCCTCCACGATTTGCGCCGGCTGCGCGAGACGCAGCGAATGCTCCTCCACTCCCTCCAGTTTGGGCTGGGTCGCCGTGCAAAGCACAACCGTGGCATGGCAGACTTCGCTTAAAAAATTGACTGCCTCATTGAACATATGAATACATTTCACTGGAATGGACTGGATTTCGTCAAAAATAATCACGGAATTTGCCAATTGGTGCATACGGCGGAGATTTCTCGTCTTGCCTGCAAATAATGTGTTCAGAAATTGCACCATGGTCGTCACAATCACCGGCGACGTCCAGCGTTCTGTCAGCCGTTCATATTGTTTTTGTATTTCTTCCTCTGTTTTTTCCTCTTCTGCTCCGTGAATCACATTGGCATGGTGTTCCAAAATGATGGTTTCATCGTCTTCCTGCAGCTTGTCCCTAATTTCCTGCACAGTTTGTTCAATAATAGTCTGATAGGGTATGACATAAAAAATATGTTCTTTTTCATATTCCATGCAGTGCGCCAGCGCATAGCGCAAAGAACTGAGCGTTTTTCCGCCGCCGGTCGGCACATATAACTGGTAAACACCGGGCTCCCGCTTTGCCCATGCGCGGCAGCTATCCGATATTTCTTGCCGCAGCTGCCGTACTTTTTGTTCTCCTTCTGATTTCGGCTGCTGTTTTGCCATATCCTCCAGCGCCGCTTCCAACCATTCCAAATAGGTTCTCCAAAACGCCCTGTCCGGTTTGAAATCCGGCTTGGGTTCTATTCCTGCTGCAAAACAATAGGTGTCATAGCGGTCTGCGTCAATGAGACAGGAAAACAAATATTTTTCCAGCAAATGTTTTCCGAACGCGCCCATATGCTGTATCTCCCGCATTTTTTCCTCCAACTGGACTGCCGCTTGTTCAAATGCCTGTTTCAATTCCGCTTCTCCGGCGCATTCCTGATGGTAGGTCTGCACTGCCGCCTGAAATTGCGCTTCCGCGTCCTTCCATACGCCGTTTTGATACGTGTTTTCCCCCTTTGTACTGATACAATCAATCAAACCGGCGTGGTGAGATTCCACTGCCAACGCCAACATCTGTACCGGCAAATTCCCGCCATATTCTCCTAATGCATAAGTTTCTTCCAAATAG
>CAMNSU010000042.1 GCA_946555455.1 uncultured Clostridia bacterium | reverse complement strand
GCTCTTCCGATCTGGGCGCGCAAATAGTTTTGCAGCGCAGTTGTACAGGGCGCATTCAGATAAATAAACCGTTCTTTGTTTCCTTTTCCCAAAATCCGTATACTGTCGCCGTGAATATCGCTGATATTGATATTCACTAATTCTGATAAACGGACGCCGCAGTTGAGAAACAACGTAATGATACAAATATCACGCTCATTCATGGTCTGGCTCACAACACCAACGAGTTTTCTGGATTCCTCCAAGGTGAGATATCTGGGCTGTGTTTTTTTGAGTTTAGGCGTTTCTAGGTCTGCTGCCGGATTTTCTTTTAAAATACCTGCTTTGCTGGTAACGTAGTGAAAAAAGGAACGCAAGCTTGCAACCTTACGTGCGCGCGCCGGCGCTGCATTTTTTTTATAGCGATTGACAAAAGATAAAAATTCATATAAATCACTCAGCGTAATTGTTTGCAGAAACGCTGTGTCAATATCTGCAATTATCACTTGGTCTAATTCATCATAATTTTGCGTTACTAAATTTCGATATACCTTCATAAAACGAAAAAATGTACGAAGGTCATAATAATATTCTTTTACAGTGCCATCTGATTTTCCTTTAATGACAGAGAGATAATTTAAAAAGTCGCGTAAGATAGGAGGGCTATCCACATATGCAGGCATTTCGTTCACCTCATTCTTTTTTCTTCTAATTAGACAAAATTAATATTTTGTCTAATTAGATTTTAACAAAAATGGAGCCGTTTGTCAAGCAAACAGGCTCCAAAATGAAGCTATTTCATGAAATTGTAATATTTCTGCAATATATATGGATACTGACTTTTTATTTTATCAACGAAAACATTTTACCGACTTCCTGAACGGATAATAATAATTTTTGAAATTCTTTTGCTTTTTTAGAACCTTCTTTAAATGGAACTTCTTCAGGAACCTTCGGCACTTTGTTTGCAAAATAAACGCCTTCTTTATTGATTGCCATTAAATAATATTCATTTTCCAGCTGTCCATTTGTCCAGGTGTTTTCATCTGTTGCAATGATAGAAACCAGCAACGTTGTTTTTTGCTGCGGCCAACCATAGACATAATAAAAATCTGTGTATGTGATTCCATTCTCAGTGTGTTCTTTCACTTCATAATCATCTGCCCAAGCACTAGGCACTTCAAAACTGAAGCCTAATGTCTCGTTTTCATAGTTTTGAGAAGGCTGTTCCTGTGTTTGCGTCCCACAGCCGGTAAAACAGCCCAATAACAGCAAACAAACAGCAATCAAAATATATTTTTTCATGTGTATACACATTCCTTTCCTATGTAATAACCGACCCACAATTATCGTAATACGACAATTGTGATAATATGTGCTTACAATTGTCGTATTACGCCATTTTTGCACCCATTATGCCATTTCTATAACGGATTCACAACAGATAAAACCATGTTATCAGCCGTTAAATGCGACTGAAAAATCGCTTCAATATCCGCTCTGGTAATTTCCTGATAGACCTGTATGCTATCCAGCATATCAATATTTTGCAAAATATTACGCGCAAACATATTGGTATATTCTTCTGCATCGTCCAGCACACGTAAAAAGCGTCCTATGCGCATTCGTTTCATTCGCTCCAGTGCTTCATCAGAAAAGGAAAATCCCTGAATCGCTTCCTGTATCCGCTTGGCAACTTGTTTTGGGTCATCGCTTTCTCCGGCAATTTCCGTATAGGCAAATTCCAATCCGCCGGTATATGCATAAGAAAAGCTGCTGGAAATCAACCCTTGTTCATATAACGCATTATACAAGTCCGAACTCTTGCCAAGCAATAAATCCAGCGCAATTTTGCAGCATAATTTATGTTTTAACAATGCTTTTCCTTCATATAGCTGAGAATCCTTAAAGCCAATATAAAATAACGGTTTAGAAACGCTAAGCGCCGCCTCCTGATATGATTTATGAATCGTTTTTGGCTCCTCCGGATATTTTCGGGCAACCGGTTTCGCCGGCTCCATTTCTTTTAGGGTGTTATCAATCGTTTCTTTCACTTTTTCCGCGCTGACATTTGCAACAATGCAAAGCGCCATGTTAGACGGATGGTAAAACGTATGATAGCAGGTATATAAGGTATCTTCTGTGATTTCTGCAATACTTTCCACGGTTCCTGCAATATCTACTTTCACAGGATGATTGTGATACAAACAGCCCAACATGTTAAAAAAGGCACGCCAATTGGGGTCATCATCATACATACGAATTTCTTGACCGATAATACCTTGTTCTTTCGCCACATTTTCTGCTGTGAAATATGGTGTTTGTACATAATGCAGCAATGTTTTTAAGTTCTCTTCAAATGCATTAGTACACCAAAAATAATACGCCGTAATATCCGAAGAAGTAAATGCATTGGCGGAAGCGCCATATTTGCTGAATGTATCGAACACATTTTCACCGTCCGGTTGCTCAAACATTTTATGTTCCAAAAAATGTGCAACACCATCCGGCACCCTTATATATTGTTCCGACTGCAGCGGAACAAAATGGTTGTCGATGGAACCAAAACGCGTTGCAAAATAGGCGCAGCTTTTCTGAAATTCCGGTTTTGGGACAATATAAATATGCAGTCCGCTGGAATGCCGGTAAGAATAAACGGTTTCTTTTAAATCTGAATAGTCTTTTTTCTGCATCATTCCGTCTCATCCTTTCCGCAAATAAAATAAATCAAATCCAGCGCCACACTTTTTGCTGCTGCAACCACTTGGTCTTTTGTGACACGCTCTACGCCTTGGATAATATCGCTGATAGAGACCTGCTCATCTCCTGCCAAAATGCTGCTCAAATAGAAATCTTCCAGCATAACCGGTTCATCATAGCAAGATAAATAACGGTTTTTCAAAAATTCTTTTGCCGCATCCATTTCTTTTTCTGTGACATTTCCTTGTTTGATTTCCTCTAATTGCAGCAAAATTTCCGATTTTGCTTGCTCGTAATTTTGAAATTCAATTCCGGTGGCAACTAGAATAATGTTTTTTTGGCGCACGAATCTGGAATAAGCATAATATGCCAAACTCAATTTTTCACGGACATGATTAAATAATTTAGAATGCGTACCGCTGCCATATACGGAATTGAATACCTGCATTTGACAAAACTGTTCCAAAGAATCCGGCAGACTGCTGCGCATACCAAGCACCAGCTTCCCTTGTGCTACATCCATGGGTTCTGTAATGGTTCTCACTTGCTGCGGCATGGAGCCTATCTTTGTCTGCGGAAGCGTCTGCGTAGCAGGAACTGTTTCAAATAGCTGTTTAATGGGCGCAACATCTAGATTTCCGGTCACAAAAACATGAATCGGACTGTTTCCAATCATTTTCTGATAGTGTTGATAGAGCGACTGCGGTGTAATTTCTTCTAGACCCTCCAATGTGCCAAATTCATGAATGCCATAGGCTTCTTGGTCGCACATCAGTTCTAAACAGCGTTGATTGGCAAAGTCGCGTTTATCATTTTGCAGCGCCATAATTTCGTTTTTCAAATCTTCTTTTTCAATTTGAAAAATCGCTTTATCAAATGCACCGTTGTACACCAGCGGTGCAAACAAAATTTCTTTTGCAAATGCCGCCAGCTTTGATGAAACAGCTTCGCCTTGTGCATAGTTATCATTAATTCCTGAAAAATGGAATGTCAAAATCTGTGCTTCACCTTTTTTTTGTACGCCTGCATTCATAGAAGCGCCATAGAGCCATTCCAAATGCGCTGCAATTTTCTGTTTTGTGGAAAACGCCGCACAGCCTGATTTTAGCACCTGTGTGAGCAATGCGTTATAAGATGCTTCTTCTTTGCAAAGCGGACGCGCCAGATAGATGCCAAGCGAAAAATGTTTAAATTGTTCTGTCTTCAGGTAGTGCAGCTGTACACCACCCGGAAGTGAATAGGTCTCCATTGTGTCCTACCTCCCTACCTCATAAAGCCATGAATGCCATTGATACTCTATTATACTATTGTAAGTGAATTTCAGCGGATTATTCGTCTTTCGCATCTTTTTCGTCTGATATTTTAAAATCCTCTTCCTCCAGCCGTTTGTTAAACAGGCTTGCGACGTCATTTCTGGAAGTGAGTACGCTTTCGTCCGGCTCCTCAATGCGGTTCCATTTCACTTCTTCCTCTTGTTTTTGTTCGGTAGGACTTTCCGGTACATCATCCACATGATATTCTTCTTCTGTTTCTTCTAACGGATCCAGCATAAACTTGCGGATAACCGGATAAGAAAACATTTGCATCGTCAGACCATAAATCGACATCAGCAAGAAGAATGTTACAATCGCACCAATCAACGGCGATAGATAGAAATACAACAAATAAACGCCAACTGCAAAAAGGGCGGACACAATAATAAACAAGATATTGCGCGGGAATGCCATAACCGTTAATAGAAATGCATTTTTAACAATTTGCTTCAATTTCAATTCAAACGTAACTATCATAGTCCAGATATATTGATGCATCACTGCATAAATCACGAACACAAATACGATTAGCGCCAACAAAAAGACATAAAGCAAATGCATGGGACTGGCGCTTGCAGCCATTTGATGGTAAAACCGGATTCCAAACAGTAATAAATTGACGACTACTAAATCAATCACAAACATAGCAAAAGACTGTTTGAAATTTTTTCCTGTCCGACGCCAAAAATCGCTCCAAAGCCATGAATGTTCTTCCCGCACATAATTGCGTAAAATATAGTGAAACCCCGCCGCACAAGGGCTTCCGCCAAACAGCAGAACAATGATAATTGCACTGGCAATCGCCAATATGTTCACGGACATATATACTTGTTCTGCCGTGACCTGCTGCGTTGTAATAAGCGACTCGAACATCGGCGCAAAATAGGAAACAAACATGAACCAATAGAGCAAGAGCGCAGGAATACAAGTAATAAAATATAGCACGTTAAGCTGTAGATATTTCCAAAATTTGCGGAAATATAACTGACCGAACCGCGCAATTCCTTTCTTTTCCGGTTCCCCTTTCTCAACGCCTTTTCCAGGCTTTGTGTAATCAAAAAATCCAAAAATACCAGCCATAACTTTTCATCCTTTCTTTATCGAAACCCCAACACCAAATTGACAATGAGGTTGTTTGTATAAAAATAGCTGCAAATAATAGAGCGGGAAAGTTCATCCGAAAGCCAAGAATAGGCAGGATTCATACTAATAATAAATATTACCGCCGCTAATAAATAACATAATAAAATTCCGGTAACTGCCCCAAAGCCACCGCCAAGCAGTCTGTTACACTGGCGAATGACCGGCAGATGCGTTAGTGCTAAAAGAAGCATTGCACATAGCCGGATAACAATATGTAATAAAATAGTAAATACCAAAAACAGCAATACTTGCGTCAAAGACTGTGCAATCCAATCACAGACATTTTGTACGCCGCTCATAACCATTTCCTGTGGAATGAAACGCATAATAAATGGAGGCAACGTGTCAAGATTATCCGCCAGCATAGGCGCTGCCGTCTGTGCAATCGTTAAAGAGATTTGTTCCTGCAACTGACGCAGAAACGAGACAGTTTGCACAAAATCCAAAAAACGTTGGTAGAAAAACATTGCCAAAACAATGGACAACAGCAGTGTGATAAATCCGATAATGGAACGAATAAATCCACGTTTCACACCAATCCATATGGCACATACCAGCACCGCAATAAATATGGCATCTAAAATCATGAAAGTTCTCCCCTTTCTTTCACCTTCACGGAAATGAGTACTCCTATCATGTCAGTTTTTCGTTAGTTCAGCGGGACAACCTCCAATTTTGTTCCATAAAATATCAATGCCTCATCTTGCTTTAAAATATACGCGCTGCGCATATCTTTGTCCAGCGATGTATTTGACTTTTCTTTTCCTGACTGATTGATAATATGTATGTCACGCAATGTCATTGCGTATATGTCATTTTTAAAAACTTCAATTTTTTTCACTTCATCAGAAATAGTGCATTCACCTGTTTTCTTTCCGCTGGCACTAATAATCTGTATTAAACCATGCTTTCCTGGTTCCGCAGAATATGCCTGTAGATTTAGCGCCAAAATACCGTTATCCCCCACTGCAAATTGTGTCAATGTACCTGTATAGGTATATTCCCACAGCTTATCGCCTTTGGCGGAAAGCGCAAAAGCAGAAGTATCCCCCACACAATATAATGTTTGACCATTCATCCATTTCAGGGCTGCCACCATATTGTCCGGATAGGTCGTACCGGCAAATGGTTTTTCCGAAACGGCAATATCAAACAGCATCACGTTTCCGCTTGCGCGCCCTGCCGAAGTGTCAAGCAGGGAAACTGCCAGCGTTTTCCCATCGTTCGAGAGCTTGGCATCTAGAATATTCCAATTTCCGGAATTCCATTTAAATAGTGCCTGTCCGGTATTATCGTAAACGCAGACGCCGCCTTTATAACCAGGCTGTTTTGTAATGGTCGTCACATATCCTTTTTCATTGATGGAGGCGGCAATCATCGCCTCTGTGGCTACACTGTTTTGCTTTCCATCTTCTGTAATAACGGAAAAGTTGGTTCCGTCTTTATCATAAACAACCATTCCATAAGTAGATGTATCTAACGATGGATTTTTTCCAGAAATACTTTGATACCAAACTTCATTTAACTTATGATCCAACAGAGATACACTGCTGCTGCCGGTCATAATAATACGTTCTTTCCATGCGGCAAACCCATAGTTGCCGGAATTTTCCAACGTTTTGACCTTATTTTGGCTTTCCTGTGGTAAACCTTCTGTTTCAGAAGGCTGCTGCGTACCAATATACTGTTGAACCATGGCAATTATTTGATCTAGGGTTCCTGTTTGTTTCGCATATGTGATAAGAAAAGTTGCACCAAAAATGACAATAATTAAAATGACCCATGGAATGATATGTCGTTTTTTCTTTTTTTCCTCTTTCAATCTTCATCCACCTCATCCGCTTTGGTTAATATGGCAAGTAATATTCCTTCCTGTAATTCTACCGAACAAGTATCCGCCATCAGGACATTACTGATTCCCATGGGTACGCCAAAATATAATGTCCCGTCATGCAGAGAATATTCTAAATGATGTGTCGTGATACCGGTAACATCTCCGCCGATAGGTATAAGTGACAAATAATCTCCTGTATGTCCCTGCAATATGGCTGTTGTTGGCCCTTGATGGAGTGTTATGGAAGAAACGGGCGTTTCTATTGCTAGTTTTACACCATGCACCGCTGCATATTGCAGCATCAACACATTCGCCAGTGCATGTTCTATCCGTTTGCCGCCCAAAGCGCCCAAAAATTTCACATCATGATATCCGTTTTCTATCGCATAATCCAGCGCCAGTTGTGCATCCGTTTCATCTTTTTTACGCGGATGTATCAAATGCCGGCAATCTGCGCGATATTCCTCGCGAATAGAATCCATATCTCCAATAATAATCTCCGGCATACGTCCAATTCGTGCAAGATGATTATAGCCTCCGTCTGCACAGATAACGACATCCTCCGGTCGAATATACTCTTTTAGCCAGCGTTCATTCCCAATATCACCGCTTGCAATAATAATCGCCCTCACCGTATCACCCTGTTCTTCCCTGCTTCATTTGTTCTATGGTTTTCCGTGGGTCTGCCGATTGAAAAATACCGGATCCTGCCACAATGACATTTGCCCCCGCAGCTAAAATACGCTCAATATTTTGAGTTGACACACCGCCGTCAATTTCTATCTGGTAATCTGCACCGGTATGACTGCGAATGGTCTTAATTTTTTCTAAGCTTTCCGGAATAAACGATTGTCCGCCGAAACCTGGATAAACAGACATTACAAGCGTCATATCTGCTTTATCAATCAATGGGAAATATGCCTCTGGCTGCGTATCCGGACTCAAAACAATTCCGCAGCGTATGCCATGTGCCCTGATTTTATCAAAACATGTTTCCACATCATCTTGACATTCTGCATGAACGGTAATGATATCTGCCCCGCTCTGCGCAAAAGAATCAATGTATTGCAGCGGATTTGTCAACATGAGGTGAACATCCAGCGGCAAATCGGTTATTTTTTTCAAAGCAGCTACTAAATGCGGTCCGAACGACAAATTTGGCACAAAATGTCCGTCCATGATATCCACGTGCAGTAAATCAGCTCCTGCCGTTTCTACCTTCCGCACCTCATCTGCCATATGTAAAATATCTGCCGCCAATAGAGACGGCGCTATTTGAATCATCTTTGCCACTCCTTAATCTCTTTTAAAGTTTGATACATCTGCACATAACTTTCATAACGCGACCTTGCAATTTGTCCCTGTTCCAGCGCCGCGCGTACTGCACAGTCCGGCTCATTCACATGGCTGCAGCCGCGAAAGCGGCAATTTCCTATATATTTGCGCAGTTCAGGAAAATATGCTTCTAATTCCGTTACACGGATATCCTGAATATCCAAGTTGCTAAATCCGGGAGAATCTGCAACGAAAGTATTTGCGCCAAGTGAAAAAAGCTCCACTGTTCTGGTCGTATGCCGTCCACGTTGTATCTTACGGCTAACGCCGCCGGTTTCCAAACAAATATCATCATGCAGCAGATTCAGCAGACTGGATTTCCCAACACCGGAACAACCGGCAAACACCGTTACCTGATTTTGCAGTTGTTCTTTTAATGTCTCCATACCTTTTCCTTCTGCAGCCGAAACACAAAACACCTGGTACCCTGCCAATTGATAAGTCTGCGGCAATTGTTCTGCAATTTCCGATGACAGATCCGTTTTATTCATGACTAAAAACGGTTTAATCTGATGATGTTCCGCTACCACCGTTAATTTATCAATCAAAAATGGAATTGGGTCAGGCGCCGCCGCGGCAAATACAATTCCCATTTGGTCAATATTTGCAATGGGCGGACGCACAAACGCGTTTTTTCGTTCCAGAAGTTTTACCACATTCCCTTTTTGTTCCGCATTATCCAGCACTTCCATTTCACAGTGGTCGCCAACAAGCGGCGTGAGTTTGTTGTTGCGAAAAACGCCGCGCGCCCTGCATTCATAAACGCTGCCGTTTATTTCTACATAATAGAATCCGGAAACAGCTTTTACAATCGTTCCTGTTAATATCATAGTTTCACCTTTATCCGAAAACTCAGTTGTTTGTCCCTGCAACAGCCCCGCTTGCACCCACTGCCCCGTTCGGATTTGCGGGAGTTTGTTCCGGCACATGTGTCGGCGTTGGCTTTTCTGTTTCCTCCGGCGTTTTTGCCGGCGGCTCCGTTGGGGTGGGCGTTGCTTTTTGTCCCGTGCTGATGGTAAACGAAATCTCTGTATTTTCATTGACTTCCGTGTCAGCTTCAATTGCTTGCGATAAAACCGTTCCTTTGGGTTTGTCGCTTTCCTCACTGCGAATATTTCCGGTAAACAAATTTTTGGCTTTCAGCAGTGCTTTCGCCTCTTCTTCCGAACGTCCGACCAGATTAGGCACTTTCACCTTTGCGATACTGGGACCATTGCTAATATACAATGTAATCCGTTCACCTTTTTGCATTTGGCTGCCGCTTGCTGGTGACTGATCAAAAATCGTGTCTTTGGGATATTCATCATTTTTTTCAAAGACTTTCTTCACACTCAACCCTTTTTGAATCAATTCTTCTTCTACTTCATGGTAGTCGCGGTTTTTATATTCTTCCAGTACCAATTCCTGTTTTCCCAAACTGATTTTCACTCTGATTTCAACCGGTTTATTAACGCGTTCCCTTTCCTTGGGGGTCTGTTCCATGATTTTTCCTTCGTCATATTCGTCGCTGAAATCTTCGCCTTCTTTGATGAGAATAATATCTTCATTTTCATATTTTTTGGCAGCTTCATCAAATGTCATACCTAACAGACTGGGCACACTCACAGTTTTTCCGTCTCCGCCAAATACAAAATAAGACCCGATTCCTGCGCCCAATGCAACAATCACAAGCAAAGTAATCCAAAGCGGCTTTTTTGACTTCTTTTTCTTTCCGGTACCGTCTTCATCTTGCTGCGGCGGGATTGGATTCGCATATCCGGACGTCTGATAATAAGGCTGACCGGCTGTATTTTCCTGCGATATCATATTAGAAAAAGGATTCCCGTTTATCATGGTATCTTCAGGGTTCTCTGACAGCATTGTTGCCGTCTGTGTGCTGCTCATAAACTGCGTTGCGTCCAAATCTTTCGCCAGTGCAAAAGCTGGATTATGCAGAACTGCTTTAAGGTCTGTTTGCATTTCTGTCGCATTCTGATAACGTTTTTGCGGTTGCTTTTGCAGCGCTTTGAGCGTAATATCATTGACCGCTTGCGGAATTGTATTGTTTTGCGCAATAGGCGGCTGCGGAGGCGTTTCAATCTGCATTCGCGCCACTTGAAATGCATTGTCTCCTATAAAAGGCAAATGACCGGTCAGCATTTCATATAATACTACGCCAATAGAATATATATCAGATTTAAAATCAATCGCTTTTCCAAGCGCCTGCTCCGGTGAAAAATAGTGCACAGAACCCACGACATTTTTACCGCCATTGACTACCGTAGAAGATGTGACAGCGCGCGCAATGCCGAAATCTGCCACTTTCACTACACCTTCCCGCGTGAGCAGAATGTTATGGGATTTAATATCCCGATGTATAATATTCTTTTTATGTGCGTGGTCAATTGCACCGCAAATGGCAATGGCAAACTCTGTTGCTTCCCGCCAATCTAATGCGCCGACATGTTTAATATAATCTTTTAGTGACATACCGTCCACATATTCCATAATGAAATAGTGAATCCCATCTTCCACACCCACATCATGGACAGATACAATGTTGGGATGGGAAAGTCCTGCGGCTGATTGTGCCTCTATTTTAAACCGTTCCACAAACTCTTTATCGTCACGAAGTTCATCTTTCAATACTTTCACTGCTACATAACGGTTCAGCAGCCGGTCGCGGGCTTTAAATACATCCGCCATTCCACCGCTGCCACGTTTTTCCAGAATCTCATATCGGTTCGCCAGAATCTTACCAATCATTTCCATGATTCACCCTTCCCTCTCATTCGGATTTTTGCAAAACTATGACTGTTATATCATCCGTACTCCCACAACGCTTCGCTTCTTCACATAAAAATTGTACGCTCTCCTCCGGTGTTTTTGCCGACAATGTTTCTTTGATAACCGTTTCCGGCACCACATTAGAAAAACCATCAGAACAAAGCAACAGACTGTCGCCCGCCTGTAATGAAATTTCTGTAAAATCAGGTTTGATACGGTCTTCCACACCCAATGCCATGGTAATAATATTTTTCATGGGATGAGACTGTGCTTGTTCTGCTGTGATTTCTCCATGGCGAATCAATTCTTCTACCAATGAATGGTCTTTTGTCAAACGTGTCAGTTCGCCGTTATGCAGCAAATAAGCACGGCTGTCTCCGACATGGGCAATATATCCTTTATTATTCTGTATCATGCACAGGACAATGGTAGTGCCCATACCGGCATATGCATCTTCAGACATTCCTTTGCGCCATATTTCATGGTTTGCAGCATCAATTGCGCGGCGGATTGCGTCCGGTCCATCTCCTTTGCAGCCATCCAGAATCATTTCGATTGCCATTTTACTGGCAGTATCACCGGCACGATGCCCGCCCATGCCATCTGCTACTATCACTAAACCGCCGCTATCTTCCAGCGCAACCGCATAGCTGTCTTGATTTGTTCCATGCCGCTCGCCTTGCAGCGAATAGCCTTGTGCCTTTAGCATCTGTTTCATCACCTTTCTTTTAAGAACTTTCTGCGCAACTGTCCGCAGGATGCGCTGATATCGCTTCCAAGTTCACGGCGGACAGTCGTATTAATATGGTGTTGTTGTAAATATTTCTGAAACCGCTCCACAGTCTCCGGTTCGCTGCGATGCAGCCCGTTTTCTTCCACGTGGTTTACCGGAATTAAATTGACATGACAGAACATTCCGTGCAGTTTTTGTGCTAACATCTTTGCACACCAGTCAAAATCATTTATGCCGCGAATCATGGTATATTCAAAACTGATTCTGCGTCCTGTTTTGCTGATATAGGCGCGGCACGCCTGTAATAGCGTCTCCATAGGATATTTATGATTGACCGGCATGAGTTCATTTCGCAGTTCATCATTCGGCGCGTGCAACGATATAAGCAGTGTAATCGGAAGATTTTCTTCTGCCAGCGCTGCTATTTTATCTACGATTCCACAAGTAGAAACCGAAATATGCCGCAGTCCTAGATTGCGTCCGGACGGATGTGAAATGTTTTTCAAAAAAGAGAGTACCTGTTCATAATTATCAAACGGCTCCCCAATTCCCATCAACACAACATTAGAGATTCGCTCGCCCAAATCTTTTTCAGCGAATAAAACTTGATCCAACAATTCTCCTGCTGTGAGATTTCGTATTTTTCCACCCAATGTAGAAGCGCAAAATTTACACCCCATCCGACAGCCTACCTGTGTTGAAATACAAATGCTGCGCCCATGATGATACTGCATCACAACGCTTTCAACGCACTGTCCGTCCTGCAATTCCCAAATATATTTTACCGTTCCGTCTTTGGAGTCATAACGCGCGGCGCGTTCCACGGTAGAAAGCAGTGTTGTCTCTTTCAATTTTTCGCGCAGAGATTTTGGAATATTTGTCATTTCATCATAGGAGGATACGCCGCTGCCAAGCCAAGAAAAGACCTGTTTGGCGCGATAGGAAGGTTCTCCCAACTCTTTTAAAAATTGTTCCAACGCCTCGTAGCGCAAACTTTTTATATCTATCATCTGCATTTTGCCCCTTATGATTCCTTGATTCGCTTCATTTTTGCAATATAAAATCCATCGCAGTCCAGTTCTCCGGGCAGAATTTGTAAGCTGCCCCGTGCTGCCGCCGGTTTCCATTCTTCCGCCACCAGAGCGCTGAAATCTACGGCTTCAAACTGAGGATGTTCTCGCAAAAATCGATAAAAAACATCATTGTTTTCTTCGTTGGTCAGTGTGCAGGTGGAATATACCAGTTCTCCTCCCGGCTTTACATAGTTTGATGCCGTTTGCAGAATTTGATACTGCAATATGCTTAATTGCCGGATATCCGCCAAACTTTTTGTCCATTTGATTTCGGGTTTTCGTCTGATGATACCAAGTCCGGAACAGGGCGCGTCAACCAAAACGCGGTCTGCCCGTCCCTTCCATGCGGCAACACACTCCGCTGCGTCCTGCTGTTTTGTCTCAATGATAGTGATATCAAGCCGCTTAGCCGCTTGCTGCACCAGTTTCAGTTTATGCGGATAAATATCACAGGCAATAATTTTGCCGCTGTTTTGCATCTGTTCTGCTAAATAAGTCGTTTTGCCGCCCGGCGCGCTGCATACGTCAATCACAGTTTGACCCGATTGAGGCGCTAAGATACGTGCTGCCAGCATGGAACTGGTATCCTGCGGCGTAAAATATCCCTTTTGAAATGAATTGTTATTTTCATAATCCATTCCCTGCTTCAGAATCAAAGCGTCCTCCAGCGCCGCGCTCATATGGCTTTCTATGTTTTCCTGCCGAAACTGCTCCTGTAACGCTTCCGGCGATAATTTCGTCCGGTTTACACGAACACTTGCCGCCGGCGCGCGATTTCCCTGCTGCAAAATCCATTCTGTTTTTTCTTTATATTTATCGCGTATCAGTTTTACAAGCCACTGCGGATAAGAATAGTATGTACTCATGTAATGCAGCGCTGCTTTGGGATATTCGACAGTCTCCCGACCACGTAAATAAGCGCGTAAAACACCGTTGACAAATCCACTGAAAGACCCTAACCCGTTTCGTTTTGCCAATTCCACGCTTTCGTTTACCAATGCATAATCAGGAATACGGTCTAAACATTCTGACTGATAGACTGCAAGTCGCAAAATATTCAAAATCATAGGTTTCATGCGGGACGGTTTCACGCTGGAAAACTGCGAGATGATGTAGTCCAGACGCAGACGCTGTTGGGTTACGCCATAGACCAGTCGAACCAACAAATGTTTATCCTTCTCCTGCATAGGCTGTTGCCGCAAATATTCTTGCAGCAACAGATTAGAATATGCGTCGTCCTGTTCCATTTTACAACAAAGCTGCAAGGCAGCCATTCGGGGCGTTTGCATAGCCGTTCTCCTTTATTTGCCCTGCGGTCTGCAAAAGCAAACTCTCAACACAAAATCTTATTCTAAACACTCGTTTACTACCTATAACACAATTGAAACCGTGTTTCCTCGAATGAAATCAACAATATCCATTTTCCGTTTGCCTTGTAATTGTACTTCTTTGAGACTAATGCAGCCGTCTCCTGTTTTTACGATTAATGACGTAGGATTTTCAATCACCGTTCCGGGTGGTAAATCGGAAGGAATTTGTTCTTTCTCTGCTCTATATATTTTCATTATACCCTTGTTCGTATTGGTATATGCGACAGGCCATGGGTTTAACCCACGAATTAAATTGATAATTTCTTCGGAAGTTTTTGTCCAGTCAATTTTCCCCATTTCTTTTTTCAGCATGGGTGCAAACGATACCTGTGCGGCATCCTGTGGAACAGGATTCAATGCACCGGCTTCCAGCTTTTCAATGGTTTCCAGTAATAAATCCGCTCCCATTTCTGCCAAACGGTCATATACATCGCCTGCAATTTCCGTTTCTCCAATCGGCGTTTCCTTTGTGAGCAAAATATCGCCCGCGTCCATTTCTTCCGCCATATACATCGTTGTGACGCCTGTCTTGGTTTCTCCATTGATAACCGCCCAATGTACCGGCGCGCTGCCGCGGTATTTCGGCAATAAGGAACCGTGCACATTAATGCAGCCATAGCGCGGATAATCCAGAATAGCTTTGGGCAGCATTTTCCCATACGCGACAACGGCAATGAGATCCGGCTCCAGCGCTTCTATGCAATTTTTCACCATGTCCAGTTTCAAAGATTCCGGCTGGAATACCGGTATGCCCTGTTCATCCGCAAATTCTTTTACCGGCGGCTTTTGCAGTTTTTGATTTCTGCCGACCGGTTTATCAGGCTGACAAAACACAGCGCAAATTTCATGCGGGCTTTCCACCAGCTTTTTGAGACTATGGAGCGCAAAATCAGGCGTTCCCATAAATACAATTTTCATATTTGTTTTTTCCTCCCGGATATCGTCATCTTCACTTCAACAATTTTAAAAGAAACCGTTTCATCAATCGGTTCTTAAAAATAGGAAAATCCCAATCTGTTATTTTTCAATCAAATCTATAAACAGTTTCCCTTCCAAATGGTCAATCTCGTGACAAAATGCCCGTGCCAACAGTTCAGTTCCTTCCATGGTGAATGGTTTGCCATGTCGGTCAAACGCACGCACTTTTACTTTATAAGGACGTTTGATATCAACAAATTTTTCAGGTATACTCAAACAGCCCTCGGGACCGTTTTGCATACCGGAGGTCTCCACGATCACCGGATTTACCAATTCAATCAATCCTTGCCCTGCGTCAATGGTAATGACGCGCTTGAGAATGCCAATCTGAACCGCCGCCAATCCGGCGCCGTTTTGTTGATACATGGTTTCCGCCATATCGTCAAGTAATTGGTGCAGCCGTTCGTCAAATTTATCTACTTCGCGGCTTCTTTTCCGCAAAATATCATCTCCATATAACACAACCTTGCGAATCGCCATACTCTTATTCCATCCTTTCTCACGTGATTTAAAAAATATGGTTAGGGTTCGTATCAATCCCAAGTGTAAAATCATTTTTCAACGACAGATGGTAATAATACATTTTCTCCAGCGTCGGAATAATGTCTTTTACATGACTTGTTTTTATCAAAAGACCATAACGGTACCGATTTTTCACTTTCAAAATGCCGGCAGGACCCGGTCCAAGAAGTTCTGTTTTTCCGTTTCCACTGTGCAATTCCGCCGTTAGCCTGCGGGCTAAATCCGCCATATAATGCTGCGTCTGCTCCTGTTCTTCCCCGCTGACAATAATATATACCATTTCCGAAAAAGGAGGATAACGCAAAAATTGCCGCAAACGGATTTCATTTTGGTAAAATCCCAAATAATCGTGACGGGCGGCAAATAACAACGTTTTATCGGTCGGCATATAGGTTTGAATCACCGCTCTGCCGGCAATATCTCCCCGCCCTGCCCGTCCGCAAACCTGCGCCAATAGTGCAAAAGCGCGCTCAGACGCCCTAAAATCATTGACATTCAGCATGGTGTCCGCCGCGATGACGCCAACCAGTGTCACATTGGGGAAATCCAATCCTTTTGCCACCATTTGGGTTCCCAACAAAATATCAATTTCCTTTTGTTCTACAGCATTCAGGATTTTCTCATGTGCTGATTTGCGGCTGGTAGTATCACCATCCATGCGGCAGATACGCGCTGCCGGAAAAAGTTCCTGAAGCTGCTGTTCCACCTTCTGCGTTCCTGTCCCAAACTGTTTCACATGCTTGCTGCCGCATTCGGGACAGACTGTTATATTGTTCTGTGTATAGCCACAATAGTGGCATATCAACTGATTTTCTTTAAAATGATAGGTTAATGTAATGCTGCAATGCGGACATTTCACTGCATATCCGCAGCTTCTGCATGAAACAAATGTGGAATGTCCCCGCCGGTTCATGAGCAGAATGGTCTGTTGACGGTTCTTTAAATTCTTCTCAATTTCCCGCTGTAACACACTGCTGACCACACTGCGGTTTCCACGCTGTAGCTCCTGCGCCAAATCCACAATTTGCACGTCAGGAAGCAATTGGTCGTTATAGCGTTTTGTCAATTCCAGCAGCTTATATTCACCCTGCTGCGCGCGGTAAAAACTTTCTATGCTTGGCGTTGCCGAGGCATATACCACAGTCGCTCCATACTGCATGGCGCGATATTTTGCAATTTCCCGCGCATGGTAGCGCGGATTAGATTCTGATTTATAAGAGGTTTCATGTTCTTCGTCTAAAATCAACAATCCAATATCGTCAAACGGCGCAAAAATAGCGCTGCGCGCCCCAATCACCACGGAAACGCGCCCTTCGCGGATACGCCGCCATTCGTCATAGCGTTCGCCCAAGGATAAACCGCTGTGCAACACCGCCACTTGATTCTGAAACCTGCTTAAAAAGCGGTTCGTCATTTGCGGCGTTAGGGCAATTTCCGGCACCAGCACAACGGCATTTTTTCCCTGCTGCAAACAGGTTTCTACCGCCTGCAAAAATACTTCTGTTTTGCCGCTCCCTGTCACGCCATAGAGCAAAAATTCTTCATATCCGCGCTCCAGCGAAGCAGTAATTTGTGCAATTGCCGTTTGCTGTTCCGCTGTCGGTACATATTTTTTCGACTGCTGCGCTGGAGAGCATTGCGTGGGGCGGCGGTATTGTTCTTCCTCCGTCACCACAGCATAACCATGGCGGCATAAAACTTCAACAGATTGTCTGGAACAGTTTGCTGCTTGCAGCAATTCTGTAAGCAGCAAGTTTTTCTGCTGCACCAAAATACCAAGTGCGCCCGCCGCTGCCGGCGCCCGCCGCTGCATTTGTTCTATGGCTTCTTCCGCAATTTCTTCTTCCACATTCAGCCGTACAATCTTTTGATATTTTTCTTGCTGCCCATATATCGCGTGTTCCGACACCTCTACAATACCTTTTTTTTGCAGCGTGTCAATAACACTGCGGTTTGCAAGACCGCACGCTTCTTTGAGTTGCGTCAATGTCACAGGATCCTGTTTTTCCTGTAAATAAGCGACAACCAGTTGTTGTTTTGCCGTCAGCTTCTGCGCCCCAATATCTCCGCGCAAAGAAACGCGTTCCTCCATTTGAAAATGAACTGCCGGCGGCAACAGTAAATGCAGCGCTTCTGTCATGGAACAAATATAACGCCGTTTCATAAACTGCGCCAATGCAACTCTGGAGGGTGAGAGCATGGGCTGTTCATCCAGACATCTTGCAACAGGTTTCAGCGCCGCCGCAGCGTCCACTTCTTCAAACCCCAAGCAATACCCTTCCAGTTTCCGGTTCCCTGCCCCAAAGGGCACCAACACGCGGTGCCCTGTTTGAAGGTTCATTCCTTCCGGCACAAGATAATGAAAAACACGGTCCAGTTTTTTTAATGTTGTATTCACAATAATACAAGCCGCTCTCATCGCCGTGAACCGTCCCTTTCTTCTGTTATCCGCCGCAATCATTCACGCAGCGATCCAAAATAGCATGTGCCAATGTCAATTTCGGCATGTTATTTAGCGCTTCCTTCCGACCGTCCCGATAGACAATTGTCACGGTGTTGTTGTCGGACTGAAACCCTGCTTCCTGCGCTGTTAAGTCGTTTGCAACAATCATATCAGCGCCTTTATCTAATAATTTCTGATAAGCATAGTGCAGTAAATCACGCGTTTCCATACAAAATCCAACCACAAAACGGTTCCCTTTGCTCTTGCATACTGCACGCAAAATATCTTCGTTTTTCTCCAGTTCAATCGTTTGCAGCTGGTCTTTTTTGCATTTATGTTCATAGTGATGTTTGGATTTAAAATCGCCTACAGCGGCAGCTTTGATGATAATATCATGCGTTTGGTATTGCTGCATGACTTCTCTATACATATCATCTGCACTGCAAACAGAACATACCTGCACGCCGTGCGGCGGCTGCAAGGCAACAGGACCTGAAACCAACGTTACCTCCGCACCGCGCATATGAGCAGCACGCGCCAATGCATATCCCATTTTTCCCGAAGAGGGGTTAGAAATATAGCGAACCGGATCAACAAACTCCCGCGTTGGACCGGCCGTTACCAGTACCCTTTTACCAGTCAAATCCTTTTGCGGATAGAGAATATTTTCAATCTGCTCCAATAGAATTTGCGGTTCCGGCAGTTTTCCGGCGCCTACGTCGCCGCACGCCAGCCGCCCTGCAGCAGGTGCGATAATATGATAGCCTAAGTTTTTCAGCGTATCCATATTTTTCTGTACAATGGAGTTTTCATACATATTCGTATTCATTGCCGGCGCTAAAATAATGGGACATTTTGCCGCCATAACGGTTGTTGACAACATATCGTCCGCAATACCGCCGGCAATTTTCCCGATGATATTTGCAGTTGCCGGAACAATGACAAACGCATCTGCCTGTTTTGCCAATGAAATATGCTCCACATTCCAATGAATGGGCGCATCAAACATTTGCGTCGTAACCGGCTGATTGGTCAACGTTTGAAAGGTTAAAGGGGCAATAAATTTGGTCGCATGTTCCGTCATAATAACAGGTACACGTGCACCAGCTTTCACCAGTTTACTTGCCAAATCCGCCGCTTTATAGGCAGCAATTCCGCCGCATACGCCCAAAACAATGCATTTCCCCTGCAACATATGGCATAGCCCCCTTTATTCAGCCGGTAGTTCTTCCTGACTAGCCACAGGCTGCTGCAATTCAGGGTTTTGTTCCTCCGGCTGACCCGAATCGTGCTGAACAAAATATACTTTTCCTTCATATACTTCCTGTACAGAACGGATAATTGGTTTTATGATTTTTTTGTTGGAAGCACGTTCCAACCGTTTCAGACGGCTTTCCAGCGTTGTCGGTTCCGGCGCCAACTCCCGTTCTTTTTCCAATGCACGTTCTTGCTGCGCAATTTCGCGTGCTCGTTTTGCTGTTACAACCACCAAACTATAGCGGTTACCAACTTTGTCAATTAATTCTTTTATGGGTGGATAAATCATTGTCCACGAACCTCCTTTAATAGTGTCAAATTTCTGGATACTTTTATCTTTTCGGCTTGAACAATAGATTCAAACCGGTCAGTTGCTTCTTCTACGGTATCATTTAATATAAAATAATCATACTGCTGTGCCAATTCCACTTCCTCCGCCGCACGCGCCATACGCCGGTCAATGACTTCCATGGTCTCAGTACCACGCCCTATAATGCGGCTGCGCAGTTCCTCCATGGAAGGCGGAAGAATAAAAATGAGCACTGCTTCCGGAAACTTCTTTTTGACCTGCATCGCTCCCTGTACTTCAATTTCAAGCAATACGTCTTGTCCCGCAGCCAGTTTTTCTTCCACCTTTGCCCGCGGCGTTCCATAATAATTGCCACAAAAATTTGCCCATTCAATAAACGCATCTTGTGCAATCATTTGCTCAAATTGCTGTTGCTGCAAAAAATAGTAGTGAATACCTTCCTGCTCCATGGCGCGCGGCGCACGCGTTGTTGCCGAAACCGACAGATGCACCTGCGGATGGCGCTGCATGAATGTGCCGCAAATCGTTCCTTTTCCGGCTCCGGCAGGCCCTGATACCACCAAAAGGAGTCCCCTATTCTTCATCCAAATCATCCTCCAATATCGCTGCCGCGTCTTTTCCGCCAAGACGGTGCGCAACCGTTTCCGGCTGCACTGCCGACAAAATAATATGGTCGCTGTCTGTAATCAGTACAGCACGCGTTCTGCGTCCATAGGTTGCATCTATTAACATACCACGGTCACGCGCTTCTTGTACAATTCGTTTAATCGGCGCAGATTCAGGACTGACAATTGCCACCAATCTTCCTGCTGATACAAAGTTGCCGAATCCGATATTGATTAGTTTCATAAGTCAAAAACTCCTATTCCTATAGTATTTCCATATTTTTGCAATTCATAACGCGGTTATTCAATATTTTGAACCTGTTCCCGCAGTTTTTCGATTTCCGCTTTTGTATCAACCACCAACTTCGCAATTTCAATCTGATTACATTTGGAACCAATGGTATTTACTTCGCGATTCATTTCTTGAATCAAAAAATCTAGTTTTCGTCCGACAGGTTCCTCCAAATGCAGCAGATGGTCTAATTCTTTCAAATGGGAACCAAGACGCGTCAGTTCCTCATCTGTGCACACTTTGTCTGCAAAAATTGCCACTTCTGTCAGCAGCCGCGTTTCATCAATATCCTGTTGCTGTGTGAGTTCCACAATTTTTTCCCGCAGTCGCTGCCGATAATCTTCCACTGCTGCTGGCGCCAACTGTTCAATCTGATCTACAACTGTACGGATACGGGCGCCGCATTCCAAAAGCGCACTGCCAATCCGTTCTCCTTCCCGCTGACGCATTTGCAAAAAGTTTTCACCGGCCTCGTCAAGTGCCTGTTTCACTTCTTGCCAAATCACCTCATGATCCTCTTCTGTTTTATCAATTTGAAAAATATCAGGAAAGCGCGCCAACTGTCCTGCTGTTAAATCATTTTGCAAAGAAAATGTTTCCGATAACGCGTCCACTGCTTTTTTATATTGACCAGCAAGCGCCATATCTACTTGAATTTGCTTTCCATCTTCCCGAAAATCATCAATGATGATAAATACATCTATCTTGCCACGTGCCGCAAACTGTTTCACTTCTTCTCTGATTTTCTCTTCCAGAAAAGAATAAATACGCGGCAGTTTGATGTTAATATCTGCAAAACGGTGGTTCACCGATTTCATTTCCACAACCACGCGTTTGGTATCAAACAAAACTTCTGCTCTTCCGTAGCCTGTCATGCTTTTAAGCATATGATTATTCCTCCGCATTTCTATTTGGTTCCTCTGCCATTGTAG
>CAMNSU010000041.1 GCA_946555455.1 uncultured Clostridia bacterium | reverse complement strand
GCTACCAGCCGCTGCTGGATTCGTTTCAAAAACGCAAATGCATAAAATATGATATATCTGAAATACCAAAAGAAACTCCTGCACCTGCAGGAGTTTCTTTTGGTATTATACTTCTTTCAATACTGCTACACCATATTCGCCTAGTATCAAATTCCCCTGAATTGATTGTTTCGTTTCCATATCCATATAGCTTTTTTCTAAAGTGACCTGCACCGGCGCGCCATTATAGTTTTCCACAAATAGATACCGTTCGCCGCCGCCCTCACGCACATGCGCCGTCACGCCCTCCGGCAAATTCGGCAATGCACGTGGAATTTCCAGTTGCCGCAACAATTTTTCATAAAGTGCGTCCGTATATTCTCCGGTATCCCGACATGCGATATAATATGCCGTTCCTTTGCCGTAGCTGTTTTTGCAGACTGCCGGCTGTCCTGCATAAAAATCGCTTTGGTAGGTCGCCAACACCTCTGCCGTAGACGGATGGACAATTTCGCAATAGTCGCAAACGGCGTATTCTGTTCCGTCCGCCAATACCAACGCATTGCGTTCTTCCGGATAGAGCGTATCAATCTCCTCCGCCCACAAACCGAACACTTCTTTCAAATCCTCCGCCGGAAGTCCGCCCAGCCAGCACAAATCGTTTTCGTCCGCCGTGCCGGTCAGATAAGTGCATACCAGCGTACCGCCCTGCGCCACATATTGTTTCAGCCGCTGAATCGTTTCCCGCTCCGTCATATACATCATGGGTGCAATCACCAGCGGATAGGAATTGATATCCTCATGAAAATCCAGTGCGTCCACGCTCACGCCGCGTTTCCAAAATGGCGTATAATGCTTCAATACGGTTTCCGCATATTTTTTATCTTTTTGCTGCAACCCCTGCAAATCGTCCAATGCCCAGCGGTTTTCCCAGTCATACAGCACCGCCACTTTGCTTTCCGGCATGGTTCCGACAACGCCGTCCAATTTTTGCAGGAGACCGCCCAACTCAGCCACTTCACGGAACACGCGCGTGTTCTCGTGTCCGCAGTGGTCTACCACCGCGCCATGCAGTTTTTCGCTGGAACCGCGGCTTTTGCGCCACTGAAAATATTGCACGGTGTCACTGCCATGCGCCACTGCTTGCACGGACGACAGCTTATGCATACCAGGGCGTTTCAGTTTGTTATACGGTTTCCAGTTCACCAAACTGGGCGTGCTTTCCATCATCATAAACGGTTTTTGCAGAAAACTCCGGTTCATGTCATGCAAAAACGCCGTCTGCACCGCCGTCGCAATGTCGCTGTCCGGCATATGCCAATCCGGATAGTTGTCCCATGAAACTACGTCCACTTCTTTGCGCAGTTTCCAGTAGTTCAGCCCCGGGTAAAATC
Organism: uncultured Clostridia bacterium; assembly: GCA_946555455.1. Lineage (GTDB taxonomy): Bacteria > Bacillota > Clostridia > RUG12999 > RUG12999 > JAAWTG01. The sequence goes on along the minus strand of CAMNSU010000041.1, from coordinate 20,342 downwards.
CCATGAAATTGGTCGTCACAGGTATGTCCGGCGTCATCTCCCGCAGCGGTGCGGTTTCGTTATGCATAAAATCCACCGTCTGGTCTGTGACAAACCGTTTCCAGTCCAAATTTTGTCCGTGCACATATATTTCACCAATCGGCGACGGTGATTCAATCTGTTCCCACGAGGTATAGCGGTGGCTCCAAAACGCTGTCCACCAAGCATGATTCAGCCGCTCCAAATCTCCTTCATATTTCTTTTTCAGCCACTCCCGAAACGCTGCCTGACACAACGGACAATGACATTCTCCGCCATATTCATTGGAAACATGCCACATACCCAGCGCAGGGTGGTCTTTGTAGCGTTCTGCCAGCATTCGGTTGATTTTTGCGGTCTTTTCCCGATAGACCGGTGAGGTGAAACAGTGGTTATGCCGTACCCCAAACAACGCGCGTGTTCTGTCCGGCAGCACCCGCAGCACTTCGGGATATTTGTCGCTCATCCAATGCGGACGTGCACCGCTTGGCGTTGCCAGCACCGCTTTCCCGCCGTTTTTCGCAATGTTGTCCATTGCCGTGTCCAAAAAAGAGAAATCAAAAACACCCTCCTCCGGCTCCAGCACCGCCCACGAAAAAATACCGACCGACATGGTGTTGCAGTTCGCTAATTTCATCAGCCGCATATCCTCCTGCCAGATTTCCGGCGTATCTTTCCATTGTTCCGGATTGTAGTCCCCGCCGTGTAGCATATGGGTAAATCCGGATATGATAGGGCTTTGTTTTTCTTTCATTTTGCATTCCTCCTTGCCAAATCGCTTCCCCTATAGTATAATGATATTGCAATCATATCACAAAAAGAAATGCATGTAAATAGAATCATTTTGCATATCATAGGATAATATTGCACAGAAAGCAGGTTGAAGCTATGTATTTTCCCATGGTCGGCGAACAAGAAAAAATCCTGCCGCTGTACCTCGCTGGTACAGGACGGCAGGAAAATCAAGAATCTATTATCCGTCAGGAAGGCTTTCCCTATCATCAGCTTATTTTTGTAACACACGGCGCGGGTGTTTTGGAATATGAAGAGAAAACTGTCACTTTGCCAAAAGGCTGTTTTTGGTTTATCCAAAAAGACACGCCGCACAGCTATCACGCAGCCGCAGAACCGTTTACCACACGCTGGGTCTGTTTTGACGGCAATGGTGCGGAAGGACTGCTGCAATATTTTGCATTGCCGCCCGTCTCCGTCTTTTTCCCCCGCCGCCTGTCTCTGCTGCGCCAGCAGCATCAGTCCTTGCTGGAAGCAGCGGCGCAAAACGCTCCTGCTCCCTTCCTGTCTGCCCGTCTCTATTCGTTTTTTATGGACGCACTGTCAGAAAAAAATGCGGCGGCAACAAATGATTTGGAGCCTTTGCGTACTTGGATTTGTGAACACTATGCGGAAGACCTCACGCTGGACGACATCGCTGCGCAGGCGGACATGAGCAAATATGCCCTGTGCCGCGCGTTTCGCCGCGACTATGCCGCCACGCCGTTTTCTTTTTTGCACAGCGTACGCCTGCAAAAAGCAAAAGAGCTGCTGGTGAGCCGCAAAGACCTCACCGTCCGCGAAATCAGCGCGCTTGTCGGCTTTCATGACCCTGTCTATTTCGGTCGTTTGTTCCGGCGGCAGGAGGGCGTCACGCCAAATACTTTTCGCCATCATTTTGGATAAATGAAACGCATGACCCCTTCTGGAAGCTGTGCCTGCCAGAAGATATTTTGTTCCCCTTCCGCAAACTGTCGCTGCTTTTGGCAGCAGAAGCACAATTATCCTGTCGCTGCCGCGACTGGATTGTACTTTTTGGCGCAATGTTACCCAAAAACGCGAGGAGTTCCGATTCTCCCCGCACCCCGAGGGACGCCCGCCTGCGGGCGGGAAGGCTTTTTTTCTTATTTGAAACTTTAGCATTCTACAGTAAGTAATCGGAATAGGTCTTTCTTTTATTATCTTTTAATACTCTTCCGTTATCTCATGCATTTCACAGAGATTCTTTAATCATATTCTAAGTTCTATCACTTCTTTATCCGCCCCACCATGTCGTCCATGGTGACACCAAAAATATCTGCTAATTGCATGATACGACCAATCGTTGGAACTGTTATTCCATATTCATATTTTTGATAATTCTGTGGTTTCATATTCAGCATAGCCGCAAGTTGTTGTTGTGTCAAATTATGTTTCTTGCGAAGTTCTTTTAGGCGTTCCTTGAAACTGATTCCCTCAATTAAATAAACTGTAGCATTTTCCTTACCGCGTGTTATGTATTCTATAGATGTATGGAATTGTTTTGCAAATATAATTAACTGTTCAATAGATGGATTGCTATCCCCATATTCGTAATTCTGATAATTCCCTACCGGCTCTCCAATCAATGCTCCCGCTGCGCTTTGTGTTAATCCATGCATTTCACGGAGATTCTTTAACCGCATTCCCAATTCTTTCATTTTTTCACTTCTTTCCACTCAAAACCACTTGACAATTACAACTTTTAGTGATATAATTTCATTATCCTAAATAACATGTATTTTAGAAAGGATTGATATTATGAAGAACAATCAACTCAACGAACAAATTGAACAATTTATTCAGGAACGCTATGCAGCGGCATACGAAGCGTTTCAGCAAACGCCGGAATATAAACGCTACAAACAGAGAGATAAGGCAGTATCCTCCATTATTGATCTCGCCAATCCGAAGCATTCCGACCTGCTGGAAGGATATTTTTCTTCCCTTGAAATGCTCAATTCTCTTTTTGAACTGTTTCTCTACCGACGTGGTTTCTCCGATTGCCTGAACTACCTCAAAATCCTCGATTCCCTCTCCTAAACGGAAACGATACCACTCCATAGCACGCGTATGTCTTAGAAAAAGTGAAAGGCGCGCGGGGCAAAAGCGGAGGATATTTCTCCTATGCTTCTCCCGATTGTCCATATTTTCCGCGCAGCAACCCAAGCACCTTTTCAAACTGCGGCGGCACCGGTGCGGAAAACTCCATATATTCTCCGCTTTTGGGGTGAATAAATCCTATGCAAGCGGCGTGCAGCAGTTGCCCGTTCGTTTGAAATTTTTCCTTGTGCGCACCATAAACAGGGTCGCCCACCACCGGATGTCCCAAATGATTCATGTGTACGCGGATTTGATGCGTCCGCCCTGTTTCCAAGCGGCATTCCACCAACGTATACGGTCCCAGCCGCTCCAAAACACGGTAGTGCGTCACCGCTTCGCGGCTGCCTTGCTGCCGCGACACGCACATCTTCTTGCGGTCTTTGGGGTTGCGTCCAATGGGCTGATTCACCGTGCCCTCCGGCTGTGAAAACCCGCCGCGCACCAATGCCTGATACCGTCTTGTCAGTGAATGTTCTTTAATTTGCGCCGCCAACGACACATGCGCTTCATTCGTTTTGGCAACCAGCAGCAATCCGCTGGTATCCTTGTCAATGCGGTGGACAATGCCCGGGCGCAGTACGCCGTTGATACCGGACAGATTCTCTCCGCAATGATACAGCAATGCGGACACCAACGTTCCCTCATAGTTTCCCGCCGCCGGATGCACCACCATGCCCTGCGGTTTGTTGACTACCAGCAGTTCGCTGTCCTCATAAACAATGTCCAGCGGAATGTTCTCCGGCTGGGTTTCCAGCTTGCGCGGCGGCGGCACGTCCACCTCCACGCTGTCGCCCTCTTTCACCTTCACGTTCGGCTTGACAGGGCGTCCGTTCACCAACACGCGCCCCTCTCCCGCCAGCGTCTGGACATAGGAACGCGACAATTCCGGCAGCAGTTCCGGCAACACCTTATCCATACGAACGCCCGCCCATTTCGCTTCAATGCAGATTTTTTTCTTTTCCACCTTGTTTCTCCTCAAAAAACAACATATAAATCAACAGCAATCCTGTTCCGCCGACCACCCACATGTCCGCAACATTAAACACCGGAAAATCTATAAACAACACGTCAATAAAATCCACCACATAGTTCAGCCAAATGCGGTCAAACAAATTCCCGATTCCGCCCGCCACAATTGCTGAAACAGCAAGCCAAACGGCATGTGCGCGCGGACGTTTCACAATCATGAACACCACCAGTGCCACCAGCAATACTGCCGTCAAAACCGTAATGAAATTCACTCTCCCAGCCAACGCGCCAAAGGCGATGCCTGTGTTTTGCACATAGGTTAGCTGCGCCACATGCGGAAAAAACGAAACGGAATCTCCCGGCTGCATAGACTGCCGAATCAACCATTTTGTCCCTTGGTCTGCACAGAGCAGCGCCGCCGCAACAATTCCATAAATCCAATACAGACCGCCGCGTTTTGTTTGTAATCCTGTTTTCACTGCAATATAAATCCTCCCTGTTCCATACTGAAATATTCTCCTTTGCCGCCGACAATCACATGGTCAATCACGTCAATATCATTGGCTTCCAGTGCTCTGACAAGTTCCTTTGTCAATTCAATGTCCGCTTGAGACGGTTGCAAATTGCCGCCGGGATGGTTATGTGCCAATATAACGCTCTTGGCTTCCGTCCGCAGCGCAATACGCGTTACCTCCCGTTTATCGACCGGCGCATAGTCCACCGCACCTTTTGCCACTTTCACCATCTTTATCACGCGGCGCTGCGTATCCAAACATATGACATAAAACGATTCCACTTTTTCGTTGGGAATGTTATCGACTGCATAACGCCCCACATCATGGCAAGTTGCCAAAACCGGTTTTTCTGCCCATTTCTCCCGATTGTAACGCTGCATCACTTCGCGGATAGCGGAAAACAACAACGCGCTGTTTGCCGTCATTTTTCCCGCGGTCATCAAATCTTCCGGCGCCATATCTATCAGTTCTGAAATGCTGCCGATTTCCCGCAGCAATTCTTTCGCTTTTGGTTTGGTATCTTTTTGCGGCGTAATATAAAACAGCAAAAATTCCAGTAATTCATACTCCTGAAAATGTTCCAAACCGCCTGTGATAGCACGTTCTTTCACTCTTCCTCTGTGTCCTGTATAATCTGGTTTCTTTTTATATCCAATCACAACGCGCGGAATATCCTGCAAATCCTCAATTACCTGCACATCCACCAGATAGTTTTTCATGATACGCACCACGTCGTCCGCTTGTCCGATACCGATTTCCACTGCCAAAATTCCTTTGGTTTTCAAAATACGCGCGGCATTTTTCGCAATGGTCTCATAGAACGCCAGCCCATCTTCGCCGCCGTCCAACGCCAAATGCGGTTCATATTCTTTTACATCTTTCTCCAGCTTCGCAATATCCCGCGTAGGTATGTATGGCGGATTCGCCGTGATCACATGAAAGCTATTTTCCTGAAACGGCCATGCAGCACGCAAATCTGCCTGCACTGTCTGCACACGTTTGCCCATGTCCAAACGCATACTGTTCTTTTTCACAATCTCCAGCGCCTGCTGCGAAATATCCACGCAGCACACGCTGGACTTTTCTAATGCGTGCGCAATACTGATACCGACGCAGCCGCTTCCGGTGAACAAATCCAGAATTTTTGCTTTTTCCGGCGCCTGGTCAATGACCCATTCGCAAAGTGTCTCTGTTTCGGGACGCGGAATTAAAATACCTTTTTCCACTAGAAAATCCAGTTTCATAAATTCCTTATGTCCCACAACATATGCCGTAGGTTCACCCTCGGCGCGCCGCGCTGTCATTTCGCTGAATTGCTCCCGCACGCTCCGGCTGCACGGTGCTTCCAAACGCAATATCAGTTCCGCATCGTCCACCTGCAAACATTCCCGCATGAGAATACGCGCTTCCCGCAATGGTTCTTCGCAGGCTGTCTCTAATATTTTGCTCGCCTCTAAAATCACATCTTTGATTCGATTACCATTTATCATCTTCTCTATTCCCCGTACATACTGCATTTAAGGACGAAATCGCCACTTCAATCTGACTGGCGTCCGGTTCGCGGGTCGTCAGCCGCTGCAACCAAAGTCCCGGCTTGTTCAATATCTGCACAATTTTGTTTTCACTGCGTCCCGCCAGTTTGATGAATTCATAGGTAATTCCCGCAACAACAGGCAACAGCAAAATTTTGATACCCATGCGCACCAAGATGTTGTTCCATGAAACGACTGAAAAGACCAATACACTGATAATCATTACCATAATTAAAAAGCTGGTTCCGCAGCGCGGGTGGAACCGCGAATATTTCTTGACGTTTTCCACCGTCAATTCTTCGCCGTGTTCATAACAGGCAATGGTCTTATGTTCCGCGCCATGGTATTCAAACACCCGCTGAATATCTTTCATGCGCGACACCAGAAAAATATACAAAATAAAAATGGTCATGCGCACAAGTCCTTCTACCAGCGTTTTGAGCAAATCGCTCTGCACAAACGGACGCAGGAAACTGGTAATCGCTGCCGGCAGCAAAATAAACAGACCGACGGAAAAAATCAGCGCAATCACAACGGACACATAAATCAGCGCGTCTTTGCTGAACACTCGTTCAATAAAATCGTCAAATTTAGAGGGTTTATAGGCTTCCTCGTCCTCCTCCACATCATATTGGTCGGCGGAATACATCAGTGTCCGCACGCCCAGCACCATGGAATCAATAAAATTCACCACGCCGCGGATAACAGGCAGTTTCAAAATCTTTTTCCGGCGCACCTGCCCGATATCGTCCACCTTTAACAAAATTTCGCCGCTTGATTTACGCACCGACGTCGCAATTTTTTCCGGCCCGCGCATCATAACGCCTTCAATGACGGCCTGTCCGCCAATACTGGTTTTATGCACTTGTTTTTTCTCTTCCTTCTTCATCATTCGGCTCCTTTTTACCCCTGCTTTAAAATGTCATTTATCTGCACAATTTCGCCTCTCGTAAAATATAGATTTTGCAGCGCATCTACATTTTCTTCAATTTGCAGCATAGAACTTGCCCCGATAATCGCCGTCTGTACGCGGTTTTCCCACAATACCCATGCCAGCGCCATTTGCGGCAGACTTTGTCCGCGCGCGTCCGCGATTTCATTCAGCTGACGGATTTGCGCAACAGTTTCCTCCGTAATCTGCGTGTGCATTCTCGTCTGCTGTTTTCCGGCGCGCGAATTGGAGGGAATTCCGCTTAAATATTTCGTACTGAGCAGCCCTTGGGCAAGCGGCGAAAAAACAGCGCAGCCCATCCCGCGTTCCTCCAGCACATCCAGCAATTCTTCCTCAATCCAGCGGTTAAACATGGAATAGGACGGCTGATGTATCAAACAGCGAACACCCATCTGGTGCAAAATTTTATACGCTTTTTTCGTCTGTTCCGGTTTATAGTTGGAAATTCCCACATATAGCGCCTTTCCCTGCCGCACCACGGTCGCCAGCGCGTCCATCGTTTCCTCCAGCGGCGTATTTTCATCATATCGGTGGGAATAGAAAATATCCACATAGTCCAGCCCCATCCGCTTAAGGCTTTGATCCAGACTGGAAATCAAATATTTCTTGCTGCCGCCCACGCCATACGGGCCGTCCCACATGGTATAGCCCGCTTTGGTCGCAATAATCATTTCATCTCGATATGCGGCAAGTTCTTCTTTTACGATTTTTCCAAATGTTTCCTCTGCGCTGCCCGGCGGCGGCCCATAGTTGTTCGCCAAGTCAAAATAGGTAATTCCGAGGTCAAACGCGCCGCACACCATGTTTTTAGCTTTATTCAAATCCTGCTCCGCCCCAAAATTCTGCCATAACCCAAGCGCCAGACGCGGCAGCAGCAGTCCGCTTTCTCCACAGCGGATATATTGCATTCTGTCATAACGTTCACTGCTTGCTTTATACAATTTTATTCTCCTTCCAGTTCCACGTGGTCAATCATAATCGCGGCAAAATCCGCGTCCGTCTCCAGACACGCGCCGCAGTTGTCGCATAGCTTGTGTTCATAGAAATCGCATTTATCGCATTCGCCACAATCTGTGCAAATTCCATAGCCCAGCAGGCATTCTTTTTCTTCTCCCATTTCTCCGCGCCTCTATTCCACTTTATTAATCTGTGCTTCTTTCCATTGTTTTTTGAATTTAATGGGCGTCATACCCGTTGTTTTTTTGAAAATATCATTGAACCGCTGCTGGCTGGAAAACCCTACCGCCAGCGCAATATCGCTCACCTTCATATCCGTGTTTTTCAGCATGTCTTTTGCCGCTTCCACGCGCGTACGCAAAATATAGTTTTTCGGACTGATTTGAAATTGGTTTTTAAAACTATGGGCAAAATAACTGTCGCTGATATAGATATAACGTGCCACATCGGACAGCGAAATATCCCTGTTATAGTTGTTGTCAATATATTCCTTCGCGCTTTCCAGACTTTCTTTGAGATTCACACTGCGGTTGCGCGTGGTTTGCTGCCATTCCTGTTTAATGGTGCGCGACAGCAGCACAAACAATTCCATCACCAGCAGATACGTCAAAAAGTCGCTCCACTCCTCTTTTTTCTCCCGTTCATACAAAATGCGGCGCATGGTGCCGATAATGTCATTTTTCGGCCCCAGCTTGAGCGTGATAAACCGTTCCTTTTCCATGGATTCCATGCTGTTGATGAAATCGGTCAGGGACGTCACTTCCTCCAGCTGCGGGTCTGTATGTCCCGGCAGATAAAAACTGAGCACGATAAATTCACACGTTTTCGACTTTACTTGAAATTTGTGCCATTGGCGGGGCTTAATAATCACAATACAATTCGGTTCCAGAGGCACAAAGATGTCGTTAATCTGAAAGATTGCACTGCCCCGTTTGATATAAACCATCTCAAAATGGTCGTGAATATTCTGATCCATAGACCAAGACGTATCGTGGATTTTTTCCAGCGATTTCACAACGACTGGAAAATAATTCAAACGCCCCGCAAATTCATTCCACGCGGGCGGCATAACGTCTTTATTCATAAATCCCCAGTCCCCCTTTTGCCAGCTTTTCAAATCTCTGTTTCTATCATACTCCTTTTTCCCCTTTCTTGTCAACCGTTTTCATTCATTTTTTTGGCAGAAAAAATGAATTTCGTCAAATATACTATTTTAGTGGTATTCGGGTAGCAGGTTTTCTACCTTAAATATTGGATATATTCATTTTTTTAATGTACAAATTGTAAAAATTAAGAATTACCTCTTTACAAATTGGTAAAGATATGGTATGATAGAAAGCGGTATGAAAAGTCCCTTGGCTCCGATGGAATGGATTCTCCAACCTCTGTCTTAGCTTAGCGGATGTGTGAAATAGCTTATTTCATACATGATACCATAAAAATAATTGGAGGTGCGAAACATGAGATTTTCCAAAGAAGACAAACAGGAAGTCATCAAAAAATTTAGACTGAGCGAAAGCGATACCGGATCCCCCGAGGTTCAGATTGCGATTCTGACAGCAAGAATCAACATGCTCAACGAACATTTGCAGCTGCACAAAAAGGATAATCATTCCAGACGCGGTCTGCTGAAACTCGTTGGACAGCGCCGTTCTTTGCTGAACTATCTGACCAAAGTAGATGTGAACCGTTATCGTGCGATTGTCGAAAAACTGGGTCTGAGAAAATAATCATAAGACGCAGGTATTTGAAAGGACATAGCGTGAAAACAGGCGGAATAAGGCAGGCCTTAGCGCCTGCCTTTCTTTGCATTCTCAACCGCTTTGTTCCGGTCAACATTTTATCATGGCGCCGCGGCAGGGTAACCGTCATGTACAGATTAGCAGTTAGATAAGTTTTTAAATCATTTTAAGGATTTATCTAAGTGCTAAACTATACATTTCGTGTATTCCCTTCCGTTCCGTGACCATGCGACAAAAGAAAGGAAGGAAATAACATGAAACGAGTATTTGAAACAACCCTTGCCGGTCGTCCGCTGAAAGTGGAGACCGGTCAGTTGGCACAGCTGTCAAGCGGCAGCGCTTTGGTGCGCTACGGCGACACTGTTGTTCTGGTCACAGCGACCATGTCCGCAAAACCGCGGGAAGGCATTGACTTTTTCCCGCTGAGCGTAGATTTTGAAGAAAAACTATATTCCGTTGGGAAAATCCCCGGCGGGTTTATCAAACGCGAAGGGAAACCTTCTGAAAAAGCCGTTTTGGCGTCACGCGCCATTGACCGTCCGCTGCGTCCCTTGTTCCCCAAGGATCTGCGTAACGACGTTGCAATTGTGGCAACGGTAATGTCTGTGGAATATGACAATGCGCCGGAAATTGCCGCTATGGTTGGCGCAGCCTGCGCTTTGGAAATTTCCCACATTCCGTTTAAAGGGCCTGTTGCAAGCGTCAATGTCGGTCTGGTGGACGGCGAACTGATTATCAATCCGACAGACGAGCAGCGCGGCAAAAGTGATTTGACATTAACCGTTGCAGGCACCATGGAAAAAGTTGTTATGATTGAAGCCGGCGCACGCGAAGTGCCGGAAGACATCATGCTTGAGGCAATCCTCAAAGCACACGGTGAAATCAAAGAGCTTTGCAAATTCATCAAACAGATTGGAGAGGAAATCGGCAAACCCAAGCTGGCGTATGAAGAAAAACACGTTGATGAAGAAATGTATAACGAAATCAAGGATTTCGCTATAGATAAAGTAAAATTCGCACTGGATACAGACGATAAAACCGTCCGTGACGAACGTCTGCAAGTTGTCACAGAAGAAATTTTTGAACATTTCGGCGAAAAATATGAAGGTCTGGAAGCTGAAGTTGGCGAATGCTTGTATCAGCTGCAAAAATTCATTGTCCGCCGCTGGCTGTTGGACGAACAAAAACGTGTTGACGGTCGCGGTATGAATGAAATCCGTCCGCTCTCTGCGGAAGTTGGTCTGCTGCCGCGGACACACGGAAGCGGACTGTTCTCCCGCGGACAAACACAGGTATTAACCGTTGCAACACTTGGGCCGCTGGGTGACATTCAAAAGCTGGACGGTATTGACACCGACGAATCCAAGCGCTATATGCATCACTATAATTTCCCGTCCTACAGCGTTGGCGAAACGCGTCCGTCCCGTGGTCCGGGACGCCGCGAAATCGGTCACGGCGCATTGGCGGAACGTTCTTTGGAACCGGTGATTCCGTCTGAAGAAGAATTTCCTTATGCGATTCGTTTGGTTTCGGAAGTGCTCAGTTCCAACGGTTCCACTTCCCAAGGGTCTGTCTGCGGCAGTACACTGGCGTTGATGGATGCCGGCGTGCCGATTAAAGCGCCGGTTGCCGGCATTTCGGTTGGATTGATTACGGAAGGCGACCGTTTTATGACCATGCTGGACATTCAGGGACTGGAAGATTTCTTCGGCGACATGGACTTCAAAGTGGCGGGTACCAAAAAGGGTATCACCTCCATTCAAGTGGACATTAAAATTGACGGTTTAACACCGGAAATCATCAAAGAAGCATTGGAAAAAACGCGTGACGCAAGATATTATATTTTGGACGAAATCATTTTGAAATGTATTGACAGCCCTCGCGAAAATCTGTCGCCGTATGCTCCGAAGATGTATACACTGACGATTCACCCTGATAAAATCCGTGACGTTATCGGCAGCGGCGGAAAAACGATTCAGAAAATCATTGCTGAAACCGGCGTAAAGATTGATATTGAAGACGATGGTCGTGTATTTATTGCAGCCGTTGATGACGACGCTGCACAAAAAGCAATTGCCATGGTCAACGGCATTGCAAACGACCCTGAAATCGGACAGGAATTTGACGCAACCATTACCAAAATTATGACGTTCGGCGCATTTGCGGAATTTTTGCCGGGCAAAGAAGGACTCATTCACATCAGTAAACTGGCAAAAGAACGTATCAACAAAGTGGAAGACGTTGTGAGCGTAGGCGACAAAGTGCGTGTCCGTATCGCTGAAATTGACCGCATGGGCCGCATCAATCTGGCAAGAATATTGGACTAATTAGCGCAGCAATTTATCAAAAAGGCGGAAACAAAGCAGCGGCTTGGTTTCTGCCTTTTTCGGATTTTATACCCTGCCGCAGAAAAATTACGATATATGCAAAAGATTGGAGTACACATATGATTGTAACAAAGACTTTACCAAACGGTATCCGGTTGGTATATGAACATCTTCCCTATCTGCGCAGTTGTTCGCTGGGCGTTTGGGTCGCAAACGGTTCCCGCCACGAAACGCCTGAAACGGAAGGTATCTCCCATTTTATCGAACATATGCTGTTCAAAGGAACAGAAAACCGCAGCGCGCGGGAAATCGCGGAACATATGGACGATATCGGTGGATATATCAACGCGTTTACCGCGCGGGAATGCACTTGTTTTTATACCAAAACGCTGGATTCCCATTTGGAAGAAGCAATGGATATTTTATCTGATATGGTTTCCCATCCGCGTCTTGCTTCCGACGATTTGGCGCTGGAAAAAGACGTTGTGGCGGAAGAAATCCGCATGTATGAGGACACGCCGGAGGAATTGGTGCAGGAAACGCTCAATTCTCTTTGTTTTCCCCTGCACAGCATTGGTAAAAATATTTTGGGTACAGAAGAATCCCTTGCCTCCTTCACAGCGGATTCCATACGCGATTATATGCACCGGCACTATGCCGCCGGCAATATTGTTGTTGCCATTGCCGGCAACTTTGACCCTGCCGCCATTGCGGAGTTGACTGCGCAGTATTTCAGCCATTATCCGCATACCGATTCGTTTCTGCCCTGTTGGAAACCGCCTGTCTATCATACCGGTGTGCAGACGAAATATAAAGAAATAGAACAGGCGCATTTGGCGTTTTCCTTTCCGGGACTACCGGCGCGCGATACGGATATTTATGCACTGCTCACCGCTTCCAACATTTTGGGCGGCGGCATGAGTTCCCGCCTGTTTCAGTCCATTCGTGAGGAAAAAGGGCTTGCCTACAGCGTCTATACCTATCCCACCGCCCACCGCGACAGTGGATACACCGGTATTTATGCCGGCTGCAATCCTACTCATGCCGCGCAGGTAGAGGAATTGGTGGTGCAGGAAATCGAAACATTGCGGCAACGCGGCGTTACGGACAAAGAATTGCGCCGCACCAAAGAACAAATGAAAAGTTCGTTCATTTTATCGGAGGAAAGCACTTATAGCCGCATGAGTCAAATTGGCAAACAAACTGTCGTATACGGCAACGTGCGGGACGAAAACGAATTACTAAAACAAATCGACGCTATTACCTGCGATGATGTGAACCGTGTCATTGAAACGCTGTTTTGCTTTTCTGACATGGGCAAAGCCTATGTATTACCGGAGCCAAAATGAAAAATGCCGCACTGTGGGCATATGATTATTGACGTCGTCCGATTTTGAAAGGAGTATGACATGATAGAAATTGTATTTAGCGACAGCGCAGCCGGAAGCTTAAAACAGGCACAGCACTATGGCTCAGGCAGCTATCATGCGTGTTCCAGCGTTTTCATTCTCCATTCGGACGGCAGAAAGCCGACCAAATGGGAGTTGTGGCGCGAAAAACAAAAAGCGGATAAACGAGAACGCCGCGCACGAAAAAAAGCCGTGCCGCTGGGCGGCGCTCCCGCCGACGTTTTTGGATTTCCGTTAGCACTCAGCGTTGGCAGCATTGCGGAAAACGACTTTGATGTGCAGCGGCAGCAAGCACTGAAGCAATTGGATCATGTCCTCCCCAGCAATGTAAGAACCCAGACCGCGCAGGAACTGTTGCATCAGGTAAAATGCTCCCTTCAAACCGTATGTACACGCGCGGCAGCTGGAGAAGCTATCCGCATTTGGTGCAGCAACCAGCCGGACGAGCTATGCGGAATGTATTGGTTCATGGCGCAGCTCAGCCGTCTTAAATCGTTTCGCGCACCGCTGTATCTCATTTGGTTGCCGGAATGGGAAGTCACCGAAAATCAAACGGTCAGACACGCGGTGGGTTGGGGCGAGGTAGCGCCCGAAGAATGGGGTCGGTACCTTTCCTTACAAAAAGCCGTCCCGGCGGTATTGCGCCAAAGTTATGCTGCACACTGGCAAACACTACAAACAGATAACGCTGCGCTGCGGGCAGTTATAAACGGTCAGCTGGTGAGTGTACCGGAATCCTTCTATGACGATTTTATTCTCCGAGAAATTGCGGCAGAACAGGAAGAATTTCAGGAAGCCATGGTAATCGGGCGTATTCTTGGAAAATACCGACTTGGTATCAGCGACGGTTGGATTGCGTATCGCATAGAAGAAATGATTCGCCGCGGAGCACTGGAAATTGTTTCAAAAGCCGAAAAAGATTCGCTTTCCTACCGGCGCATACTTCGGAAAACGCGTTAAAAATTGTGAAAATCAAAAAATGAATACAACCCATAAAAATGACAAACATTTACTCTCATATTCTCCCCTCTTTTGGCAAACAATATCTATTGTTACATCAAAAGAGAGGGGCGTGCATTCCATGGAAGCAAAAGATTTAGCTTGGAATTTATTTTGTCAAAAAGGACATATTTCTGATTATCTGTTTTACAGCAGCCTGTCACAGGAAGATGAGGAGGAAGCACATGCCGCTAATCAAAACGACCGGACTGGTGATTCAGCATACGAACATAGGGGAATATGACAGAATGCTCAGCATACTGTCCCCCACGCTTGGCATGATACAAGTGTCCGCCAAAGGCGCCCGCAGTATGAAAGCGGGACTACATAACGCTACGCGCTGTTTTTGCTATGCGGAATTTATTCTGTATCCTGCCAAAAAAGAAATCTATTCTCTCAAGTCTGCCGCGCCGCTGCAAGTTTTTCTGGAACTGGCAGAAGATTTAGACCGGCTTGAAACAGCAACCGAAATTGCAAAATTTGCGCGATATCTCTGCATTTCCGCCGACTATGCCAAACCCATGCTGCGGCTGGTGCTGGGCAGTTTCCATCTGCTTTGCCACGGTGCAAATCCAAAACAAGTGCAACTCACCTTTCTGCTAAAGGCAGCGCAAACTGCCGGATTCACGCCTGATTTCAGCACGTGTGCCCGCTGCGGCAGCACAGACGCATTGGTGTGGTTTGACACGGAAAACGGTACGTGCCTGTGCAGTGGCTGCGCCGCAAAGAAAAACCTGTCGCCTTCCTTGCTGGCAATGTTTCAATATATTCTCACCGCACCGGTGCAGCGTTGTTTTGCCTACCGCGCGGAAGACGCGCTGCTGGCGGCAGCAGACCCGCTGCTTTTCGCCTTTATCCGACAGCATATCGGTTATTTCGGCAATGCAAAGAAAGGTCGCCGCTGAAATATCAAATGTCTTTTACCTTGTTTTGCTATTTTTCAATCACACTGACAGCCATTTTAACAAAATATTCGCTGAAGAATGGCAGCTTTGCAAGCGGTTTTAAAAAAGGTCGCAGCGGTACTTCCTTATAATATACGGTCGAGATATGTAGCTTGTTTAGCATTTGTTTATAACGTTTTAACGTCATTTTATTGATATATGAAAAATATTCTTCTCCATTTTTGTCTTTTGAAATTCGGAAGGAAACGCGTTCTTTTCCGTCAGGCAAATCACATACCAATTCTTTATAAGCCTTTATCAAAGTTTTATCGCTGAAGAACAAATGAACCCAAGGAATAAAAATTACATCGCTTAAATGCGCGCCATACGGGTGATTATAGGGAGGGAAATTGATAAAAATTCTCCCTCCTTTTCTCAAAACGCGCAGCACTTCTTGTAAAACAACTTCCGGTCTTGCAACATGTTCCATCGCATCATTCATAATAATTGTATCAAAACTTTCGGGCAGAAACGGAAGGTTGGACGCGTCAGCCTCAAAAAATTCAAATTTCCCCTGCAAATTTAAAGTCTTTGCAAGTTCGAGCGCCTCCTGTTCATATTTTGCAACGATATCAACACCAATTACTTTTTTTGCGCCACAGGAAGCATAGTAAAGAGATTTCCCTCCCGCGCCGCAGCCAATGTCCAAAACCTCTTTTCCACGAAACATTTCTTCTTTGGAAAGATAATCCAAATAAAAACTAATTGTATCTTCTCCTTTTTCATACTGCCACATTGAATACGTTTGAACGCCGTCATTAGACAAATTAAAAGGATGTACAACCGGTTTAAAACATTTGTTCCAGAATTTCAATAAATTCACCATAGCTTTTCACTCCAGTATTCGTCTTGGTACTATAAATTTTCCTATTATCCATCGAATTTTCTTGATTTTTCCGTTTTTAATACTAACAGATAATATAAATAATACTAATAGTATATTTTAAAACAACTTATTTGTCAAGTCTAATTTTCAGATAGAAAAATACACAAAAAAAGCGCAGCAGTCATTAAAACTGCTACGCTAAAAAAGTTTGATTTTTAAGGAATATATCAACGGTATTCCGGTATTTTTCAAGTTTTTTACAAATATTTTAGCACTGATTTTAGAATATCTATCACTGCCATTCTTGTTTCTATCGGTTTATCATGAATTAAATTTTTAAATTCTTCTATAATACCTTCATCCTTAGGAATAATAGTTTCTGATAACAGATAATCAATGGTGACACCTAAACAGTTAGAAATTTTAATCAGCGTAATCAGCGACAACGACCTCTCACCGCGTTCAATATGCCCGATAAATGCAGGGGTAACATCGACCAACTCCGCCAACCGCTCTTGCGTTAATTGACGTTTCAGCCGTTCCTCCTTGATTCTTTTACCGATTTTATGAAAATTTACTTTATCGTAATCACCCGATAATTTATTTGTAAGCATATACAACAACTCCTTGCATATTATTTATTAAACTACAAGACATTTTATATTGTAAGCTACTACAAGTAGTATTAAAATAAATAATTAGTATTAAAACAATTGCTGCATTTTATTCAGCCTCAAATTGCTCCAGCCACATAAAAAAAACTTTATAGGAAATAGTATCAATAAATGGTTGAAATGCCTACCGGATTATTCTTGCTGAAGCAAACATGTGAGAAAACCGAATCATAATTTGCCTGCTCTTTCATAAATCCTACAGAAAAAAACGGCGAACATGAATTTATTCTTGACATTTTCCTCATTTTTGTATATTATATAAGTTGAGTGTATTTGGTGAAAAAGAAAGATTTTTCCATTCTTTTTGATTTCATAAGGTACGCCCCATGATATATCTTTCCTATTGTTATAAGAGCTCTGCCCGGCGGACAGGCCCGGCATGCTTTCATATAAATATCATACAGTTGGAGGTAATCACAAATGAGTAAAAAATACGTTTACCTGTTTACGGAAGGCGACGCAAGCATGCGTAACCTCCTTGGCGGTAAAGGCGCCAACCTGGCAGAAATGACAAATCTGGGATTTCCGGTACCGCAAGGCTTCACGGTAACAACAGAAGCTTGTACCAAATACTATGAAGACGGTGAAACCATTGCGCCGGAAATTATTGACGAAATCTTTGCACAACTTGCAAAAGTAGAAGAAATCGCCGGCAAAAAATTCGGTGATCCTGAAAATCCGTTTTTGGTATCCGTTCGTTCCGGCGCAAGAGCTTCCATGCCTGGCATGATGGACACTATCCTGAATCTGGGACTGAACGATGAAATCGTTGAAAAATTCAAAGAAAAAACAGACCCGCGCTTTGCATATGACAGCTATCGCCGGTTCATTCAGATGTTTTCCGACGTTGTTATGGAAGTGCCGAAGAGTCAGTTTGAACGCATCATTGACGAAATGAAAGAAGCAAAAGGCGTAACACAGGATATTGAACTGGACGCAGACGACCTGAAAGAAATGATTGTGAAATTTAAAGCATATTTCAAAGAAGCAAAAGGCTTTGATTTCCCGCAAGACCCGAAAGACCAGTTAATTGAATCTGTAAAAGCTGTGTTCCGTTCCTGGAACAACCCGCGTGCGAATGTATACCGCCGCATGAACGATATCCCCTCCAGCTGGGGTACTGCTGTTAACGTGCAGGCAATGGTATTCGGTAACATGGGTAATACCTCCGGTACAGGTGTTGCTTTCACAAGAAACCCCTCCACCGGCGAAAAGAAACTCTATGGCGAATATTTGATGAATGCACAGGGCGAAGACGTTGTGGCTGGTATCCGTACGCCGCAGCCTATCTCCGCGCTGGAAAAAGAAAATCCGGCTGTTTACAACCAGTTTGTTGACATTGCAACGAAACTGGAACAGCACTATAGAGACATGCAGGACATGGAATTCACCATTGA
Organism: uncultured Clostridia bacterium; assembly: GCA_946555455.1. Lineage (GTDB taxonomy): Bacteria > Bacillota > Clostridia > RUG12999 > RUG12999 > JAAWTG01. The sequence goes on along the minus strand of CAMNSU010000041.1, from coordinate 2,189 downwards.
AAATGGTAAATTATATATGCTGCAAACCCGTAATGGAAAAAGAACGGCTGCTGCTGCACTGAAAATTGCAGTGGATTTGGTGGCTGAAGGTATGCTGACAAAAGAAGAAGCTATCTTAAAAGTGGAACCGAAACAACTCGACAGCTTGCTGCATCCGCAGTTCAATCCTGACGCGCTGAAAAAAGCGACTGCTGTTGCAAAAGGTCTGCCGGCTTCTCCCGGCGCTGCTTGCGGACAGGTATATTTCACAGCAGAAACTGCTGTTGCTGCTGCACAGAGCGGACAGAAAGTTGTTCTGGTTCGTCTGGAAACCTCTCCGGAAGACATTGAAGGTATGGACGCTTCCGAAGGTATCCTGACGGTTCGCGGTGGTATGACCTCTCACGCTGCTGTTGTTGCGCGTGGTATGGGTACTTGCTGTGTAGCCGGCTGCGGCGACATCAAAATTGATGAAGATGCAAAACTGTTCACTGTTGGCGGTTTGACCATCAAAGAAGGCGATTTCATCTCCATTGACGGTAGCACCGGTAACATCTACGGTGAAGCTGTTGAAACCATGAACGCTGTTATGACAGACGATTTCAACAAATTCATGGGCTGGGCGGATGCAATTCGTACATTGCAGGTTCGCACCAATGCTGATACACCGAAAGATGCGGAGACCGCTTTGCACTTTGGCGCACAGGGAATCGGTCTGTGCCGTACCGAGCACATGTTCTTTGAAGAAGACCGTATCAGTGCAATCCGTCAGATGATTCTGTCCAAAACATTGGAAGACCGTGAAAAAGCGTTGGCAAAACTGTTACCTTATCAAAAAGGTGACTTTGAAGGCATTTTCAAAGCAATGAAAGGACTGCCTGTCACAGTTCGTCTGCTGGATCCCCCGTTGCATGAATTCCTGCCGCATACAGAAGAAGAAATGGCAGACCTTGCAAAAGAAATGGGCGTAACGCTGGAATCCATCAAACAGACTTCCGCAGACCTGCACGAATTCAACCCCATGCTGGGACATCGTGGCTGCCGTCTGGCTGTTACCTATCCGGAAATCGCGGCAATGCAGACACGTGCTATTATCGAAGCTGCTATCAGCGTTGGCGGAGATATTGTTCCCGAAATTATGATTCCGTTGGTTGGTGATGTGAACGAACTGAAATATGTGAAATCTGTTGTCACCAAAACAGCAGATGAAATCATTGCAAAAGCCGGCGTGAACATGACCTATAAAGTAGGTACCATGATTGAAATTCCGCGTGCTGCTGTCACAGCGGACGAAATCGCAAAAGAAGCAGAATTCTTCAGCTTCGGTACCAATGACTTAACCCAGATGACATACGGTTTCAGCCGTGACGACGCCGGTAAATTCTTAGATGATTACTATGATAAGAAAATCTTTGAAAGTGATCCGTTTGCAAAACTGGATCAGGATGGCGTTGGCAAACTGGTCGAAATGGCTGCAAAACTGGGACGTCAAACGCGTCCTGACATCAAACTGGGTATCTGTGGTGAACACGGCGGCGACCCGTCCTCCGTTGAATTCTGCCACCGTACCGGTCTGAACTATGTATCCTGCTCGCCGTTCCGCGTGCCGATTGCAAGACTGGCTGCGGCGCAGGCAAAAGTAAAAGAAGGATAATTCGCTGCATTTTGTTGTCCCAGGGCAGCTATATTTTTGCTGAAAAGGGCAAAAAAGAATAGCCCCGGTTCATAGTATGAGAAAGACCTTGCAAGCAGTCTGAATGACTGTTTGTAGGGTCTTTTTTTGGCGTAAATACGCCGTTTCCTTGCGATTTTAGAGTGTTTTGCTGTAACAAAATATCCCATGGAGCAGGAGCATGACAGAATAATTTAGTGTGCCTCTTTTAGAAAAAATTTAACTGCCCTGGGACATTTGTAAAAATGTAGATGAAATTGTGTAACATCATCTGTTTCCTGTGCTGTCCTTATGGATAACAGGAATCAGGTGATGTTTCTTTTTTAAGGAGGTTTCAAAATTGGACATTGCAACATCAGTAAATGTATTATTTGGCTGCGGCACCATGATAGAACAAATAGAACGGATTCGCCGTGCCGGTTTCACATGTATGGATATCAATTTCGGCGACTGGTCCGGCGACTATTCCCCATTTCCCGATTCTCCTTTTGTACAGGAGCATTGGGAAGATTGGATTCAGGATATCAAAACATATGGG
>CAMNSU010000040.1 GCA_946555455.1 uncultured Clostridia bacterium | reverse complement strand
ACGCTATTTTAATTTTGGAATAGAAAATGTGAGTTACACCATGAAGGAGGGGGTGCCGACTTATACGCCGCTGATTACGGAAAATCCCAATATGCCGATGGTAAATGCGCTTGCTATGTATACCAGAGCAAGTTATGGCGGACCTTTTATCAGAGATGCGCAGTATACCGCACAGTATTATCAGGACGAAATGCAAAAAGAGGCGTTGCATAAATGGGCGGACAATGAAGCAGCACAGTATATTTTACCCACGATGACGGTATCCGAAGATACGCAATGGTTCTCCGCAAGGCTGGAGAAAATGAAAAAATATCAGCGGGAAATGGTAACAAAATTGATGATTGGGGAATTGGATATGAACCAATATGACCAGTTTATACAGACGCTGAAAGACACTTATGGTATAGAAGAAATGATAGAGGTTTTGCAGCAGTTTTATGACGCTACGCAAAGGAATTAAGGAGTACTATCTTATGAAAACAGTATCAGTAATACCCAATAAAATCAAAGATAAAGATTTTCGTGTTCTGCGCAGTGTCGTGCGTATTTTGGAAAAACAAGTGAAAGTGCTTGTCGACATTGGTAGCTGCGGGAGAATTGATGGACTGCGCGCGGCGCAGCGGCGCGGGGCGGAACTATATAAACGGGCGGACTGTATCATTGGACTGGGCGGAGACGGTACGCTGCTTTCCATTGCACCCAAAGCCAGCTTATATGATAAACCCATGTTTGGCGTGAATCTTGGCAGAGTGGGATTTTTGTCCTCTGTGGAAGTGGACACATTTGAAGAAAAATGGCAGCAAATTATGCGCGGAGAATATCGGATAGAATCGCGGATGATGCTGGAAACGGACTATCAGTCGCGTAAACGTACAGCGCTGAACGACGTGGTAATCACGCGGGAGAGTTTTTCACGCATGATTGAACTGCAAATTCATGTGGACGGTATTATGGTAGATTCCTATATGGCGGACGGCATTATCATTGCTACGCCGACGGGCTCCACGGCATATTCGCTTTCCGCCGGAGGGCCGGTGGTGCATCCGAATATGGATACTATTTTAATTACGCCGATTTGCCCGCACGATTTATATGCCCGTCCCATTGTTTTGCCGGCAGACCGAACGGTCAGTATTAAGATTGGAAATACCTACCGGTACACGGCGAAAATTACGGTAGACGGACGGCGCGACAGGGTGATGACCTGTGGAGACGAGTTGTTTGTGACGCGTGCGCCGCGCAGTTGTAAACTGATTAAAGTGGACGGAAAAAGTTTTTATGATATTGTTCGCGAAAAAATTGCGGGTAAATAGGAGGGCACAAACCAATGGCAAGCAAATATGACAGACATGCAAAAATCATTGAACTGATTGGTGAATATGAAATACAAACGCAGGAGGAATTGGTGGAGCGGCTGCGGGCGGAACAGTTTGACGCAACGCAGGCTACTGTCTCCAGAGATATCAGGGAACTGCGGCTGATTAAAGTAATGAGCGGAAACGGCGTGTATAAATATGCAACAACGGCGGCGGGGGCGGTGAGCGACACCACCGCCAAACTGCAAATCATTTTTTCAGAAAGCGTCACCACCATTGATTATGCGCAAAATATCGTTGTGGTGAAAACGCTGCCGGGTATGGCGCAGGCGGCGGCATCCGCAATGGACGCAATGGAACATGACGGCGTGATAGGCTGCATTGCGGGAGACGATACGGTAATGGTGGTCATTCGTGACACCAAGGATGCACAGAAATTGACGGCGAAACTGAAACGCCTGGTCAAATAAGGGAAGGGAAGTGAAGGCGTATGCTGGCGAATTTAAGTATTCAAAACATTGCCGTCATTGAATCGGTTCAGGTGGAATTTTATGATGGATTTCATGTCCTGACAGGGGAAACCGGCGCGGGAAAATCCATTCTGATTGATTCCATTGCCATGGTGCTCGGGCAGCGGACACAAAAAGAGTTGATTCGTACCGGCGCCCACAAAGCAAAGGTCAGCGCGTTGTTCTATGTGTCGGAGGAAGTATGGAAGCTGCTGGAAGAGCATGGCATAGAGCGCACAGAGGACGGGTCGCTGTTGGTGGAACGAGAGTTGGCGGACAATGGCCGCAGCACTTGTAAAATAAACGGTTCTCTGTCCAGCGTCACCATTTTAAAAGAAATTGGAAAGTATTTGATACATATTCACGGACAACAGGATACCACGTTGCTCTACAGTGCAGAAAAACATATTGATTTGCTGGACGCTTGGGCGGGCGGCGTGCTGAAAACATGCAGCGAAGCGTATCAAGAGCAATATATAGAATACGGCGCGCTGCGGCGGCAACTGGAAAGCCTGCAAATGGACGAAAGCAAACGGGCGCGGGAAATCGACGTACTGGAGTTTCAGGTGCAGGAGATTGAGGCGGCAAATTTGTTGCCGGAGGAAGAAAAAGAACTGGAAGAACGCAGAAATATTCTGGAAAATGCGGAAAAAGTCAATGAAGTGTTGGCATTAACCTATCAGATATTATATGAACAGGAATCCAGCGCCGCGGAACTGATTGGCGCAGGCAGTGCGCAATTGCAGACAATTGCGGGAATTGGAGAAGATTTTGCAGAGATATCCGGTCGTTTGGAAGATGTGAAATATAGCTTGGAGGACGTTACCGGCAGTATTGCCGCTTGTTTGGAAGAGGTGGACTACAGCGGTCAGGAACTGGACAGAATTCATGACCGGCTGGACGCCATTCGTACGTTGAAACGGAAATATGGACAGAGTATTGAAGAAATATTGCAATTTCGGGACGAAGCGGCGCAGCGGCTGGAGGTGCTGCGCGGCAGCGAACAGCAATGCGGGCAGTTGGAACAGCAGCTTGCGCAGGCGCGGCAAAAGCTGAAGCAAAATGCCGCGGAATTATCCCAGCAGCGCCGGAAAGCGGCGGCAAAGCTGGAAAAAGAAATTGAAACGCAGCTTGCGGAACTGCAAATGAAAGGCTGCAAGTTTAAAGTTGATATACAGGAGACGGATGGGTTCACGGCGAAAGGAACCGATAAGATTGAGTTTTTAATTGCGCCCAACGTGGGAGAGGAACTGCGGGCGCTGTCAAAAATTGCTTCGGGCGGCGAACTCTCCCGTATCATGCTCGCAATCAAATGTATCATGGCAAAAGCGGACAGCAACGAAACCTATGTGTTTGACGAAATTGATACCGGAATCAGCGGACAGGCGGCGGAAAAGGTGGCGCAGAAACTGGAAAAGGTGTCTTTGCAAAAACAGACCATTATCATCACGCACAGCGGGACGATTGCGGCAATGGCGGATCACCACTATTTGATTGAAAAAAAAGTCAGCGGCGGCAGAACCATGACAGGTTTGCAAATGCTGGACAAAGAAGGGCGCATTCGTGAGATTGCGCGGCTTGGTTCCGGCGGTCAGATTACAGAAACCGCCTGCCGTCACGCAGAAGAATTGCTTTCTTTGGCAGCGGAGACAAAAGCTGGACTGGTGCGCGCGGAAAAAGCATGAAAAACACGAAAAAAAGCAAAAAACAGTGTAAGGTAAAGCAAGAAACGTTCTTTTTTTATGCGTCGCGTTGTAGTATAATAGGAGGTACATAGATGTTTGATTTGCGTGTCAGGCATCTATGTATTTTGATGTTTATGGGAGGAACCCGTGTGGAATTTGCAAACCGAACCATTGTGGTTGGTCATTACGGCAGCGGGAAAACGGAGTTTGCTTTGAACGTAGCATTACGTCTGCGGGAGGAAGGCAAACCTGTGACCATTGTCGATTTAGATACTGTCAATCCATATTTCAGGACAAACGACGTCAGAAAAAAGCTGGAAATGCTGGGAATCAGTGTGATTGCGCCGATTTATGCAAATACCAATCTGGATTTGCCGGCGCTGCCGCCGGAGGTATACGCCGCGTTTGAAAGAAAAGAAGACTACGTGATTTTTGACGTAGGCGGTGATGATGAAGGCGCAACAGCGCTGGGGCAATATAAACCAAGATTTGATGGAGCGCCCTATGAAATGCTGGCGGTTGTCAACGCAAAGCGTCCGCTGACAAGGACAGCGGAGGAAATGGCGGACAGTGTGCGGCTGATAGAGCAGACGTCGCGGCTTAACGTGAGCGCGCTGGTCAACAACACGAATTTGTCCTATGCGACGCAGCCGGAGGACGTGCTGGAAAGCGCCGTTGAAGTGGAACGTGCGGCAAAAATGCTGAACATTCCTGTGAAATGCACGGCAGTGCGGCGGGACTTGGCGCAGGCAGTGCGGCGAGAAGATGTGTTTGCTTTGGATTTACAGTTGGAACTGCCGGGCGGCAGGGAATAGGGAATTGCATAGGGCGTTTTTTCCTATGCTGAAATAAAAGAAAAGGGAATTTCATGGTGGAGGTGAAAAGAGATGGCGAAAATTACCATCAATTTGGAAGCTTGCAAAGGGTGTGGCTTGTGTACAACGGTCTGTCCGCTGAATCTGCTTTCCATGGCGGAAAAAATGAATAAAAAAGGCTTCCGCCCCGCACAGATTCTGGAAATGGAAAAATGCGTGGGATGTGCGTCCTGTGCAACGATTTGTCCGGACTGTGTCATTGAAGTGGAAAAATAAAACGAAAAGAACAGAAATAGATTGGAGCGTGAAAGCAGTGTCAGAAAAAGTGTTAATGAAAGGAAATGAAGCGCTGGCAGAAGCGGCGATTCGCGCAGGCTGCCGGCTGTTTTTCGGTTATCCGATTACACCGCAGACGGAGGTTTCGGCATATATGTCCAAACGGATGCCGCAGGTGGACGGCTTGTTTTTGCAGGCGGAAAGTGAAGTTGCAGCAATTAATATGGTCTATGGCGCAGCAGGCGCGGGTGCGCGCGTGATGACGTCGTCCTCCAGCCCCGGAATCAGTTTGAAGCAGGAGGGGATTTCCTATATTGCAGCGTCTGATTTGCCTTGTTTGGTTGTGAATATTGTCCGCGGCGGCCCGGGACTGGGCGGTATCCAGCCGGCGCAGTCGGACTATTTTCAAGCGGTGAAAGGCGGCGGTCACGGCGACTACCATTTGGTGGTACTGGCGCCGGCGTCCGTGCAGGAATTGGTTGATTTGACGGCGGAAGCCTTTGATATCGGCGATATGTACCGCGTGCCTGTGATGATTATGGGCGACGGTATGCTGGGACAGATGATGGAGCCCATTACGTTCGGCGAACCGAAAAAACGGAACTTGCCGGAGAAAACGTGGGCAACGACCGGAACCGCAATGCAGCGCAAAAAGAATGTTGTCAATTCTTTGTATTTAACGCCGGAGGAATTGGAAGAACTCAATAATGAGCGTGCGAAACGCTATGCGGCGATAGAAGAAAATGAAGTGAAAGTGGAATTGCAGCAAGTGGAAGATGCGGATTTGGTGCTGGTGGCATATGGCGTAACCGCCCGTATTGCCAAGACAGCAGCCGCAATTGCAAGGGAAAAAGGTATGAAAGTCGGTCTTATCCGTCCTATCACCCTGTGGCCCTTCCCGAAAAAAGAAATTGCAAATGCTGCAAAAAGTGCAAAATGTTTCCTGACAGTGGAAATGAGTCAGGGACAAATGGTAGAAGATGTACGGCTGGCGGTAAACGGCGCCAAACCGGTTCATTTTTATGGACGCAACGGTGGTATCGTTCCTACGCCGGATGAAATTGTGAAAGAAATGGAGAAATTGCTGGGAGGTGCGAACGAATGAAAAAAGTATTTGAACGTCCTCACGCACTGTCCGATGTAACGCTGCACTATTGCCCGGGCTGTACCCATGGGATTGTGCACCGTTTGGTGGCAGAGGTCATTGACGAACTTGGCATTGAAGGAAACACGGTGGGGATTGCGTCTGTCGGATGCAGCGTGTTTTCCTATAACTATTTTGAATGCGATATGCAGGAAGCGGCACACGGACGTGCGCCCGCAGTGGCAACCGGTGTGAAACGCGCATTAAGGGATAAAATCGTGTTCACCTATCAGGGGGACGGCGACCTTGCGGCAATTGGAACGGCGGAAACCGTTCATGCGGCGACGCGCGGCGAAAACATTACCGTGATTTTTATTAACAATACGACCTATGGTATGACAGGCGGGCAAATGGCGCCGACCACTTTGGTGGGACAGGTGACGCAAACCACGCCGTATGGCAGAAAAACAGAAACGCAGGGATATCCCATCAATATGTCGGAAATGCTGGCGACATTGGAAGGAACTGCATATATTGAACGCGTAGCGGCGGATAGCGTACAGCATATCCGTGCGGCAAAAAAAGCGATTAAAAAAGCGTTTGAAACGCAAATCGCGGGCAAAGGATTTTCTATGGTGGAAGTGTTGTCTACGTGCCCGACCAACTGGGGATTGTCTCCGGCGGAAAGTATGCAATGGCTGCGCGACAACATGATACCGCAGTATCCGCTGGGCGTATTCAAGGAGAAAGAGTAAGGAGGAGAGAACAGTGGGGATGACGCAAATTATTTTGGCTGGATTCGGCGGACAGGGCATTTTGTTTGCAGGGAAACAGCTTGCATATGCAGGAATGCTGACAGGTAAAGAGGTCTCCTGGCTCCCGTCCTATGGTCCTGAAATGCGCGGCGGAACAGCAAACTGCCACGTGATTTTGTCTGACCAGGAAATCGCAGCGCCAATGATTCAATCGCCGGATGTGTTGATTGCACTCAATCAGCCGTCTTTGGAGAAATTTGAAAAAGCAGTGAGAGCGGGCGGGAAAATCTTTTATGACAGTTCCATGATTGACCGTGTGCCGGAAAACGACGAAGCGCATATTTTTGCTGTTCCGGCAACAACAATCGCGGCGTCTTTGGGCGCAAATAATCTGGCGAATATCGTCATGCTGGGAAAAGTGTTGAAGGAATCGGAAGTGCTGACCATGGACGAAATCCGCATGGCAATGGAAAAAACCATTTCCGCCAGAAAACAAAATTTGCTGGAGTTGAACATGAAATGCCTGCAAGCAGGATTTGACTATCAGGCGTAACAATGAAATCAGAAAAAGCTTGGGATGCCCGCTGGGAATGCCAAGCTTTTTTTGGATACTTGCCGACAGATAATTGACGGCGGTATGGCGTAATTGGGATATGGGAGGTGTTGCTGTGGATATGCTGCACTTATCGGAAGAACAACAAAACAGATTGCTTGATGAAATAGAGAAACATGGCGATTTGACCGAAGCGGATAGGAAAGTTTTGAAAGTTCTGTCAAAAAGTGAATTTAGCGATATTAAAATTGGTATTGCTCAAATGTTAGTAAATGATGAAACGCCGGAAAGCACTGCTATTTTATTGTCCATGATAGAGGATGAGGACGACTTAGTGCGTATAAATGCAATTGATTCTCTGTGCGGCTGTCAGGATACCAACGTGATGAAAAGGTTGATGGACATTGCGCAAAAAGATATGAATCATCTGGTGCGCGAATATGCAATTTTGTCCGCAGTAGATATTGCGAAAAGCAGGGAAGAATGCGGCAATACCGGCATAGTTCCTTTTTTGCAGCAGGTATTGAAAAGAGAGATTGATAGCGGTATTCGTTTGGCATGTTATAGAGGACTATATCTTTTTGGAGACAAACGTTACTTGTCGCAACTGGAACAGGGGCTTTTGGAGGAAGATTACCGAAACCGCTGCGCCGCGGTTCACATTTTATCCGAGATAGCAGATGATAAAAATGTTGAACAGATAAGAACTATTTTAATGAACGCACGAAAAAAGGAAAAAATCCATGCAGTTGCCGATGCCATTGACCGCGCGCTGTCAGAGATGCAGTAAAAAATGCAAGTTTACTCCAATAGGGAGATTACCTTCCTGCAAAGCGCGTGAAATGATAAAACCGGACTGAGAGAAAATCGGCAGTCGGGGCGCTTAATTTTTGATTGCGGTAATATATAAAATAGAAGGACGCAGAACAATTTCCATACAGTTCTGCGTCCTTTTGATATTTTTGGTTTAGGCATAAGGGAGTCGAATCTTATACGCCATGCAGGGAAAATTTTTCGTAAATGCGCGCCCGCGAACCGCTTTTCATACCACTCTGTGGCACGTGTGCCCCAGAGGGTACGCGTACGTCCGGTATGCAAAGGAACCTTTTGTTTGCCTATTTGGAGAGTTCGGAAATGGCGCGCTGCAATTGAATATCTTCTTCCTGTGGAATGTCCGCTGGATTGGTTCCTTTCAGATATTCCGGCGTAGGGACTTCAATGTCGGGTGCAATGCCGAGATGATGAATATTATTGCCGTTCGGGGTGAGATAGCCGGAAGTCGTCAGATATAAGGCTGTTTCGCCCTCTTTTGTTTCATCAAAGGGAATAATACTTTGTACAATGCCTTTCCCATAGGTTTTTTCACCAATCAAAACAGCGCGCCCATGGTCGTGCAGCGCACCGGAGAGTACCTCGGAAGCGCTGGCGCTGCTGCCGTTGATGAGCACAGCCAATGGGATATCATAATAGTTTGCGTCAGATTTATATTCTGTTTTGCTGCCGTCCTTGTATTCAAAAGAAGTGATGATGCCTTCCGGCAGCAAATAATCGGCAATTTCCTTGGTGGAGGAAAATGCACCGCCGGGATTGTACCGCAAATCAATGACTAATCCTTTGAGACTATCTTTGCCAAGTGCGTCTACAGCGCTTTTAAATTCTTGGTCTGTTTTTAGTTCAAAATTGGTGATTTGAATATAACCAATTTGGTTGGGTAACATTTTATGTTTCACTGTATGATTCACAATTTTGGCGCGCGTAATATTGTATACCACAGAGTCCTGTTGCCCTGCCGGACGAATCAATAGCTTAATATTTTCACCGATACTGCTTTCATCACCGCGCATGAGTTTGACGGCGTCTTGATAATTGTCGCCGGAAACCGCCATATCGTTAATCGATAAGATTTTGTCGTTTGGTTTTAGTCCTGCCTGTGCGGCAGGGGAGCCTTCCACAGGTGCAACAACTGTCAGCAGATTGTCGGTCGGGTCAACGGATACCGTTGCGCCGATGCCGGTAAATTCACTGTTTAAATCGTTTTGCAGTTCTGTATAATTTTCCGCGCCCATGTAGTAGCTGTAAGGGTCGCCCAATGCCGCAACCATGCCGGCAACCGCGCCTTCATATAATTTTTCTTCATCAATTTCACCATAATAGTTTTTTTGAATGGTGTTATATGCCTTTTGTACCATGCTGGGCGGCGTTTGATTTACTTCAAAAAACGCAGTTGAGAGCAGCAGCGTACAGAAAAAGGTAACAATGACTGCAAAAACTGTTTTGTTGTTTTTCAAGAAGAACTCATCCCTTTCACAAAAGTCTGAAAAGGGAATGACCCTGCGGACCATTCCCAATATCGATGCAATTTTATAAGCATGGAAAAATCAAAGTTTATATGATTTTGTGCTTTCTGTGCTTATCAAAATAGGAACCGCTGCATGAAAAACGCAGCCGGATTCAGAGATAGAATACCTATGCCGCATTTTCCTATATGTTGTTTTTAGCGGATAGGTTTATCAATATTCTGGTCACGACCGGGCCCAACGCCAATCATGGATACCGGAACGCCGATTTCTTCTTCAATCCGCTGAATATATTTCTTTGCATTTTCGGGCAATTCTTCATAGGTACGAACGCCGCTGATATCGCCGCTCCAGCCCGGTACTTCTTCATAAACCGGTTCGCAGCCCTCCAGTTCCTCAATGGTCGCCGGAAATTCGCGCAAAATCTTTCCGTCTTTTTGATATGCCGTACAAATTTTCAGCGACGGAATATCGGAGAGGGTGTCCACTTTGTTCAGTGCCAAAGAGGTCAGACCGCTGGTGCGGACAGAGAAACGCAAAATCACCAAATCCAGCCAGCCTGTACGGCGCGGACGACCGGTTGTCGTGCCGAATTCGCCGCCGCGGTTGCGGATAAGGTCGCCTGTTTCGTCCAGTAATTCGGTCGGGAAAGGGCCTTTTCCAACACGTGTGGTATAGGCTTTGGCAATCCCCAAACATTCGTCAATCATTGTGGGGCCAATGCCGGAACCAACGCAAACACCGCCGGAAACAGGGTGAGAGGAGGTGACATAGGGGTAAGTCCCGAGGTCAATGTCCAGCAGCGTACCCTGTGCGCCTTCGCAGAGAACAGATTTCCCTGCTTTGATTGCATCATACAGTAAAATGGTAGTATCTTCCACATAAGGTGCAATCCGTTTAGCATATGCCTGATATTCCGAAATTATGCTTTCTTTATCCAATGCTTCGCCGCCATAGACCTTGGTAATTATTTCATTTTTCAGGTCAATGTTGGCGCTGGCTTTTTCTACGAAAATATCGTCATGTACAAGGTCGTAAATACGGATGCCGCTGCGTTCCGCTTTGTCCATGTAGCACGGACCGATACCGCTTTTGGTCGTACCAATATCACGTTTGCCGCGCGCTTTTTCCGACAAACCGTCTAAAGCGATATGATACGGCATAATGACATGGGCGCGCGGGTCAATTTTCAAATTTGAGGTGGTAACGCCGCGTCCTGCCAGCATATCCAATTCTTCCAAAACCACTCTGGGGTCAACCACAGTACCGTTGCCAATCAGACAGAGGGTGTTTGGGTTTAAAATACCGGAGGGAATCAGGTGTAATTTATATTGTTCGCCATTTGCTTCTACTGTATGTCCGGCGTTGTTTCCGCCTTGACTGCGGACAACGACCTGCGCCTGTGACGCAAGGATATCTGTAATTTTCCCTTTTCCTTCATCGCCCCACTGGGCGCCGATTAATACTTTTGTTGCCATGATGATTTCATCCTTTCCTGCAAGGTGCTTTTGCTTCTATGTAAGGTTTTCTTGTGCGGTTGAAAACACAGGAGACTTGAGCAGCCTCCTGTGTTCGGCCGGGTTTATTGTTTGCTTAAATAATCGTTAATTTTGCTTACCAGTTCATCTGCATTTGCACCGTGCACCATACAAGCCTGTTCAATGGATTCGCCGCTTGCGGAAGGGCAACCTAAACAATGCATACCGATTTCCAGAAAAAACTGAGCTGTGCCCGCATCCAAACGAAGTGCGTCAGCAATGATTGTATCTTTTGTAACCTGAGCCATAACAAAATACCTCCATGAAGTTCCCGAGCGCCTTTTTCAGATAAAACGCAACGGTCATTTTTAGTGCCTGTTCAGACACCCTATTTATTATACAACAATTACCTGCCAAAATGCAAATTTTTTTTAGAAATTAGTTGATTTTTATAAATTTGTATGAATATAGATGGAATAAATAGGCGAAACCATGAAAGAGGGCGGGAAAACATGAATACACTGTTGTTGGATTTAAGTAAGGAACAGAATAAATGGCACAGGCGCCGGGAAGTATCGCAGTTGGAATTGGACGGACAGCGGCAGGTGGTGCGTCTTGGGATACCAGATGAAAGGTGGCAAAAACAGACAGACAAAAAGTTGGTTCGTCAAATTGGGAAAGTGGCGCGCCGCTGTGGGGCGCAATACGCAGTTTTGGGCGATGCACTAATGGGCAGCGGAAAAGGCGGAAAAGCATTGCAGGAAAGCGGATTGACGTTTTGCGACGGAACACCGCTGCATATGCCGCTCTATCCGGCAGCAGTGCATAAATTGGCGAAAGAGTCAGGGGTGAATCTAATGGAATCGCCGGTTACCATAACGGGTGATATCAACGAAGTGGTCGGATTTATTTGGCAGATGAAGGATGAGGTGAAATATTTTGCCGTGGCAGGCGGAGCGGAATATGCCGATTTGATTACCTATCTATACGACGAATATGGAATCAGTGTCCGGCTGGTGGAGGAAGCGCACAGTGGTATTTGTGTGGCTGCGGGCGGACAGAAAGAGCGGCTGGAAGGAAATCTGGTGCTTGATTTTAGTGGAACAAATGAAAAGGCAATCCGCGTCAGTTTGGATATGGGGCAGTGGAGCCAGAGATTGGGTGAAATAACAAAAGGCAGTAACTTAGGTGCGGCGGAAGCATTGCTGCGTATGTTGGGAGAACAACCGGCGGAAGCGCTGCCGCGGTATTGTAAAGGCATTTCGCTGTTGCGGGAGAAACCTGTCCGATTATGACGGAAAAAACCGATTGACGGATACTTCCATGTTATGGTATAATATATATATAAATTTTTCAAAAGGGGGACTACTTCCGGCTCGTTTTACTCGCCGTCATGCCGTCCCCCTTGTTGGAATCCCCCTAAGCAGCGTTCTTCGATCGCGCGTCGCGCCGCGTGATGCGGCACTCCGAACGCTGTAGGGTATGAAATCTTCGGCGCAGGTCCGAAGATTTCATGATTAAAAAAGGTTCAGAGAGGTCTGCATTTTTGACAAAAAAAGTATATTTATTATGGTGGTATAGGGGCAGAGCAGTATCCTCAAGCGTAAGGACATACAATGTTTTCAATGCCGGAAGAACCGGCTGCATATAGACAATAAGATAAAATACAAGAAGGGGTGCGACAAAATGGGATTGGTAAAATTAGATTATTCCAGAGCAGTGAAAAAAAGTGAAATGGAAAATGTTTGGGCGCTGGTGGAAGCAGCGCACAAAACGCTGACGGACAAAACAGGCGCAGGCAATGATTTTTTGGGCTGGGTTGATTTGCCGCTGGACTATGATAAAGAAGAATATGACCGCATCAAAAAAGCGGCGGCAAAAATTCAAAATGATTCCGAAGTGCTGGTTGTTGTGGGAATTGGCGGCTCTTATTTGGGTGCGCGCGCGGTGATTGAAGGGCTGACAAGTTCTTTTTATAACATGCTGGAGAAGCAGCAGCGCAAAACGCCGCAGATTATCTTTGCAGGAAATTCCATCAGCGGGACCTATTTGGCAGACGTGATGGATTTTGTGAAAGATAAAGATTTTTCTGTCAATATCATTTCAAAATCCGGTACCACAACAGAACCGGCAATTGCGTTTCGTATGCTGAAAAAAATGCTGGAAGAAAAATATGGTGCGGAAGGTGCGCGGGAGCGTATCTATGCAACGACAGATAAGGCGCGCGGCGCGCTGAAAAATCTCTGCGATACCATGGGCTATGAAACATTTGTCATTCCGGACGACGTAGGCGGACGGTACAGCGTATTGACCGCAGTGGGACTGCTGCCGATTGCTGCTGCCGGCATTGATACAGATGCGCTGATGGCAGGCGCGGCGCAGGCGCGCGAAGCGTATCGGGAACCTACTATGGACAACGATTGCTATTTATATGCGGCTGCGCGCAATATCCTCTACGCCAAAGGAAGAAGCATTGAAATTATGGCAAATTATGAACCGGCGCTGCACTATTTTGGAGAGTGGTTCAAACAACTCTATGGGGAGAGCGAAGGAAAAGATAACAAGGGGATTTTCCCGGCGGCGGTGGACTTGTCCACAGATTTGCATTCCATGGGGCAGTATATTCAAGAAGGTCGCCGGCAGATGTTTGAAACAGTGCTGAATGTGGAAAAACCAAAACGGGAACTGGAGATTTTTGAGGACGCAGACAATGTGGACGGACTCAATTTCCTGGCGGGCAAAACCGTTGATTATGTCAACAAAAAAGCGTGTCAGGGAACCATGCTGGCGCATACAGACGGCGACGTACCCAATCTTTTGCTGAATATTCCGGAAATGGATGCGCATTCTCTGGGCGCAATGATTTATTTCTTTGAAAAAGCTTGCGGTATCAGCGGCTATATGTTGGGCGTAAATCCGTTTGACCAGCCGGGTGTGGAAGCTTATAAGAAAAACATGTTTGCACTGCTTGGCAAGCCTGGTTATGAAGAAATGAAAAATGAATTAGAAAAAAGACTGAAAAATGCTTGAACTATTGTAAAATTTATGTTAAAATAAACCTAAGTTATCGAAACAATACGAAAAATAACGGAGGGATTTGTTATGGTAAACCTAATTATTGGTAAAAAAGGAACCGGCAAAACGAAACAGCTTATAGATAGAGTGAATGCAGCAGTGCAGATTGACAAAGGTCATTTGGTGTTCATCAACAACGGACAGCGTCATGTTTATGATTTGGATCATAAAATCCGTTTGATTGATACGGCTGAATTTAAAATTGATACATATCAGTCTCTGTATGGACTGTTATGTGGCGTGATGGCGCAGGATTATGATATTTCTAATATCTTCATTGACAGCATTACCAAAATTATTCCGGGTCAGGACATTGCGGACGCAGAATGTGTGTTTGAGGAATTGGAACATGTTGCGGCAAAAGCAAATGTAAATATCGTTATCACAGCAAGTATTGCTGTGGAGGAAGCGCCGGAATATATTAAAAAATATTTATAAGGAATATTTGAAACGAATTCAAAACGCACGGTGCTTTTTTAAACGGCATTCCGTGCGTTTTGCTTGAAAACCCACTTTAGGAGGACAATCCATGATTTATCATAGTACAAGAGATACCGGTTTGCAGGTTTCTTCCGCGCAGGCAATTGTGAAAGGAATTGCGCCGGACGGCGGTTTGTTTGTGCCGGGAGAGAAACCCAAGATTTCCATTGAGGATATTGCGGGACTGGTAGACAAGAGTTATAGGGAAAAAGCCAAAGGAATTTTGGAACTGTTTTTGTCTGATTTCACAAAAGAAGAAATTTCAGATTGCGTGGAAAAAGCCTATAATAAAACAAAATTTGAAACGGACAGTATTGCGCCGCTGTATGAATTGAACGACACGGCATATATATTGGAACTGTGGCACGGACCGACTTGCGCGTTTAAAGATATGGCGCTGCAAATTTTGCCGCATTTGATGACAACGTCCATGAAAAAAATCGGTATTGATAAACAGGTTGCAATTCTTGTTGCAACGTCCGGCGACACAGGGAAAGCTGCGCTGGAAGGATTTAAGGACGTGGACGGCACAAAGATTCAAGTGTTTTTCCCGACCGGTGGCGTGAGTGAAATGCAGAAAAAGCAAATGGTGACGCAGGAAGGAAACAACGTTGCTGTGACAAGCGTTAACGGCAATTTTGACGATGCGCAGTCCGGTGTGAAAGCGATCTTTGGCGACAAAGAATTTGGCGCGGCTTTGGAACAGCGCGGGTCACTGCTTTCTTCCGCGAACTCTATCAACTGGGGACGGCTGGTGCCGCAGATTATCTATTATGTTTCCGCCTATTGCGACTTGGTAAAAGCTGATAAAATCAAAGCCGGCGACGCGGTGAATGTTTGCGTACCAACAGGAAATTTTGGCAACATTCTGGCAGCGTGGTATGCAAAGGAAATGGGTATTCCGATTCGGAAATTCATTTGTGCGTCCAATGAAAACAATGTGTTGACAGATTTCATTCGTACCGGTGTCTATGATAAAAATAGAGCGTTTAAGGCGACGATTTCGCCGTCTATGGATATTTTGATTTCCAGCAATCTGGAACGTTTGCTGTTTGACATCACAGGCGGCGACGAAGGTCGTGTGCGCGAATGGATGCAGGAGTTGCAGCAAACAGGACGCTATGAGGTACCGCAGGTAACAAAGAATAAATTGAAGGAATATTTCTATGGCGGATTCTGTGATGATGAAGGGACAAAACAGACGATTGCAGAAGTTTGGAAAGAATATAATTATCTGATGGATACCCATACTGCGGTCGGATACAGAGTTTACCGCCAATATGTCGAAGAAACAGGCGATACGACCAAGACAATTGTGGCGTCAACCGCAAATCCGTTTAAGTTTTGCAGCAGCGTGTTAGAAGCGGTGCAGGGAAAACCGCAAGAGGGAACCGATGAATTTGAGGTTGGAAAAATACTTTCCGAACTGACGGGACAAAAGATTCCGGCAGGCTTAGCACAATTGAAAGAAAAAGAAGAACGGTTCAGCGAAGTTTGCGACAAAGACGCAATGAAACAAATTGTAGATAAATTTTTGGGGTAAAAAGAGATTGGTCTTTACGTCAAGGCGAAAAGCGTTTGAGGCGTTAGAGCTGAAAAGGGATTGACTTTTACGTCAATCCCTTTTTTAGAAAACAATGTTTTCAGGAAAATTTAATTTTTACTTTTCCTGAAAGGTATTGCAGCAAGTGTCGCCTGCCTCGTGAGCGTGAGAGCAGTTCACATCAATTGTCGGTGCAACGCAGTTGCAGCCGTTTTCGTTATGAACACAAGTTTTTACATTACAGCTTACGCGCGGAATACAGGTACAAGTTTTTTCTTCCATGCATATCAACTCTTTTCTGGAGAATTCTAAATAAAACAGGTTTGTTGATAAAAAACGGCAAATTGCTGCCGGAATATACATGACGATACACTTCATGTATACGCTTAGTATGAAAAAACAATAATGTAAATATACAAGAAATAAAAGGAATGTGAAACATGTCGATTTATGCCATTTCCGATTTGCATCTTCATTTGGGGATTCCGTCAAAAAACATGAATGTATTCGGCAACCGTTGGGAAAACTATGTGGAGCGGCTGGATGCATCTTGCGGACAATTAACGAAAGACGATATCTTGCTGATTCCGGGAGATATTTCCTGGGCAACCTATGTGCAGGAAAGCCTGCCGGATTTTGCGTTGCTGGAAAAATGGGATGCTGTAAAATTGATTTCCAAAGGCAACCATGATTATTGGTGGACAACAGCGAACAAATTGGAAACATTTCGCACGGAAAACGGTTTGGAGAGCGTTCATTTCCTACATAACAGTTTTTATCCCTGTGGAGATATTGCTATTTGCGCAAACAGGGGCTGGCTGATTCCGGGTACGCAGGGATTTGGGAAAGATGACCAGAAAATTTATGCGCGGGAACTCATTCGGCTGGAATTGTCCCTGCAAGCGGCGCAGCAAGCCGGATATGAAAGAAAAATTGTCATGACGCACTATCCGCCGGCGCTTGGCAGCAACCAGCCGGATGAAGCAATTTTAGCGCTGCTCAAACAATATGGCGTGGAAATTTGTATTTACGGTCATTTGCATGGAAAAAAGCAGGGGGACGATGTACTGTGCGGCACGGTGGACGGTATTGCATTTCACATGGTGTCCAGTGATTATTTGCAATTTCAGCCGCTGCGCATTTTAGATTGACGGAAAGGAAACAAGTGATGGACAGAAAAGAAAAAATATATGCCTATCTATGCAGTAAAAGTTATGTGCCGCTGAAACAAGAGGAATTGGCGACGGTGCTTGGCGTACCGGCAGAAGATGTGCCGCAATTCACCAAGATTCTGGACGAGTTGGAAGGGGAAGGGCGTATTTTTCGCAGCAAACGCGGACGGTATTTGTCGGCACAGCGAGAGGCGATGGTGGCGGGAATTTATACCTCCAGCGAACGCGGCTATGGTTTTGTAACGCCGCTGGAGGAAGGAACAGAAGACTATTATATTGCGCAGGAGGATGCGGCGGACGCCATGCATCGCGATACGGTTTTAATGAAAATTGTCAGTGGAGGAACCGGCGGGCGGCGGACGCAGGGGAAAATTATAAAAGTGCTGCACCATGCAACGGAAACGCTGGTGTGTAAATACGTGAAGCAGGGGCAGAAACGCCTTGCCATACCGGACGGCACAAAAATTTGGCAGGAGATACGCATTCATAAAGCACATACTATGGGTGCGGAAAACGGACAGAAAGTGGTTGTGAAAATCCGCGACTATGGTGGAAAAAACCAAACGGTCACAGGAGAAATTATTGAAATTCTCGGCTGGGCAAACGATCCGGCAGTGGTGATGAAATCGCTGGTGCGTACCTATGGATTGCCGGAAGCATTTCCGGAAAAAGTGATTCGGGCGGCGGAAGAAGTGCCGGCGGAAATCGGGGAAAATGATATAGCAGGGCGGCGTGATTTGCGCGAGCAGTTGATTATCACGATTGACGGCGCAGACGCGCGGGATTTAGATGACGCAGTCTGTGTAAAGAGGCTGGACAATGGCAATTTTAGGTTGGGCGTGCACATTGCGGACGTATCGGAATATGTGCAGCAGGATGCGACGCTGGATAAAGAAGCACTTGAGCGCGGGACAAGCGTCTATTTGGCGGGCGGTGTGATTCCCATGCTGCCGCCGCGGCTCTCTAACGGCATTTGCAGTTTGAATCCGCGTCAGCCGCGCCTAACACTGTCGGCAGAAATGGAAATTGCGCCGGATGGCGAAATTGTAGACCATGATATTTTTACCTCGGTTATCAGGACGCGCTACCGTATGACCTATGATGAGGTGACGAAAATTCTGGAAGGGGATAAGGCGCTGCGAAAATCCTATGCAGATGTATGCGATATGCTGGAGGATATGAAAACGCTTGCCATGATTTTACGTGCTAGGCGGACGCGCGGCGGCAGCTTGGATTTTGATTTTCCGGAAGCGAAGCTGTTTTTTGATGACGAGGGACGCGTGACGGATATTCAAAAAGAAGAACACGGACTCTCCAATCAAATCATTGAGGAGTTTATGCTGGCGGCAAACAGGACGGTTGCAGAACATTTCTTTTGGATCAAAACACCGTTTGTCTACCGCGTTCATGAAGCGCCGGATGCAGAAAAAATGGCGGAACTCAATCAAACGCTGCATTTGTTTGGATATCAAATCAAAGGCGGGGTGGAGGAAGTGCATCCGAAATCTCTGCAAACGATTTTGGAGGACATCAAGGACAAGCCTTTCCAGCGCATCGTAGGAACTATGATTTTGCGCAGCATGATGAAAGCGCGATATACGCCGCAGAATTTGGGGCATTTTGGACTTGCTGCCAAGTATTATTGTCATTTCACATCGCCTATTCGCCGTTATCCCGACCTCATGGTGCACCGCATTGTGAAAATGGCGCTCCGCGGGGAACTGCAAGGCGCGCAGGAGACCGCCATGGAACGCGCGGCGGTAAATGCGGCGGAAATCGCCAGTGAGCGGGAGCGGACGGCGGAAGAAGCGGAACGCGCCAGCAGAAAAATCAAAATTGCAGAATATATGAAACAATTCGTAGGAGAAGTATTTGACGGTATCATTTCTTCTGTGACCGGATTCGGACTGTTTGTGGAGTTGGAGAATATGGTGGAAGGCTTGGTGCATGTGACACAGCTTCAAGACGATTACTATGAATTTATTCCGGAGCAATGCCGGCTCATTGGTGTGCGGAATAATCGTCAATATGCCATTGGGGATATGGTGCGCGTCCGGCTTGTACGCGCGGACGAGGAAAATGGAGAAATTGATTTTGTTTTGGCAGAAGATGAAGGGGAGGAACGTGATGGAGGGGCGGTTTAAAATTGGAATGCGTATGATAAAGACGGCTGTTGCAGTGCTGCTCTGTATGCTGGCAATGATGTTTTTTCCGGTGGAGAACGCGTTTTATGCCTGCATTGCAGCCGTTATTTGTATGCAGCAGACCATGGAGCATACCATTCAAATTGGATTGAACCGTATGAAAGGTACGATTGTCGGAGCGCTGTTGGGTATTGGCGCATTGATGCTGCAGCAGTGCATCACAACAGATGTGAGCGTTGTTTTTGCGCCGGTCGGTGTGATTTTGGTGCTGTATCTATGTAATATCATGAAAATGCCGGCAAGCTGTTCCATTGGCTGCGTGGTATATTTGAGTATTTTATTGGTGCGGCGTGATATGCCGCCGTACCTGTTCGGATTGATACGTGCGCTTGAAACATTTGCCGGTATCTTGATTGCCATGCTGGTGAATTTTTGCCTTGACCGCAGTTTTATACAAAAAATATGCCGGTTCCGAAAAGGAACCGACGAAGACCGTACATAATCTAAATCAGAACTTTTATTTTGACATCAATACCATGATGTCATCTTCTTTTATCATGGTGTTCCCTTTGGGGAAAATGGTTCTGCCGTTTCGTTTCATCAGAATTACGAGTTGATGCGGCGAAAGCGTGATTTCAGACAGCGTTTTTCCAATCCACGCAGGGCGGTCTGCCACGTGCAGCTCCAGCAATGATAAATCGGGCGCGTCATCAAAAGCGAGCGCACTTAAAATGGCGGTGTCGCCGGACTGAATCATGGTTTTTCCACTGGGAATAATCGTTTCTGCGCCGCGCAGCAGCACGACCAGTAAAGTGCCGGGCGGCAGTCCGATACTGCGGACTGGTTTTCCTGCCCACTCGTGCCCTTCGGGAATGTGAGATTCGATGAAATGAAGTTCCAATTCCTCTTGATAGTCGTTGAAGGTGCGGCGAACATCTGTTGTGGCGTCTACCATTTGCAGCTTTTTGGCAACCCATGGCAACAGAGAACCTTGAAATAAAATCGACAACAACACAATGCAAAAAACAATATGGAATACATCATTTTTGGTATAGGCAGGACTGATGGTTGCCATAATGGCAAAAACGATAGATGATGCGCCGCGCAGACCTGACCAGGACACCAACAGCTTTTGCCCAAGGGAACTGCGACTGGGCTGCAATAGCCCAAACACAACAGCCGGACGGGCAACCAAACTCAGGAACAGCGCAATAGCGAGCGCGGGCAGTAAAATATGCGGCAAAGTGGAGGGAAAGGCAAGCAGTCCCAGCAAAAAGAAAATTACGATTTGCATGAGTCCCGTCACGCCGTCAAAGAAATGCACCAAAGACGTTTTGTTTTTGACTTTGGCATTTCCGATTAAAATACCGGTAATATATGCGCTTAAATATCCGTTTCCGCCGAGCGCAGTCGGAATGGCGTAGGAAAGCAATGCGACGGCTAACACAAAAATGGTATCCATGCCGCTTTGCGAAAAAGAGAGACGGCGCAGTATCCAAATTGCGGCGACCACAATCACAACACCGAAAATGGCGCCATAGACCACTTGGGCAAAAATGAGATAGGCAATAGAACCGGCGGAGGAAGAACCCTGCATCAACGTTAAAATGATGACGGTCAGCATGTAGGAAAAAGGGTCGTTGCTGCCGCTTTCGATTTCCAGAAGGGAAGCGGTATGCTCTTTGAGATTTAGTTTTTTGCTGCGCAAAATAGAAAAGACGGAAGCGGCGTCAGTAGAACTGATAACAGCGCCGATTAGCATACTTTCCAGAAAAGCAAAACGCAAAATAAAATAACAAAATAAACCTGTGAGTGCGGCAGTGAGAATAACGCCTGCCGAGGAAAGCAAACCTGCTCTGCCTGCAACCGGTTTGGCTGCGTTCCAATTTGTGCCAAACCCGCCGTAAAACATAATAAAAATCAATGCAATGGAACAAATTTGTTCCGCAAATTGATAATTGTCAAACGGAATTTTGAATAACCCATCAGAGCCGAAAAGCATACCCAGCCCCATGAATAAAAGAAGGGCGGGGACGCCGAATTTGTGAGATAAACGGTTTCCGGCAAGACAGAGGATGAGTATGACGGCGCATAATAACAGCAACGTTGGCATAGGCAGAACCTCCTTGTTTATGATACTTTCGTGCAGAACCGTCGGGACGCGACTTTTATGAGTGGTGAGACGGAGGTGCTTTCGAATTCATGCAGTCTTCGGACACGTGCCGAAGATTGCATTCCTCTCGCCGTTCAGAGTGTCGAGGAACGAGACGCGATGTGCGAACGTAGAACGGCGGTAGGAGAAATCCCACGCGTGCCACGGAGTGGTAAGAGGGGATGAATCGACGGCGTAAGCCGGAGAGAATCCCTTCTTGGAAAAGAGTTATGACTATTATACCATATCTGCGGAGCAGATTGGTATAATTTTGCGCATCGCCGGTTTCGAGCGAAGCGATGAAACAATTCGGCGGCGCTTTTTGATTCTATAATAGTCACTCTGTGACTATTATAACATAGATATGCAGTTTGTGCAAGAAAATTGATGGGAGGACAAAAGAAAATGGGAATTCAAGTGAAAATTTTAAAAACGCCGGATACGCTGGAGGACGCGTTTTCGATTCGGGAGAAAGTGTTCATCAAAGAGCAAGGATTTCAAAATGAATTTGACGATACCGATATGGTAAGCTGGCACGCAGTTGCCTATGAAGGAAAAAAGCCGGTTGCCTGCGGCAGATTATTTCAAAAAGAAGCAGGTACTTATGCGGTCGGACGCGTGGCGGTATGTCGCGCTTTTCGTGGACAACATTTGGGAGAACTTATCATGAATTCTTTAGAAGCACAGGCAAAACGTTTGGGGGCGAAAGAAATTGAACTCAGCGCACAATGCAGGGCGGCGGGATTTTATGAGAGACTGGGATATGAAGCGGAAGGGGAAGAATATTTAGATGAATTTTGTCCGCATATTCAGATGAAGAAAAAATTGTGAGAATTTGGCGGATTTCTTTATAATTTTTTTGATAAATCAATAAAAAATACTTGTTATTCCTGAGAATTATGGTATAATAGTCGTATAACGACTATTATATGAATGAAAAGCGCCGCCGAATTGTTTCGTCGCTCTGCTCGAAACCGGCGATGTGCAGAATGATACCAAAACACTGCGTGTTTATGGTATCATGGTCGTATAACGACTATAAATTGCGTGTTTATGACATAAT
>CAMNSU010000039.1 GCA_946555455.1 uncultured Clostridia bacterium | reverse complement strand
GCGCGTCAAAATTTTTTGCAAGGCAAGGAAAAGGTTCCTTTGCATACTGGGCGTATGGAAAGCGGTTCTTTGACGCAGCATTTGCGAAAAATTTTTCGCGCATGGCGCATGTGGTTCGACTCTTCTTTGCTTAACATACCGATTCATCATACGATATTCATTTTTTGACCAGAACGATAGATTTGCGCTTTTGAAGCCGCTCCAAATCTTCATCCGTTTCCATTTTAATTATTTCAAATGCGCCGCATGTACTGCACCGAATGGTAATTCTTGTTCCTTCCAGTCCCACTTGCAGTTTATTCTTTCCGCACAGACAAAACAAATTTCCGCCGCCTGCAATTTCCTGCAAAATATCTAACGCCTGCCGTATCCGGTCGTCGCATTCGTCCAAAATTTCATCTGTCATTTCGTAACGCTTTAGAATTTCATCATTCAGCAACATCAACGATTCTTCCACTTCTGAGTTTTCTCCGAAATAGCAAATATCATACCCGCTGAGCGTACATCCGAGAGAAAACAGCGGTCGGTTCCAAAACAACTTTTGCGGAACACGGAATACATGCGCTTCCTGACATACATAACAGGGCACTTCAATGATATAACCGCCGTTTTTGTCTTTTGAAATTGTTCCAAGCCGCGTTTTACAGATGGGACAAGAGGATTCCAGCGGCTGATATGAAGTAATGTCAAACAGCCCCATTTCCTCCACCACATCGCCTGTACAATGCGGACATTTATAGCCCCATGTTTTTTTATGTTCTATAATCATTTGCAGTTTTGCACCTGCCTTGTCATTTCGCTTTGAAATGCTGTTTTTACTTACGATTTAGGCATTCTTTTTTTTCTTTGCTCCCAATTTTGATTCTGTTCCCTTGACGAGCCGTTTGATGTTTTCTTTGTGCCGGAATATTGCCAGCAGTCCCAGCGCCACTGCAAAAATCAAATACGGAACATTGTCATGGCGCCATATCGCAACCGCCACAGGAAATGCTGTCGCCGCTGCCATGGAGCCAACAGAAACATACCGCGTTATTAGCATCACCAACAGTGCAAACACAAACACACAAATGCCAAGCAGCGGGTCAATCATCAAAATCACCGCGGCGGACGTTGCAATACCTTTGCCGCCTTTGAACCCAAAATAAAGCGGATAATTATGCCCCAACACCGCCAATAACGCTGCCGCAAACACCGCAATGGTTCCATCTGTATGCAGCAAAAATGCTGCCAATTTCGCTATCAATACCGCGATAACGCCTTTTAACACATCTCCGGCAAATACCAAAGCCGCCGCTTTCTTGCCAATGGTTCTAAGCGTGTTTGTCGCGCCGGCATTTCCACTGCCGTGCTGCCGGATATCTTTCACGCCAAACAGGCGTCCCACCAAAATAGAACTATTGATACTCCCCAGCAGATATGCAATAACACCGGCGATTGCCGCTGCAATATAAGTCATAAATGTTTACTTCCTTCCACCTGTTGTTAATACGTACATAATCTTTTTTCCAGTGCACGGAAAATAATGGTTAAAACGAACGTCATTGCCAGATAAAAAACGGCTGCCACTGCAAACGGCATGGGATTTGACAATGTGTTGACCATCTTCTTTGTCGTCAGCATCAAATCCGCCAGACTGACAATACTCACCAGCGCCGTATCCTTCACCAGCGTAATGGTTTCATTGCTGACCGGCGGCAGCACAATACGCACCATTTGCGGAATAATAATTCTGCCCATGGTTTGACGTTTGGTAAATCCCAGCGCCTTTGCGCCCTCATATTGTCCGCGGTCAATCGCGCCGATACCGGACCGGAAAATTTCTGCAAAATATGCCGCATAATTGAGCACAAATGCCACCGCCGCCGACAAAAAGTTATTCAGCTGAATCCCGATGGTCGGCAATACAAAATAGATAAAAAAGATTTGCAGCAAAAGCGGCGTACCACGAATGACCCAGATATAAAATGCGGATATCATTTGCAATAGTTTCACCTTGGATACCCGAATCAAGGCAATGCAAAAGCCCAGCGGTATGGAAAACACCAGCGTGACCGCAAACAGGTTCAACGTGACCGGAAGCCCTTTTAACAGCGCCGGCAAAATTTTCACAAATACATCAAAAAAATTCACAGCCCGTTTCTCCTAACCATTTTTCTTAAAATCATAAGCACAGAGGAAGGATACTACCTTGCAGCAGTATCCCTCCGCATTCCATTATTCCGCTTTTTGAGTTTCTTCCTGTTTTGAAATGTTATAACGAACCACTGTTTCGTCTGCAACAACAGCGTCAATTCGACCGATTTTCAAATCCATAAGCGCATTGAGCATGGTTTCATATTCTTGGATATTGCCTTCTCCGATAGAAGCAAACACCGCATCTTTCTGCATACTTTCCAGCGCGCTGCTGCCCGCTTGTACGCCAATCTTTTTCCCTGCCAAATCTTCTTTGGATTTGATATCGCTTCCTTCAATCACAGCAATCGCCTGTGTGTTATCCAAATAGGAAGCGGAGAACAGCATCATTTCCTGACGCTCCGGCGTTACAGTCAAACCGTTCCAGATAATATCAATTTTCTTTGTATTCAAAGCAGCTTCTTTGGTATTCCAATCAATCGGCATCAGTTCCAATTCTACGTCCAACCGTTTTGCCACTTCTTTTGCCAAATCAATATCAACGCCAATAATTTCATTGGTGTTTTCATCGCGGAATCCCATTGGCGGAACCGCGTCGTCCAGCCCCATCACGATTTTCCCCTGAGATTTGATATAGTCCCAAGAACCATCGGCAGCCGTTTCTTCCACCTTGTCAATTGTTTTCTTGAAGTCCTGCTGGAACCATTTTTGCATAATGGTGTTGAGTGTTCCGTCTTCCTGCATTTCATGCAAAGCATTTTGCACTTCGTTGCGGAATGCAACGTCTTCTTTACGGAATCCGATTGCATATTCCTCTTCGCCGAAATTGTCTGTCAACACCGCATACTTTTTGTCTTGCTCCACGCCGCAGCCTGCCATACCAACCACAAACAATACTGCTGCCAGCAGCGCACCTATCCATTTTTTTAACATTTTTGTTTCCCCTTCCTTATTTTTAATATAATAATGAAATAACCTCATCTTCTCCATATCCTGCTTCCAGCAGGGGTTCCAAAAAATCTTTTGCAAATTCCGGTATATAATATTTTAAATATTCACAATCGCCTTCTATTTCATAGTCGCCAAGCGCCGCCGGAATTAAAAAAGTATCTCCTTTTTCCATATCCGTTTCCATTTCTCCCCAGCGCAGTACCGCGTCGCCAGAGGTACAAAACAAAATATGGAAACTGCGCCCGTCCGTTTCTTCCGGCACCACGCCGTCCAGTTCCACTTTCTCTGCGCCGAAATAACGGCAGCAGCACAATTTATAGCGAATATAGTCCTCCGTCTCAATGGGAAGTCCTTCTACTTTTTCCTCTCCCACCGAAGATTCCAACTCACTCACTTTCACAATTTCTTCGATTTCACTTTCCCTAAACGTATATGTGACATTAGAGGATTGCTGGATTTCCGCCACTGTAACGCCTTTTCCAACCGCATGGACAATCCCGCTGGGAATGAACAAAACCTCCCCTTCTTCTACCTCTACTCTGTTAATCATATCTTCCAGTTCGCCGTTTTGGAGTGCCTGTCCCAGTTCCGCCGCTGTGATATCACGTGAAAATCCATAGGCAATTTGGGCGTCCGATTTTGCAGCCAAAACATAACACATCTCTGTTTTACCGCTGCTGTTTTGCGTGTTCTCCGCCGCATATACATCGTCCGGATGCACTTGAAGCGGCGCCCATTCTCCTGCGTCCACCAATTTAAAGGTGAGCGGAAAATCCTCCTCTTCATGCAGCGTCCCGCACAAATCTTCGCCCCATAGCTTCACCATTTTCTCCAACGAAACACCGGCATGGGCGCCGTCCAGCACCAAAGAGGTTCCCAGCGGCTGCACCGAAACCTCCCAGCTTTCTGCGGTTTTCGTATACGGCGTATTTTTCTTATATTGATTCCGAATCGCTTTCCCGCCCCATGCATATTCCTTAAAAACCGGCTGCATTTTCAGCGGATATAAGTCTTCCATTCTGCTCCTCCATTCACAAACCGTGATATCAGGATGATTTATTGGTCTATTTCACTATTATACTATATCTGCTCTACAGATATAGTATAATTTCGTGCATCTTCGTCGGTTGCCGCGTTCCTATGCGCGGCGAGACGAAGGCACTTTTTAAATCTGTATAATATACGCTCTGCGTATATTATACTATATCTGCCATTTTATTTCAAGTATTTTTTACGTATTTCAGCGAAGCGCCGCAATCAGCGCCATTCGACCGGTATCCGCGCCCAGTCCGCGGTGGGAAAAATAACGCTGCGTATGACAGACCGTGCATTCCTTTGCAACGTTGATATGTTCTGGCAATACGCCGGCAGACAACAGCACACTCCGATTGCTTTCCCACAAATCCACAATATATTTTTCCGGTTGCGCTGCCGACTTTTCCACTTGATTTTGCAGTCCACTCCTGCAAAATTCCTCCGCCACTTCTGCGCCCACCTCAAAATGGCACGGGCCAATGGACGGTCCTACTGCCGCTACAATTTCCTCCGGTGCGGCGCCATAGGTTTCCTGCATCACGCGCACTGCATTTTTCACAATAGCGCCGGCAGTACCGCGCCAACCTGCGTGAACCGCTGCAAGACAGTGAGTTTTTTCATGGTACAGCAAAATCGGTACGCAATCCGCATAGAAAACGACCAACGGTAATCCGGAAACATTTGTGACCAATCCGTCCACTTCCATACGTTCTTCCGGTTTGCTGATTCCTTTTCCCGCGTCCTCCATGGTAACCGTCTGTACCTTCGCACTGTGCACCTGTTTCGCCATGACAGCATGTGCCGGATTCACCTCCAGCACGCTGCAAATACGCCGGTAATTTTCTGCAATATGTTCCGGCGTATCTCCGCGTCCCAGTCCCAGATTCAGCGCGGACAGACTGCCCTTACTTACGCCGCCTTCGCGCGTTGTGAACGCATGAACAACCTCTTTTCCTTCCAACAACGGTGCGCACAAATAACCAACGCCGTTTTTCTGATGATATGTAAACGCTTGTTCCATCTTGTTCTCCTTTATAACTGCCAGTCAATTGGCTCCATTCCATTGCGTTCTAAAATCAAATTGATTTTGGAAAAATGCCGGCACCCAAAAAAGCCGCGGAATGCGGACAGTGGACTGGGGTGCTGCGCGGAAAGCACATAGTTGCGCGGATTGGTAATCAAGTTTAGCTTCGCTTTGGCGTTTGCGCCCCAAAGCACAAAAATAACCGGTTCTTCCCTGTGATTGAGCAGTTCAATGATTTTATCCGTGAACTGTTCCCAGCCTTTGCCTTTATGGGAATTCGGTTCTCCCTCCCGCACGGTCAGCACGGTATTGAGCATCATAACACCCTGTTTTGCCCATTTTTCCAAACAGCCGCTCCGCGGTATTTGAAACCCCACGTCATCCTGCAATTCTTTAAAAATATTTTGCAGAGATTTGGGCAGCGGCACGCCATCGCGGACAGAAAAAGACAATCCATGCGCCTGTCCGCGCCCCGGATAGGGGTCTTGTCCCAAAATGAGAACTTTCACGCCGCTATACGGCGTATATCGCAGTGCATTAAAGATGTCCTCCTTGGGCGGAAATATGACATGCTCCTTATATTCCTGCGCCAAAAACACCTGCAATTCTTTCATATAATCTTTTTCAAATTCTTCTGCCAAAAGTTCGTCCCAATCATTTTCAAATCGGTTTTGCATGTTGTTCCTCCCAATCTTAAGCAAAGGGAAGCGATGCTTCTTTGCCTAATAGTATAATACCACTGCCACAACGCCCGGTCCTGTGTGTACGCCAATGACAGGCCCCACCTCAACCAACTGCGGCCGGGCAATACCAAATGTCTCTTTCATTGCGTCAATATATTCCGCTGCCGTATCAGGACAACTGCCGTGCAAGACAATCACTTCTTTTGCCTGCGTGATGTTTTTCTTTTCCAATAATTTCATCAGTTTTGCCGGCACCCGTTTTTTGCCGCGGATTTTTTCTTCCATGGAAATGAGACCATCACGAATGGTCAACACCGGTTTGATATCCAAAATTTCACCGATTGCCGCCACGCCTGGATTGATACGTCCGCCTTTTTTTAAGTATTGCAGCGTGTCCACCACAAAAACAATATCATAATGGTTCAAACGGTATTGCACTTGCGTCATGATTTCTTCTTTCGTTTTTCCGTTCAACGCCCATTCTGCGGCTTCCTGCGCAATTCTTCCATATACATAAGCAAACGCCTGTGAATCAATGATTTCAATATCTGTCTGATGTTCTTCCAAAAACATGTTCTTCGCCAAATGTGCATTCTGATAGGTGCCGCTTGCCTTGGAGGATAGTGCAAAATATAAAATCGTGTCATACCCTTCCTTTACCGCCTGCTCATATGCCTGTAAAAACTGTTCCGTCGTTATCTGTGCTGTAGTGGGCATCTCTTTTGTCTCCGCTAGTTTTCGGAAGAAAGAGTTGCTGTCAATATCGTAATAATCCCGATAAGATTCCGTCCCAAATTCCACCAAAAAAGGTAAAATGGTTACTTGATATTTTTCGGCTAGTTCCTTTGGAATATCTCCGCCGCTGTCACAAATCACTTTTATTTTACTCATATTGCTTCCCCTTTCGTAAAGACACTATGCCCGCGGATGCGCCCGCCGGTAAATCTCCCCTAATCTTCTACTGGCAATGTCCACATATTCCATGGTCGTTGCCTTTTCTTTATGCCCCATCATTTCTTGCACACTGCCGACATCTGCGCCGCCCGCAATCAAATGCACTGCAAAGGAATGCCGGAACGTATGCGGCGTAATTTCTTTTTTAATACCTGCTTTTTCTTTATATTGTTTGACAATTTTCCAAAATCCCTGTCTGGAAAGCGTTCCACCGTTTTGGTTGACAAAAACTTGCTCCGGCACCTCTCCAAAACGGTCTGCCGCCAAATCCAAATAGCGCTGCAGCGCCGCCGCCGCAATATCGCCCAGCGGAATCACTCGCTCCCGCCCACGCGACGCCACATGAATATAACGCTCTTTCATATGAATCTGCTCTCTGCCCAGTCCCAGCAGTTCGCTCACACGGATACCGGTCGCATAGAGCACCTCCAACATGGCGTTATCCCGCCGGCATTTAAAACTGCTGCCCGCTGTGGCGCCAATGAGTTGTTCCACTTCCCGCGGCGTTAGAATTTCCACTTTTGTTTTTTCCCGCTTCGGCAATTTTAATGCATCAACAGGATTTTGTTCCACTCTGCCGCGACTGCAAAGATATGTATAAAAAGAACGCAATGCAACCTGTGCGCGGTAAACAGACGACACCGCCATCCCATTTTTTTGCAACATCAACAGATAGGATTCCACCACATGGTGGTCTACTTTCGTTAAATCTTCAATACCGCGTTTTTTTAAATAGGTACAAAATTTCATGATATCGCGCAAATAAGATTTTTTTGTATTTGGCGACGCCTTTTTTTCTGTATCCAAATAGTCCGCATACATCTGCACCTGCACCATGGATATTCCCCCATTTATGATTCTTCTGTTTAAAACCGTACCCATTTCATCAGTTTTGCCACGACATAGCCATCCAGCAGCGCACAAAACCAACAAATCACAATTCCTAAAACAAACAACAGCAAATATTTCAGTAACCCTTCTTTATAAATAGACCGCTGCGAAAAAGCCCTGCTGCAAAAGTATGCAAACAACACCAGCGCCGGAAGATAGAACAAATATTGCGGCAGAAAAGTAGACAAAATCAGCAATAGTCCCCGTCCGCCGTATAGTTTTATCAGCATACCCGCACCGTATCCGAAAAACACGCCTTTATACCACACAGCAAAGCCGCTGACTGCCATAAAAAACGGAAAAAAGCCAGCCAGCCAAATCCAGAGAACCGGTTTCACATGATCCCACGCTGACGTTGAAAACACCTGTTTACAGTCCAGCGTTCCCGCTGCCGCTTGTTCCAGCGCTGTTTTCGCAACACCGCACTGCTGCTCGTCCACCCAATGAACAGCAATCAGTCCCATACCAATGCCAATCAGCAGAATTGCGATATAAAGAAACAATTGTTTATATTGTTGTAATGGTACTCTTACCCTTGCTCTTTTTCTCAATGCACTTCTTCCCCTCACTGTTCTTTTCTCTAAAATATATGAACAGTGGGACAAGAATATTCCCATCACATGTTTGCTGATTTATCCCTGCACTGTTTGACCGCTTCTATCATTGCACTGCGCAGTCCCAACTTTTCCAGCGCAGCAACCGCTTCAATGGTTGTCCCGCCCGGCGAGCATACCTGGTCTTTTAATGCGCCCGGGTGTTTTCCTGTTTCCAGCAGCATTTTTGCCGCGCCAAGCATGGTCTGCGCCGCCAAAGTATATGCAGTGTCGCGCGGCAGTCCACACAAAACGCCGCCATCCGCCATTGCCTCCAGCGCTACATAAAAATATGCCGGACCGGAACCCGAAACCGCTGTTACTGCGTCTACATACGTTTCTTGCATAACCAGCGTTTTTCCCACCTGTCCCATGATTTTACAGGCAATGTCGATATCATCAGAAAATCCGTTATCGAATATCACACTCATTCCTTCTCCCACCAGCGCAGGGGTGTTTGGCATGATGCGTAATGTATGACAGGCGTTATTTAACGCTTCGGCAATTCTGCTTCTGCTGACGCCGGCAGCAATGGACAGAACCAATTTCTTCTCCAAATCTGTCGCCTGCCGCACTTCCTCCAGCACATGCATCACCACATTCGGTTTGACTGCCAAAACAATCACTTCACCGCGCGTCACGGCTTCCGAAACGCTCTGCGCTGTTCCGACGCCCCGTTGCTTCCAGCGTTGCAGCGCCTCCTGCGATATGTCATACACAGTGATATCCTGCGGCCGGCAAAAGCCTTTGAGCAGCCCGCCGATGATAGCACCCGCCATATTTCCTGCACCGATAAACGATAACTTCATATTCATTCCTTCTCTCATTTTTTCTCACACAAAAAAGCAGGTTGCATTTTTTCAATACAACCTACCCTTTATTATAATCTCTTTCCCGATATTTGTCAAATAGTTTTCTCCGCGACCGCCCGAATCAGCTGCACAGCGCTATGCAAATCTTCCTTGTTCACCAATTCCACAGAGGAATGGATATACCGGCACGGAATGGAAACCGCTCCTGCCGGCGTACCGTTTTTGGTGATTTGAATGCCGGAAGCGTCTGTTGTTCCGCCGCTGAGCACTTCAAATTGAAACGGAATGTCATGTTCCCGCGCCGTTTCTACCAGCAGACTGCGCACTGCCGGATGGGCAATCATACCGCTGTCCCGCACTTTGATTGCCGCGCCGCCGCCCAGTTTCACCGCCATTTTTTCACCGTCTATCCCATCGCCGCACATTGTGACGTCTACAGCAATACCAATGTCCGGTTCAATTCCATATGCCGCCGTTTTTGCACCCTTTAAGCCGATTTCTTCCTGCACGGTAAAGACAAAATATAAATCGTTTTCGTGATTTCCGATTTGCTGCAGCACTTCCAGCAGCACATAGCAGCCCGCTCTATCGTCCAGCGCCTTGGAAGACACGCAGCCGCCGATTTCGTCAAACGCGCCGCAAAACACGCCCGTCGTGCCAATCGGCGCCAATTTTTCCGCTTCCTCTTTGTCCTTCGCGCCGATATCAATATACATATCCGCCAATTTTAAATCCTTCTTTTTGCTGTCTCCGGTCGTGATAATTCCTTTGATACCGCCCGGAAACACGACTTTACTGTGCAGCGCGTTTGCCGTGGATACGCCGCCCACGTTTGTGAACCGCAAATATCCATTATCCTCCACATAAGTCACCATAATACCGATTTCATCCATATGGGCGGCAAACATCATTTTTTTACCGGTTCCGCGCAGATGGACAATGATATTGCCCAGCGCATCTTCTTTTATCTCAGCCGCCGGCGGAATATGCGCGCGTATAAATTGCCGCATTTCCTCTTCTTGACCGGACGGCGCATTGATTTGTGTTAATTGTTTGAGTTGTTCTGTCATGCTTCCCTCACCTCATCTATTGTTTCTGCAACTTTAACCGCCAGCCGCGTTGCCGCCGCAATGTCCCGTTCGTCTGCAACGCTGACAGAAGAATGGATATAGCGGCACGGCACGGATATCACAGCGGTCTGCGCCCCGCAGCCTGTCTGCTGGAGAACGCCCGCTTCATTTCCGCCTGCGCCCGTCCGTTTAAACTGCCATGGAATGTTATATTTTTCTGCCGTTTGTACCAAAAAATCCACCAATGTTTTGTCCGACTTGGAAGTGCGCTCTATCAAAGAAAATGCAGGTCCTTTCCCAAGCGTTGTGACATGCAAGTGTTCCGGCGCTTCATAGGTATCCGCACACACAGTCCCCTCCAGCACAATCCCCACATCAGGCTGCACCTGATATGCCGCAACAGTCGCTCCTCTCACACCCACTTCCTCCTGCACGGTAAAAACAGCATAGAGGTCATAAGGGCAATTTGCTTCTTTCAATACCTGCATCAATGCCAAACAGCCAACGCGGTCGTCCAATGCTTTTGCTTTGATTTTATGGTCGCCAAACGCCACATAACCGCTGTCAAACGCCGCATAGTCGCCAAGACTGACGGCTTGTTCCGCCTGTTCTTTGTCCTTCGCACCAATATCCATATACATATCCGCTATCTTAACGCAGGTTTTCCGTTCCTCCGGCGTAGTCATGTGCACCGCTTTGATACCAATGACGCCCGGCACTTTTTTTTCTCCGACCCGAACGCGCTGCCCCAGCAAGATACGCCCGTCAATGCCGCCTACCGCCGCAAATTTTAAATATCCTTCCTCCGTGATACCTTTGACGATAAAGCCCACTTCGTCCATGTGGGCGCACATCATCAATTTTTTGGGGATTTTCCCTTTTTTGAAAGCAATCAGATTGCCTGCTTTATCCTCGCGCACACTGTCACAATACGGCGCAATCTCTTTCCATATTGCCGCACGAACCGCTTCTTCGTCTCCCGAAACGCCATCCAGCATGGTCAATTCCTGTAATGTCATTGCCGCAGCCCCCCCTGTTCCGAAACAAACTTCACATATGCCGCAATCGCGTCTGCTGTAGCTTGTATATCGTTTTTGGAAATGGTCTCAATGGTGGTATGCATATACTTCAGCGGAATGGACAGCAGCAGACACGGAATGCCTCCGCGCACCACTTGAACCACCCATGCGTCCGTTCCCGTGTTGCCTTCCTCCACCTCAATATGATACGGAATGTGCTGTTTCTCCAGCACTGCAAGCAATTGTTTGGCATGTTTTCTGTGGATATTTGGCCCCAGACAAACCACGGTTCCTTCGCCCACCGGACTGGTTCTGTCTTTCTTTCCATCCGGCGTTGCGCCATGCGTCACATCCACAACAATTGCTAAATCAGGGTTCACTGCAAACGCGCCGCAGCGCGCGCCTTGCTGTCCTGTTTCTTCGCAAACCGCCGCCTGAATGCAAATATCCACTTGAAGCCTGCTGCGTTTCAGTTGTTCCGCCGCCAAAAACAGACTTGCCAGTCCCGCTCTGTCGTCCAGACTTCTGCTGCACACCATGTCATGCATAAAGATAAGCGGACCGCTCAGCGTCACCGGGTCGCCGACCTGTATTTTTTCTGCCAGCTGTTCCCTGGAAAAGCCTGTGTCAATGGCTAAATCCGTCATTTTCATCGCTTTTTTCTGTTCCGCCGCCGACAGGATATGCGGCGGTTTCATGCCAATCACGCCATAGACCTGTTCCCTGCCGCAAATTGTCACTTCGCTGCCCGGCAGGATACGCGGGTCAACGCCGCCGGAACTGACAAAAGTAACAAACCCGCTGTCGTCTATTTGGTTCACAATCAAGCCAATCATATCGTAATGCGCTTCCAGCAAAATGCAGGGCGCATTTGGTTTTCCGCAGCGGATATATCCAAAAACATTGCCCAGACGGTCTTCCCACACGTCCTCCAGTTTGGCGCGGAACAAATCTCCCAGCGCGTGGCTGCCCATCTTTTCAAATCCCGAAACGCCTTGCAGCGCGCATAATTTCTCAAGTAGTCCTTCCATGCTATTCCTCCTATAGTTTGTTCACATTATCTCTAAAGACATTGCCGCGGTATTCAAAATTCGGAAACTGGTCAAAGGAAGCGCACGCCGGTGATAACAGTACCACGTCGCCTGCCGCCGCTTTGTCATATGCCGTCCTGACAGCGCAGTGCAAATCCGCGCAGAGTAAAATAGGAACTGCGTCTCCCGCCGCTTGCACCGCATCTTTGATTTTTCCACTCGTAGCGCCAACTAACACCAAACACTTCACATGCGTTTGTATCAATTTTCCCAGTTCGTCAAACGGAATTTTTTTATCATATCCGCCCGCAATCAATATCACTTTTTGCCTAAACGCCCGCAGCGCCGCCGCTGTTCTCGTGGGCGAAGAAGCAATGGAATCATTATAAAAACGGATACCGTCTTTTTCTCTGATAAATTCAATGCGGTGCGCCACGCCCGCAAAATTCTCGGCAACTGCGGCAATCTCGTCAGTCGATACCATATCGCGTACCGCCGCTATCGCCGCCATATAATTTTCAATATTGTGTACACCCGGAATGCGGATTTTATTGATATCCAGTATTTTTTCCGGCTTCCCTGTTCCGCATTGCCAAATGGCGTCATTCTCCAGATAAACGCCTTGCACCCGCTGTTTTCTACTGAATAAGCGGACAGTTCCGGCTGCTTCCGTGGCAAACGCACGCGTCTGCTCGTTATCGTAGTTCAGAACAAGACAGTCCGCCGGTTTTTGGTGCAAAAAAATCTGTTTTTTGGCAAGCACATATTCTTCCATGGAACGGTGCCAATCCAGATGATTCGGCGTCACGTTGGTGATAACGGCAATGTTTGGCGACTGCTGCATGGTAAAAAGCTGAAAACTGGACAATTCCAAAACCACTTTGTCTGTCGGCTGCATTTGCTCTATTTTCCCAATGAGCGGCGTTCCAATGTTGCCGCCCAGCCAGCACCGGTAGCCCGCTTGCTGCAACATTTTGGCAATCAGCGTAGCTGTTGTCGTTTTTCCGTCGCTTCCTGTCACCGCAATGATTTGCGCGGGACAAAGTGCAAAAAACAATTCCATTTCCGAGGAAATCGTAACACCGTTTGCCCGCAGCTGTCTTATTTCCGGCAGTTCCGGATACATACCGGGCGTTCTGAAAAACCAGTCGCAGTCCAAATGCTCTAAATAGTCGCTGCCGCACCGCAGCGTAACACCTAAGTTTTGCAGCAGCGGTATTCCCGCAATCTGTGTTTCTTCTTTTTTATCGCAAGCGGTCACATCTGCGCCGCACTGTACTAAAAATTCAATGAGCGGCATATTGCTGACGCCAATGCCCGCTACCGCTACTTTCTTTTGCAATATCTGTGCTTTAAAAGCTTCCATAGACATAGTATATCCATTCCTTTCCCACTTTACGCAAAAGAAACTGCCGCGGCAAAAAGCCGCAGCATTCCCCAGATATGCAAACGAGTCCGCACGCACTTGCGCAGACCCCTAGGCATGAGATTCGATTCCCTTATGCCTAGGCAAACAAAAATCGAATATGTTTGCCTGATTTTATTTTCTTAAAACTGTTTTAAGTATTCCTGAACCAATTCTTCCATCAATTCGTCCCGTTCATATTTCGCAATCAGTTTTCTTGCGCCCATATGGCTGGTAATATAAGTCGGGTCGCCCGAAATCAGATAACCGACTATTTGGTTCACCGGATTATATCCTTTTTCTTTTAGCGCCACATAGACCTGTTCCAGCACCTCATGCGCCGTCTGTTTGTTTTTGTCATTTTCTTTGTACCATAAGGTGTTTTGACTATCCATCATTTGCAATCACAAACCTTTCTGTCTGCTTTTTCTTCTTGCGCGCTGCAGCAGACTGCTCTGACGCGCCTATTTTTGACATTTTCCGCCGCAGCCGGCTTCAAAATAGCCCTCCAGCGATAAATGCAGCGGATATTTACTGTCCGCTTCCTGCGCCCCAAATCCCAGTCGTAAATACACGTCTTTGTGGCGCAAATCATCTGTTACCGCTTCATGGATACCGTGCAAATCCAAAAAATTCATCGCTGCCGATACCAACACCGGAAACATTTCCTCCTCATCTGCTTTGACGGTTTCTATGTAGCCAAAGTTCCCATCTATGTTAAATGCTACCGCGCCGGTTCGTTTTCCGTCTTCTATACAACTCATGACAAGCCCATTTTCGCCGCCGCCCAAATATTGTACTGCCGCACGAATGGTTTCCGGCGTATCTACTGATATTTTAAACATCGCATTTCTCTCCTATAGTTTCATTAGCCTTTGTACTTCCGCTTTTTTCAGGTGCCGCCATTTGCCCAGCGGCACATTGCCCAGCATGATAGGGCCGACCTGCGTACGCCGCAAATAAAGCACTTCGTGTCCCACCGCTTCAAACATTCGCCGCACCTGCCGGTTCTTCCCCTCCCGTATTTTGATTTTTACGGTTGATATATTCCGGTCAATGCCAATCAGTTCCACTTCCGCCGGCTTGGTAGTGAAGTCCTCCAGCGCCACGCCGCGTTTTAATTTATTTATCGCCGCCGGCATCATCACGCCGCGCGCATAGACCAAATATTCCTTCTCAATCCCATGGCTCGGATGCGTCAGCGTGTTGGCAAACGCACCGTCGTTCGTCAGAAACAGTAGTCCCTCCGTCTCTGCGTCCAGCCGTCCGACAGGATATACTCTGGCGGAAATATCGCTCACAAGTTCCATCACGGTTTGCCGTCCCAACTCGTCGCTGGTCGTGGTGATATATCCTGCTGGTTTATTCAGCAAAAGATAGTATTTTTTCTTTTCCGGCGCAATGGTTTGACCGTTCACCTCCACCACGTCGGACTGCGCATCCACCTTTACGCCTTGTTCCCGCACGGTTTTCCCATTGACTTTCACTTTCCCCTGTGCAATGAGTTCTTCTGCTTTACGCCGCGAAGCAAGCCCCGCGCTGGCAATATATTTTTGCAGCCGGACTGCTTCCTGTCTGCTTTCTTCCTGCATAGCGACCTCCTAAAATCCAAATGTTTCCTTCACCCAGTCGGAAAAACGGTTCCAAAACGTCGGTTCTTTGACGTATTGTACTGATTCCATTGCAACAACCGGAAATTCTTTTGCTTCCATTCCGTCCGGCTGCACCAATACCGTACCAAGCTGCTGCCCCTTTTCCACCGGCGCATTGACAGGCTGGTTTATCGTCACTTGATAAGACGTGTGAATTTCCGTGTTTTTCGGTTCCACCTCGGCATATTCCCCCTGTATCCCGATGGGTACTTCTATTTCGCTGCCTTCTGCAACACGCACCGTTGACATCGGCATACCCTGATAGGCAAAACGGTTCACCTGATATAGTTGAAACGCGTAGTCAAACATCTTTTTGTGTTCTTCCCAGTCACCTCTGCAATTCAGCGTCACGGTAATCACACGCCAGCCGTC
The DNA here is from genome assembly GCA_946555455.1 of uncultured Clostridia bacterium. GTDB lineage: Bacteria > Bacillota > Clostridia > RUG12999 > RUG12999 > JAAWTG01. The sequence continues at coordinate 7,069 of CAMNSU010000039.1, read as the reverse complement.
CCGCGTGGCGCTGCCCACCAACGTCCTGCCTGTTTCCGGCGTGTAACCAGGTTTGATACCGTCTGCTCCTTCATACAGTTTCAGCAGCTTATTCGCATTTGCCAGCCATTTTTTCTCCTTGTGCCCCTCCCATGGAACCGCTTTTGTTCCCGTAGCGGCAACCTCTTCAAACACGGGATTTTGCATGGCATAGCGGGAAATCAGCGCCAAATCATAGGCTGTTGTATAGTGATTGGGGTCATATAATCCATGCGGATTGGTAAAATGCGTCTGGTTTGCACCAATTTCTTTTGCTTTTTGGTTCATCAATTCCGCAAACGCTTCCACGGAACCGGAAATATGTTCCGCAATGGCAACCGACGCATCGTTTCCGGACGGCAGCATCAAGCCGTAAATCAAATCTTCCATTTTGACCTTTTCGCCCAGCGCCAAATACATACTGGTGCCTTCCAGCCCCGCCGCATTGGAGGATACCGTCACAATATCGTCCAAATTGCCGTTTTCAATTGCCAAAATTGCCGTCATAATCTTTGTCGTACTTGCCATTCCCATTTGGGTATAGCCGTTTTTTTCATAGAGTACCTTACCCGTCACGCTGTCCATTAAAACGGCTGCGCCCGCGTTCACATCAATTGCCTGCACCGCACTATAGCACGGCACTAACATCAATACTGTACAAATCAAACTGCCTATCCATTTTCGCAACTTTTCCGACCTCCACATTCCACATATTGTATATACAATAATATGTGAAGTGCAGCCGTGATTATGCGTGGAAAGATTAGGTTGTGATATACTCCGCCTGCGTTTCTTCCGTTTCCTGCTGCGGCGTCTCCGGTTCTTCGTCTTTTTTCAAATAACTGCCTATGACCTGATTTACTTTGTCAATCAATTCCGGTACCATATCCAGCAATTTTTCAACAGCGCTTTGGTTTGTTCCCACCGGAATCACTTTTACATTGTTATTGCAAATCACTAAAAATGCCACCGGTTCCACTTTCAATCCCCCGCCGCTGCCGCCGCCGAACGGGTAGGCGGTTTGCGTCTGATTATTTTTTCCGGGCAGTTCACAGCCGCCCGCACCAAATCCGCAGGATACTTTTGTCACCGGAATAATCATGGTGCCGTCCGCTGCCGTAACCGGTTCGCCGATAATCGTATTGACTTCTACAATTGACTTTATGCTGCCCATTGCCGCCGAAATCAACTCTTTGATGTTGTTATCCAATACCATCACTCACTTTCGTCTTTTTTTGCATATTTTTGAATGAGCGTCCGAATCTCCTGATTCTTGCACCACACTTTGATGCATTTTATCAGCAGAAACAACGGTCTTACATATAGTGTTATATCAAAAACAATTTTTATTCCTTCTTCCGACACGAAATCAGGCACAGCGCGAAATGCGCTTTTTTTGATAATAAATGTTTGCTGCATTGCCGCTTGCAGCAGACCGACCGCCGAAGCAAGCGCGCCAAACGCCATACCGTTTATAACAGGGTCGGAAAATCCTGCCGAAATGCCAAACTGAATGTCCTCAATCACCAATTCCCGCCGCACCACCGGCACGGCAGCTTTGCATATAACAACGGCGTCGCCCAACAATTCCTTGATTTTCGCTAGTGTATATTCCTGCTTTTCAATGTCTGAAACTGCCTTTTTTTCTTCTTTTTTCACTTTTTTTTGTATCAGCTTGTCCTTTGGAATCCGAATCAAACCGCCCACAAACCGAAGCTGATAATCCACTGTCTGGTCTGTATTCACCCCATAAATCTGAAGGTGTATACCCTCTTTCAGCATCAATAATCCTGCCAGTGCGGCAAGGATTCCAACCGTCAGGGTCAGCCAAACCACGCGCATCACCTGTCTTTCTTCCCTCTGCTTTATGCTTCCTCGTCATTGTCATAGAAACTGGTTTGCAACGGAACGTTTTGAATGTCGGGCAAATCCTCCAGCGTCTTGAGTCCAAAACAACGCAAAAACTCGTCTGTTGTTTTGTATAACAAGGGCTTGCCCGGCGTGTCCAGCCTTCCGCAGTCAATCACCAGCCCTTTTTCCAAAAGCCGTCCCAATGCGCCGTCGCTGTTGACGCCACGAATAAATTCAATGTTGCCGCGCGTCACAGGCTGGTTATATGCAACAATAGAAAGCGTCTCCAACGCCGCATTGGACAGCGACTGCTGCCGCCGCGGTTCCACCAGCTTTGAAACAGCTTCAAACTGTTCCTCCCGCGTACATAGCTGAAACGCCTGTCCCACTTGAATAATCTGCAAACCGCTTTTTCGCGTTTCCATTTCCTCTTTCATGCGTTCTATCACAATATTTATTGTTTCCTCATCTGTCTGTGTAATACGCGTTAATTCCGCCAGGGATACAGGTGAACCGGAAGCAAAGAGCAATGCCTCAATCGTCCCCTGCAATTCCTGTAATGTCATTCTCATCACCACTTATTTCACATAATAAACCGCCGTCTGCGTCATAGACCTTCATTTTGCCGCGCCGTGCCAGTTCCAGCACTGCCAAGAAGGTGGACACCGCTTCCGCTTTTGTCACAATCGTTTCAAAAATCTCTTCAAACTGCAGCCGGTCTTTTCCTTTAAAAATTGTGTATAAATAATGGATACGGCTCCGTACAGACACCGTTTCCCGCTTGACAATCGTTTCCATTGCCGCCATTTTCAGCGGCGCACTTTTTTGACGGTTGCGTTCCAACACGCCCGCAAACGCCTCCAGCAATTTGGAAAGCGGCACCGGCTCATTGGGCTGCGGCGGCGCTTCCGGAAGCGGCTGCGCCTCTTTAAAAAACAAATAATTCGCATGTCCTTGGTTGTCGTCTAAATATTCCACCGCGCCTTTATATTTTGCATATTCCACCAAACGGTCAATCAACTCTGCGCGCGGGTCGTCTTCCTCTTCCTTTTCCTCCTGTGGCAGCAGCATTTTTGACTTGATATATAACAGTTGCGCCGCCACTACCAAAAATTCCCCTGTCACTTCCAAATCCAGTTCATTCATCATGTCAATATATTCCATATATTGTTCCGTGATGGTGGTAATGGGAATATCGTATATGCTGACTTTATTTTTCTGAATCAAATGCAGCAGCAAATCAAGCGGCCCTTCAAACATTTGCAGTTTAAATGTTACAGCTTCCATGGAACCCACCTCTATAAAAACGGATACAGCAGCAAATTAGAAAGTGCAACAATTCCGTTTAACATCCATTGATTTAGTATGCCGAGCACCGGCGATAATGCGCCAAACAGCAGCAGCGCCACCAATACCAGACTGAGTATTCTTTCGTTTCTTCCAAGCCAAATACGCGTCTTTGGCGGCAACAACGGTTCTATTATTTTAGAGCCGTCCAGCGGCGGCACCGGCAGCAGATTGAACACGGCAAACGCCGTGTTCAGCATAATGAAAACTACAAAAAACCTATCAACAAATCCGCCCATCACCGTCTGCGGAATGACATCATATGCTTTGAGCACCGTCCAGAGAATCACGCCCGCAAGCGCCATCAATATATTGGATACAGGTCCTGCCAGCGCGGTCAGCACCCTACCTTTATCTCGTTTTTTGAAGTTCATGGGATTGACAGGAACCGGTTTTGCCCAGCCAAATCCAAAAATGAGCATACATATCGCGCCCAAAATATCCATATGTTTCATGGGATTGAGCGTCAGCCGTCCCATATCTTTGGCAGTCGTATCTCCCATTTTATAGGCAACAAAACCATGTGCCGTCTCATGTACCGCGATAATCAGAAAAATAATCGGCAGACGAAACAGCATGTCCAAAAGTTCCTGCCTGCTCCATATATGAACCATTTTCTTCACAACTTTCTTTTATTTTAATGCAAAACTCAGAAATTCCTTCATTATAAATTGTATCCTAGTTTCCTGCAATTGTCAAGAATTTCAGCAATATTTCTCCCCTTTTCTCCATCTTTCCCATCACTCTGTTTCAGCGCAGTGCAATTCTATGGACAAAGCAATTGTTTTCGCTTTTTCATATAATAGAAAATACCCGCCATGTCCGCCAAAATCCAACCGATTGGCACCGACCACCAAATACCGACAACGCCAATGGCATGAATACCCGAAAGCACATATGCCAGCACCACCCGTGTTCCAAGAGAAACCATAGTCAGCACAACCGACATACCTGGTTTTCCCAAAGCGCGGTAAAGCCCATATAGCAAAAACAAACAGCCAATGCCAAAATAAAACGCGCCTTCAATGCGCAGATAACGAACGCCTTCCGCAACAATGGCAGTCTCTCCCGCTTCTACAAAAAGGAGCATGAGCGGACGCGCCAACAACCACACTGCCGCCGAAACAACCACGCAAAAAAGCAGCACAGAGAGCACTGCGCCCCGCAGACCGGCGCGGATGCGTTCTTCTTTTTTTGCGCCATAATTCTGGGCAATGAATGTGGAAAACGCATTGCCAAAATCCTGTACAGGCATATAGGCAAACGCATCAATCTTCACTGCAGCGGCAAAAGCCGCCATGACAGCGGCGCCAAAACTGTTCACAACCCCCTGCACCATCAAAATTCCTAAGTTCATCACAGACTGTTGCACACAGGTGAGTATGGAAAAACCGGCAATTTCCCGCATATAATTCCACCGGACGCGCCATTCTTCTTTTTTCATTTTCAGCCATGGGACGCTAATCCATGCATAGATTGCAATTCCAATACCGGAAAGATATTGCGCTGTCACTGTTGCCAGTGCCGCGCCGGCAACGCCCCATTTCATGCCAAGAACAAACCACAAATCAAGCGCGATGTTTAATATCGCCGAAATTGCCAAAAATATCAGCGGCAGCGTAGAATTCCCAATTGCTCTGAGCAGAGACGCAAAATAGTTATATAAAAACGTAGCGAAAATACCACAAAATACAACGCTCAAATAACGGCGCATATCCTGCCACACTTCTTCCGGCACTTGCAAAAACAGTTGTATTTTATCAAGGAAAACAAATGCCAGAATATTTAAAACAATTGTCAAAGAAACAATCAATACAAAAGAAGCGCAGATTTCTTCTTTCAATTTTTTCTCATTTCGTTCTCCAAAGCGAATGGAAAAAAGCGTTCCACTCCCCATGCACAGTCCCAAAAGAATGGAGGTCAGAAATGTCATCAGCGTAAACGACGAACCGACCGCCGCCAGTGCGTTTGCCCCCAGAAATTTACCGACAATCAACGTATCCGCTACATTATAGCATTGCTGCAACAAATTTCCCAATACCATTGGAACAGCAAAGCGCAGCATAGACCGCATTGCCGGTCCCTGTGTCATATCGATGTTCATACCACGAATCCTTTCGTTTAAATGCTTATCAGAATCATCATACCAGTTTTTGCGCAGTATGTCAAATGCAGTCCGGCTTCTTTATCAAGTATCTGTTATCCCATTCCTTCCTTTTTCATATGCTGTTTTTTTGTCATGGAACCGCTGCAAAATACACTTCTTTGTCATGGTATTATTTTCATTTTTCTATTGACATATTTTCATTTTAGGGTAAAATGAGAGATAGATTTTCCCATAAGTAGGTAGCTGCATGAGAATGCATCCCAAAAAACATCTAACGGAGCGTTTGGACCGCTGCGGCGCGCTATATATCACACAAACAGAGGGACTGCGCGGAAACTGGGGCAGCGCTGTTTTTCAAAACGCTAACCCTATATGCGTAGAAATTGGCTGCGGCAAAGGAAATTTTATCACAGGACTGGCGCAGCGGCACCCTGACATCAACTATATTGCGTTTGAAAAATATAAAAACGTGCTGGTAACAGCTATGGAAAAGGCGCAAGCGCTGGACCTTACCAATGTCCGTTTTTTATCCGATGACGCGGCAGATTTGGAAAAACTGCTTGCCGCCGGCGAATGCGAACGGATTTATCTGAATTTTTCCGACCCATGGCCCAAAAACCGCCATGCGAAGCGCCGTTTGACGCACCCCAATTTTTTGGCTTTATACAAAGCAGTGCTGCCGTCAGGCGGACAAATTCATTTCAAGACGGACAATCAAAAACTATTTGAATATTCCCTCAATACGTTCAGCGATTTTGGGCTGCGGCTGCACAACATCACGTTTGATTTACACGGCAGCGATTTTGAGGGAAACATTGAAACGGAATATGAAGCGCAGTTTTCGCAGCAAGGATTCCCCATTTACCGCTGCGAAGTCCTGTTTGATTGAGGTGAAAACATGGCAGTGTTTCAAAAACAATTTGATATTTGCTATTCCCATCTGGACGAAAAACGGCGCGTCAAAATAACGGCGCTGCTGGATTTTTTACAGGACGTCGCCACGGCGCACTCCGATTCCTTGGGACTGACGCTGGAAAACATGAGGCGTGACGGCGCTTTTTGGGTGCTGGTCTCTTTTGACATCACGCTTCATGCCTTGCCGCAAATAGACGCGCGTATCACGGTCGAAACTTGGTCTTCCGGTATTAAAACCATCTATGGCTACCGGAATTTCCGTATGTTGGCTGAAAATGGCGCTGTTTTGCTGGAAGCGGTATCTGTCTGGGTATATATGGGCTGGGAAACCATGCGCCCGCTGCGCGTTCCGCCGGAAAAAGCGGCATTGTTTGCGCCGCAAACGCCTGCGGTACTGCCGCGGAAACTTTCTCTACCGCAGCCTTCCTGTACCGTGCCCGCACTCACCTATCGGGTCATGCGGCGCGATATCGACACCAATTTGCACATGAACAACGTGAAATATTTGGAACTTGCACTGGAAACGCTTCCGCAATCACTTTGGGAACGCACGCCCACGCATTTGCAGCTTCAATTTCTACATGCCGCCACCTACGGAGAACAGCTTCATATTTTTCTGGACGCCTCCGGCGATTCCGCTCTATGCTGCATTCGTCCCCAAGCTGCCGCGGAACCTGCTTCACTGGTGCAAATCACTTATGAATAATGCATAGAATAAACAAGCCCCTTCCTACGGTTTACTGTTCCGTAGAAAGGGGCTTTATTTTACTGTCTTGTTACCATCACTTGACAAAGGTAAATACGGTTTTTCCGGCGAAAATCCTGCAAATG
>CAMNSU010000038.1 GCA_946555455.1 uncultured Clostridia bacterium | reverse complement strand
TGGAACTGGAATGCAGTTTGTAACGGCGGAATGGCAGTTGGCGCGTTGGCGATTTTGGATTTGGAGCCGGAGCTTGGCAGTTATATTTTGGAACAAGGACTGCGTTCGCTGGAATATATGCTGCCGGAATTTGCACCGGATGGCGCATGGAAAGAGGGACCGGGTTATTGGAACTATACTGTGCAATATCTGGTATACTATATGTCCACACTGCAAACGGCAAATGGAACGGACTACGGCTATTTAAAACTGCATAACGTTGATAAAACAGCATATTTTCCGATTTACGGAAGCAGTGCACAAGGGTCTTTTAATATTGGAGACGCGGGAGCGGGCTTGGTCAATGCATCAGAAATCTTTTTCTTTGCAAACCAGCTATCTGATGGCGATTTGGCGCGGATACGGCTGAATCAAATGCAGGAATATGGTTGGAAAGGAAACAAAATGGATTTGTTGTTCTTCCATCCCGAGGTTGTGAGCGATACTGTTGAACTGCCATTGGATCATTATTTTGGCTACACGGAACTGGCAAGTTTCCGCAGTGCATGGAGTGAAAATACAGCAAATTTTGCCGCGATTCACGCGGGACAAAATGATGTGGCGCACGGCAATTTGGATTCCGGAACATTTGTTTTAGACATGATGGGAACTCGTTGGGCAATGGATCTTGGCGCAGACGATTATAATTTGCCGGGCTATTTTGATATGGGAGGTTCAAACAGTGCGCGTTGGAATTATTACCGTTGCCGCGGCGAGGGACAAAATACGGTGGTAATTGACCCGGGACAGGGTGCAGATCAAGTATATAATGCATTTACAGAAATAACACGGTTTGAAAGCAAAGAGCGCGGCGGCATTGCAGTAGTGGACATGACGCCGGCATTGGCGAACGGTGCAAAAGCGGCGAAGCGCGGTATGAAAATGGACAATAACCGTCAGCGCGTTGTGCTGCAGGATGAAATTAGTTTAAAGGGCGGTATGCATAATCTTTGGTGGTTTATGCATACACAATCGGAAATTACGATTGCGGAGGACGGAAAGAGCGCTATTTTGTCAAGAGGCGGCAGCAAGCTGTATGTAGGGCTGGAATGTTCGGAGGAAAGCGCGAAGTTTAGCGCTATGGACGCGGTACCACTGCCGGGCAGCTCTAAACAAGAGGGACAAAATGGCAATGCGGGAATCCGTAAGCTGGCAATCAATTTGCCGAAAGCAAAAGGAGATGTGACCATTTCTGTCACATTTAAGCCTTATGTGGACGGTGCGCCGACAGTGAATGCAGAGGTCATTCCAATCAATGATTGGGCTATTCCGGACGGTGCGCTTACGGTTCCCAAACTGGCGAGCATCATGGCGGATGGCACTGTATTAAATGATTTCGGACCTGGTAAAACCTCCTATGTTATCAATTTGCCCTATGAGGCGGAGATTCCGGAAATATCAGCCACGGCGGACGGATATGATGTGGAAGTTCAGCAGGCGCAGGACGTGAGCGAACAGGCATATGTGAAGGTCACTGACCCAGCGGATCCGGAGAGCGCTGTTTATTATACGGTTACCTTTAAGATGGCGCCTAAATTGACAGATGGAGAATTGGCGGTTCAATCTATTTCGGTAAGTGACGAACCACAGCCGGAAAACAATAAAGGGAATCTTATGGACGGAGATTTCAGTACACGTTGGAGCGCGCAGGGCAAAGGCGTATGGTTACAGCTTGATTTGGGAGAAGTCAAAAAAGTAGAAGCATTGGGATTGGCGTTTTACTTAGGAGATGCGCGTATCACCTATTATGACGTTTACGTTTCCAAGGACGGAGAAAACTTTGAAAAGGTTTCCATCAATTCCAGCTCGGGTGATTCGCTAGACTATGAATATACAGCGGTTGCAAAAGAAGCAAGATATATTAAAGCTGTTTTTGCAGGCACATCAGCAGGCGATTGGAACAGTATCACAGAAGTGAAGGTACTTGGAAAATAAAAGGAGGGAAATGATATGAAACGATGGATGGCATTTGTCCTTGCGCTGGCGGTTGTCATATTGCCTTGTCTGCCGGTAGGTGCTGTGGATGAAGTCAAGGAGGACTTTGAATCGTATCAGACGGTTGACAAACTTAAGGGAGCGGGATGGGCGTTTAGTCCCGATGTTGCCGGCGGAAAAATCAGCCTAGAAACTGTGGAATCCATGGACGGTGGTCAGACAAAGGCGGTTCGCGTGGCAGCCAAACTGGATGCGGGTGTAAGCGGCAATCCTGACGTTTATATTCAAAAGGATGGTGTAAATGTGACAGGAGAAACTGTGACGGCATTTCGTATTAAAATGAATGAAACGTGGTCTTTCCGTAAAATAATATGGAGAGAAGGAACCAGCAGCGGAACGTCATTTCTGGAACCATTTGCGCTGGGGTCTCAGAAAATCAATGTTTTTGGGAAAGAAGTGAAGGATAAAAACGGAACGGATCCCTTGAAACTGCAAAAAGATATTTGGTACGATATTGTGATTGTTTCTACCCAAACAGTAGGCAGCAATGAGATTCCCTATCGATTTTATATGAATGGATATTGCTATGCAGACGATACCTATACAGCGTCTAATTTGCCGCGGAAATATGTGACCAGCGTTCGTTATACGAATCAACTTAACCGTGCGGACGTACGTGATATTTCCACAGACTATGATGATATCTATGTGGGAAAACGCACAAACTGGTCGTTTGACAACATGACAATGACGCCGGCGAATGGAAACATGGCAGCGCCGGCGGAAGGCGGTATCATTCAAGTAGATTTCGGTACCAGAATGGATACGGAAACGATTAAAAAAGAAAATGTTGTTTTAAGCAAATATTTTGAGGGTGAAACTACGGTGCTGGAAGATTTCATCTTCCAGTCAAATCCATATGGATTTACAATTCAGCTACCGGATGGCACATTTGAAAAAGAAGCAAAGTATACCTTACAGCTATCGGAACTGTATGATTTTGCGGGAAACTTGATTCCAGGTGACTGTGGGGAACTCTTTTTTGAAACGGCGGGCGAACCATATATTCCGGAATTTCAAACGGATTCATTAGTGGAAACAGACTTTACCGGATTTAAAGGAACGGCACTATCAACAGATATGACAGTGAACAGCAATGCAGGGACAATTACAGGAATAAAATGGGATGAGCAGCATGGAGACAGCGCTGCGATGACATTGACAGGTCCCAATACAACTTCGGGACCGTGGTTGGGACTAAATGTTCCGGCGGCAAAGATACCCAAAAGCGGTACTGTTGTAATGCAATGCGATATCCGAATGGCACAGAAAGATGCAACACTGCAACTGTTTACGGTTAAAGACAGCGCGGGCAAATGGAATACAGACCTTAATTTCTTTTCGGACGGCTCCATTAGTCTTGTGAATGGGAATACTGTTGCAAAAAAGTTAATGGACTATGACACAGCAACATGGTACACCATAAGAGAAGAGATTAATTTAGATACCAAAAAGATTTGCGTATATGTCGATGGAAATCCGCTTGTAGAAGATTTTCCATTACAAAACGGTGCGCTTGCAGATGTGCCGTCCGCCCGTATTACGCTGGTAGTACCGGGCAGCAAAGAGGCAACTGCCTATGTTGATAATTTTTCCATCGGTACGAAACAAGAAGTGCCGGGCGTCATGAAAAAGAAATTTCTGGATAGTGCAGGAATTTTGCGCGGCGGGCAGGCGCCGCAGGATACGACGGCAATACAGCTGTTTTTCTCCATGCCGATGGACGCGTCCACTATCATAGCGGAAAATTTTAAACTGATGCGTTCGGCGGACGAATTGCCGGTATCATGCAGTGTGGACTACGACAGAGATACCAACATTGTTTCCGTGAGACCATCACAACCACTTGTTATGAACATGGATTATAAACTGGAAATTGCAAAAGAAATCCGTTCTGCATCAGCAATCACGCTGAAAGAAAAACAAGTGTGGCGGTTTGAAAGCGCGGCAGGCGATTTCGGACGGGTTCATTTGGCGGTGCTGAATGAGGCGGACGAAGAAATATCAGCCATAGCGAATCTGTCCGCCGGCGCCGGTGTACGAGGACAGGCAGAACTGAAAAACATGACGGGAGCCGCACAGGAGGCAATTGTAGTGTTTGCTTGGTATCAGGGGGATATCCTCAAAACAGCAAAGATGATGCCGGTTACGCTGGACGCTTATAGCAGTGAAACCTTTACAACAGAGGCTATTACCATGGAAAATGTGAAGGATAGTGTGTTACGCGTATTTGTCTGGAGTGGAGAATCCGGCAGACAAGCGGTTTGCGAGCCGTTAACTGTTCAGTAAGATAGTAGGAGATAAATGTGAAGAGGAAAAGCAAAATTTATGTCACGTGGGCAATATCTTATATCATATTGCTGCTTCTGCCGGTGATTGCGGGACTGGGAATTTATTCTTATATGTTTTCTGTGGTAAAAGATGAAATTACGCAGTCCAATCAGATTATTGTGCAGAACATGCAAAGAGAGACGGATAGCATTCTGGAAGAAGTGGAGCGCATTCATGACCAAATCAGCGTAAACGAAAAAATTACATCACTACTCAGCAGCGGGCAACCCATGACGACGTATACGCGATATATCATGAATGAGGTGTCACGAGACCTGAATATCTATAGTGCGAGTAATAAATATATCCAGAATTTTTACATCATATTGCAGAATCTTGATTATTGTATCACGCCATCTGTCAGCCGTCCCAGCGACAACTACTTTTTGTCGCAGCGGGGCATGAGTGCAGAGAACATGAACCGTATTAAAAACGCCGCAACAGGCGAGTCGGGCAACCATATTTTGGTGTGCAATGAAACAGACCGTTTAGGGAACGAAACAAAGGTCGTTTTATTCATTCAGACATTGCCTGTCGGAGAAAAAACGGTGAATGGCGCAATAGTGATGGAAATTGACCAGAACTGGTTTCTTGCCTATTCCGATAAAAATGAACGGGAACAGATGGGGAATTTCTATATCTTGGATAAAAGTGAGCAACTGCTTCCCATCACCGGCGAAGAAATAGATGACGTTTCAAAGATACTGATAGACGCAGATGTGGAGAGACGGGAATTAGATGGAAGCGACGTCTATATTATTCAGTCGCGTTCTGTCAGCAGCGGATGGCATTATATCTCTGTGATAGACAATAATGTATTTATGGCGCGTATGCGCAAACCGAAATATATTGTGATTATGATGGTGTGTATATATATATTGCTTGCAGCTGTAGCTGATTTTTTCCTGCTGCGGTACAACTATCATCCACTGCGTAATCTGGTAAGCGCTGTGCGCGACCGTGCAGGTACGGAATTTGAAAGTGGTGAGAGTCTGGATGAATATACGTTCATAGAACAGGCACTTACCAAAGTCGTGACAGAAAAAGAGCAGGTTGACATGCTTCTGCGGCAGCAAAAAAACACATTGCGGCATAATTTTATCGAACGGCTGCTGCGGGGAACCAATAATTCCGGTATACCGGTGAAGGAATCTTTGGAATCCTTCCAAATCCCCATTGCGTCTAATCGTGGTGTGGTAGTGTTGATATCGCCGGAAGATGTGGAGAATCTTTTTGCGGAAGAAGCGTCTCTGAGCAATAAGAAGCGGCAGGAATTGGCGCTTGTGATTTTGGAAAATATCCTCACAGAAATCGCGTCCCGCCATGGCAGTGCATTCAGCGTTGCAATTGATGAATTTCTTGCTTGCTGTATCATGCTGCGGGAGGAAGAAATCCAAAAACGCCGCAAACTGATAGAACGGGATTTAGAGGAATGCGAACAGGTGATAGGAGACAATTTCGGATTTAGTTTTATCGCGGCAATCAGTGAAGTCCATAATATAGAAGACGGAATGGATATTGCATATAAAGAAACAATGGCGGCAATGGAATATAAAATTATCAATCAGGAGTCGCGGCGAATCTGGTATATGGATTTGCAGGAGAAACAGCAGTCCGGCTACTATTATCCACTGGAAAAAGAGCGGCAGATTATTTATTTGGTGCGTTCCGGCAACAAAGAAGAAGCAGAATTGGTATTGGAAGAAGTATTTCGGGAAAATTTTGAATCGGAATTTATGCCGATGCAATTGGTAAAATGTCTGATGTTTGACATTGCCAGCACGATGATTAAAACGATTCAAGAAGTGTTTGGGAATCATCAGGAAGAGTTTTTGGATAGTTTAAAACCGGTAGACCGCATTACAAAGTGCGACAACATCAGTGATTTGCGCGCGGCGGTCAGCGATATCCTATCTACGGTATGCGAATATGTAGAGCGGCAGGGGAAAAATGAAATTCGCAACAAGGTGGAACAGTTTGTTCAGGAAAACTATTCCAATACGAATTTAAGCGTAGCGGTGGTTGCAGAGCATTTGAAAATACATCCCAATTATGCGTCTATGTTGTTTAAAAACCAAACGGGAATGGGACTGCTGGACTATATCAGTAAAGTCAGGATTGAAAAAGCAAAAGTGTTGTTGCAGGAAACAGGATACACTGTGGAACAAATTTCAAACGCAGTAGGATATACCAACCGCGGAACGTTTATGAGAGTATTTAAAAAGTTAGAAGGGGTTACGCCGACGCAGTTTCGTGGCGGTACACACTCTTAGAAAAATCAATACATGGGGAGGAATTTGGCATGAAACAAAAGCTTGCAATATTAGTGGCAACGCTGCTTATGTTGACTTGTATGGCGCCTGCTGTATGGGCGGCTGACACAGAAGCAATTTCCATACAACTGAGCCGTGATGTAAAAACGAAGGTTATTACCATCAGCGGTGTTTATCAAAATGGATACGGGCAAATGATGACAATTACAGCAGAGTTTCAATCATCGGAAGATGAGACTGTCGTCCCGCCGGACGGTCCGGTTTATTTAAATCAGTTTTTTGTAAAAGAGTCGGAGGGCGGCTATTCTCATGCATTCCGCATGGCGGAAGATTGCCCAATCGGTACCTATCTCATCACGGTGACGGCAGCGGATACAGGAGAGCAAAACAGTGTGCCGTTAGAATTTGTCAGCGAAGGAAAACAATTGGAAGCGGTTGAGCGGCTGAGAGACGCCGCAAACGGAAGCGGAACGGCTGCGGAGATTGCGGCAGCAGTGGGACGCGTCATAGAAGCTGACAAAATACCGTTAATGCTGGATTTAACAGATTATTTGGCGTTAGGCAGCCGGAAGAGCAAAGTAAATGAACTGGTGGCAGCAGGTGTGAAACAAAAGCAGCCACAGGACGTCATTGAAGTGTCTGAGATTTTTAAGCCGGCAATGGCGGTTGGCGCATTGATAGGCTGCGGCGCGGAGAATGTGGCGGCAGTATTAACAAAATATCAGGATATGGTGAAAGCAGACCTGTCCATGCTGGAGACGCTAAACGATAATGCAAAAACATATGCGGCGGATTGGCTGCAAAAGGGAGATTATGCTGTACCACAAGAAATAGAACAGGCATTTGTGGAGGCCGTAATTTTGGGCTGTGTTTCTAAACCGCAGAATTATACGGAGATACGGCAGGCTTTGCTGGTGACCTACCAGTCGGCTGTGGCGCTGGATACCACACAGTTGAATCAGGTGAAAGACCAGTCGGCAGTGTTTAAAGCGATGTTAAATATTAACTACACCTCCTTAGAACAAATAAAGAGCACGTTCCATAAAGCAGTTGCAGACCGTTTGACAGCAGAGAAAAATAACGGCGGCAGTATTGGTGGTATCGGCGGCGGTGGCGGCGGAACAGTAGGAGGCAATATGTCGGGGCGCCCGGCGCTGCCAGGGCAAAATACAACACCAAATACCAACACGCCGCAGGGTGGCGGACAGATAGAAAACGGTAGCAGTTTTATAGATATGGAGGGCGCGCCATGGGCACAAACATCTGTGAATTTATTATATGACAAAGGTATTGTCAAGGCGGCAGCAGACGGCAAATTCCACCCGAACGATGCGATTACCAGAGCGGAATTTGCGGCATTGGTCGTTAGAGCATTCGGGCTGGAAGATGCAGCGGGAGAACTTGATTTCACAGACGTATCCATGACGGACTGGTACTATAGCGTGGTTGCGGCAGCGGCAAAAAATGGTATTGTACAAGGCGATGGCAATGGCGCATTTCAGCCGGAAGCCAACATTTCACGTCAGGATATGGCAGTGATGATAGACCGCGCGGCAAAACTAAAACATATAACGTTTGAAAAAGGGGAACCCGCGGCAGTATTCAGCGATACAGACCAAATTGCATCATATGCGGTGGAGGCCGTCGGGGAAATGGCACTTGCCGGTATTATCAACGGCAACGGAGACGGGACGTTTGCACCGCAGGCAAATGCGACACGTGCGCAAAGCGCTAAAATGATTGCGGCTGTGCTGACAGTAGGGAGGTAGAAGTGATGAAGAATAAAATAGTTGCCAGTTTTCTCACGGTAGTTATGCTTCTGCCGATACTAGGAGTGAATGCGGCGTTTGACGATGTAACGACTGAAACATCCTATGCAGGAGAAATCGAAATGCTCGGGGCAATTGGGGTGGTAAATGGCGATGAAAATAATTGTTTTGACCCGGAAGGAGAAGTGACACGGGCGGATTTTGCCATGATGGTCGGCAATATTTTAGGGTATGAAAATACATATGGAACAGTGGTGTTCGAGGATGTGCCGGCGGATCATTATGCGGCAGGGGTGATTGCGGCATTGACAGGCAGCGGCGTCTTTGCCGGCGTGGGTGGCGGACTGTTTGAGCCGGAGGAGCCTGTTACCTATCCGCAGGCAGCAAAAGTGCTGGTTTGTGTTACAGGGTATCAACAGCCGGCTGAGGCAATGGGCGGATATCCGACAGGATATCTCATGCAGGCATCGGCGCTTGGACTGAGCGGCAATTATGTGCAGGATCAACCGCTTACGCGCGCACAAATAGCCCATCTGATTTATCAGACGCTGCGGGTGGATTTGCGCCAGCAGACGGTTTTTGATACATGGAATCCACAATATGAAGTAGTGCGCGGCGAGACGCTGTTGACCAATGTAATGCAGATTTATAGTTACAAAAATGTAAAAGTAAATGATACTTATAAAACATCATCGAAATTGAATGAGCAGCAGGTTATCATTGACGGACAACTGTATGCAGTTGGTGAGACAAATGCAGCGGCATTTGCCGGACAAAACGTCACAATCTATTTCCAAACAGATGAAAATGCACTGGAGGAACGCGTCCTGCTGTATATTGCGAAAATGCCGCAAAGTACAGGAGTCACCATTCAGGCGGAGGATTTGATTTCCTTCAGTGGAAATGAAATCAGATACGCGCAGGAGGGAAGAACGCAGCGCGTACATATCGGAGCTGATGCGGATATTTTGTATAACGGACGCAGCGTAATTTATGACCAAGCGTTGTTCAACATAGAAAACGGCAGCATTCGTCTAAGCAGCAGCGATGGCGGCGGTTCTTACAATTTGGTGGAAATCGAATCTTATGAAAATATTTTGGTGGGCGGAATCGATTATGAAAACCAAACGATATATGACCGCTATGACCGCAGCTTAACAGTACAAGTGCCGGATGATACCACAGCAGTATGCGAGGTGTTGCTGCCGGGAGATGAAACAATTTATGCGTTTGACGATATATCGGATGGACAGTTGATTTCTGTGTTTTCCAGTCAGGACGGACAATATATTAAAATCATATTCGGCGGCGATCCGATTACAGCAAAAGTAAATGAAATCACCGATGAAGAGATTATGCTGGGAGAGACAATGTACCCCAAAGCGCCGTCTCTGGACCGTATGCCCGCGATTGAACTTGGCGGAACTTATACATTTTTTATGGATATCGATGGACGCGTGGCAGCGCGAAGTTCTGATACGGCGGGGCAGCAATACGGATATGTGATTGAAGCGGCAACGAAGGACGGCATCAACACAGAGATGCAAATGAAATTGTTGAACGAAAAAGGAGAATTTCAGATACTGGATTTGGCGTCAACTATCAAACTGAACGGACGCGCTGTTAAACCGGCGACGGCAGAAGGACAGGCGGCGTTGCGGGCGGTTTTGGCGACAGATAACAACGCGGCGAAACCGGAGGACAGCAAATATACGCCGAACGGTATCATCAGCCAGCTTGTTACCTATCAACTCAATGCGGCGGGCGCACTGAATGAACTCCGGACAGCGGTGGTTGGGCAAGACCCATATACGTTCTCTCTGGATTTCAAAAAAGCCGGTTTGCAATATAAAAGCGGTCTTAAAACGTTCCGTATGAAATTCATGGCGTCGACAAATACGAAAATCTTTTTTGTATCAGCCGATGGAAGCATTGAAGAGGAAGATTTTGATAGTGTCGAAGTTTCACGTCTGCAAAATGACCGAACCTATCAGGTAGCGGCATATGACGTAGATGACGGCGGCGCGGCAGGCGCAATTGTCGTTTGGGAAAAAGCAGGCGGGGAAACCACGAACGATTCTGCATTTGGTATTGTAGATAAAGTGGTTTCCGCTGCAAAAGAAGATGGTTCTTCCACAAAGAAACTATATGCCATTTCAAATGGGAAATATATAGATTTGCCGACAAAGGAAATGGATACACTGATGGTATCAAGCGGCGGCACGATGCGAGAAGTGCAGCGCGGGGACGGTATTGTATTTGAAAAGAATAAGCAGGGCGAAATCAGTAAGGTGAAACTGGAATTCGATGTGACAAAACCGTATAGCGCACAGCAGCAAGGCAGTGTATTCAATTATCTTTGGAGTTTATATGGAACCGTATATTCCAAAGAAGGAAATAACTTTATCATGACCAGCAACATGGCGGAGACAATTGACCAATCGTTGTTTGACAATCGGGACGCTTGGATTTCCTTTGCCGCAGCGGGCAACATCTATATTTATGATAAACAAAAGGATGAAGTGAGCAGAGCCACTTCAGACGAAATATATACCTTTATGATGAGCGGCGAACGTGCCTCCAGAATTTATGTCCGGTTCCGCTATGAAACGGCAAAAGATATCGTGATTTATAAGGAATAACGCATATGGAAAAGACCATGCCGCAGAGAGCAGAACTTTTTGCGGCATGGTCTTTTATGTAGATGTTATGCTCAACAGAGCACTATTAATACCTTCATTTTTTAGAATTATTTAATTTGCCAAATCAATATTTTATTATGCCCTGGTTGTAATGATTCAATCGGCCCGACGGTCGGTGAGTCAGCACGCCTATTTCCGAATAAATCAAAATCTAGTCGAAGGGGAGTACCGTCAGGATGTTCATACGGTAAATCGACAATTCGAGGCGGCTGTAAATTATCGGTAGTTATCATCGTGGTCGGTACCGAGAAGAATTCTTCCGGAATATCAAGTTCAAGATAAACTTTGTCATCTTCTTCGGTGATTTGAAGACCGACATTTGTGTTCATAACCAACTTGTTTTCTTCGCGGTCAAAAGCTGCGGAATTGCCAAAATAGCAATTTCGGTCGATATATACCGGTTGCTTTGCTACATAATATTTTTCATGATCTCCCATTGATTTATCAAGGTTATCAATATATTCTTCCATGGAAACGGAATTGCCATTATATACTGCTGTCCCTATCTTCCAGTCATGAATCTCTTCACCTGTTCCCGCAAAAATATTTTGATAAAACCGCACATCGTTTCCATATACAAAGGCATATCCGGCAATATCTGTTGTATGGTTAAAGTGATACGGAGTCGCCCGATCCATACATGGCGACGGATGAATTGCTCCGGCTAGAAGGTTGTGTACATATGCACCGCCCTGTGAAACGATTTGCAGATTACGCTCTGAGGCAAAAATATTATTATCTACTAAATATGGTCCATGTGATACCTCTACAAACAAGTCATTGAATTTTTGACTTCCGCCGTTTCGGCAGAGAATATTTTTGCTTACCCGAACCCCCTGTGTCTGCCAGTCAAGCCAAATACCAAACCGGCCACAATCATGAATATAGTTATCATGAATGTAGGTATCAATTGCTGCATGGAATTTTATCCCTGCGATTTCCCAGCCCATAAATTCTTCGGCGTTGCCTATATAATAAATATGGTTTCCGTAAATTTCGCTGAAAGCGCTGCCCATATGCCCGACAATACCGTTTTGACCGCAATTATAAATCGTATTATTGCGCACAATATGAGAACCTACCTTCCCTTTGTCCCAACCCATACTTTTTGCTTTGAAAACAGTTTCTATTTGATATTGATATCCGGATTTATCTCTGTATAAAGTAGATTTATTGCTTTCGGGAGGATCAATGCCAAGACTTACCGCACTGCATCTTGCATCATGCATAACGTTATCTTCTATAATCCAACCTTTGCCGCCGTGTGTTCCGAGCATGGCGAACTGCTCAGCTGTGGGCGGCGCCCAAGGAGAAGCGGCATGAGCAATTTCAAACCCCTGTATAGTAATATAATTGATAACGCTTTTTTCAGGATAGAAGCAGCATTTTCTTACATTCGCCTCTATGGTGCATTCATTGGGATTTTGATTCGCAAAATTAGCATAAAATACAGTCTGTTTTTCATTGACTTCCGCATACCATGAATGAGCAGTATTTGCAACTTCTGATACACTGAAAACCTCTTTTAATGCTTTTTCATTTAAATAAATCATTCCCGAATGAAGATATGGTTCTTTTGGGGACAGAAGCCAATCGCCGTTCAGTTCCTGCGCATAGGGATTGTAATTGCCGAACAGGGCATTGGATACCTCTGCTTTCCATATATTTTCTTTTAACAAATCCCAGTTTCCAATGATTTCCGAACCTTTTAGGACAACTTTTTCTCCGGCAGCAGCGCGGTAAATAATTCTTCTGATATTATCGCGTCCGCCGAATTTAGGATTTATCCATTCGCGGTATGTACCTTCGTGTACCGTAATAATATCATTGTATTTTGCCGTTTCGGCTGCTTTGGATATCGTACGAAAAGGGAATTCGACGCTTCCGATATTTTCATCGCTGCCATTCATTGATATATGATATTCATGATTCATTTCCAAAGCCCTCCTTGACTTATCATATTGCCTATATTATAATATGGCATAAGTAAAAACACAATAACGTATATCACTATTTTATGCACAAAATCACTATTTTTTTATAGGAGTAATGTAATGATGCTTGAAAATTTTATGCCGGAATTAGTATCCGCAATACGCCTTACCGAAAAGAATTCTCCGTTAACGAGACAATCCTATGGTCAGCGTACTGTACAATTTTGCGAGTTTGAGTTAATTACAGACGGTGCAGGAGAAATGATTACTGAGCAAAAATCATTACAAACTGTTCCGGGGCGGATTTTTATTCGGAAACCGGGAATGCGGACTGAGGGATTTACACCATATTTTTCTTATTTTATTGTATTTACTGATAGTAGTTTAGCGTTTCGCAATGTGGAACTTCCTTTATATATTGATGGAATGGAATCATTAACTCCATATTTTAAGACAATATATAAAAATTTTATTTATCCCACACGCGCGAGTACTTTAGAAATAAAATCTTGTATTTTTCATATTATGGCGACCCTTATGGATGAAAATGCTAAAAAAATTCCGTATTCCATTTCAACTTCTATTGAGTACATTAAAAATCATTTGACGGAGCCTATTGATATATCATTTCTTGCAAAAATATCCGGATACAGTGTAAACCACTATATCCGGATATTTAAAAAGGCAATCGGCGAGACGCCGGTAAATTTTATAAAAAAATATAAAATACAGAAATCGTGTGAACTTCTGGAAGCGACAATCGAAACGGTTGAACAAATCTCTTTAAAATGTGGGTTTAACAGTCTTTCTTATTTTTTTCGTTCTTTTAAAGATATAATGGGACAAACGCCCCACGAATACCGCAACAGCATACGTCTCTATGAAGAATAATATATCTGCTGGATAAAAGTGATTTTATATGGTCAAAAATGATAGCGAGGATAAAATCAAAGTTATATATCAGCAATTT
Organism: uncultured Clostridia bacterium; assembly: GCA_946555455.1. GTDB lineage: Bacteria > Bacillota > Clostridia > RUG12999 > RUG12999 > JAAWTG01. The sequence goes on along the minus strand of CAMNSU010000038.1, from coordinate 9,092 downwards.
TTATATGCTACGGTGATTTATTCATACCGCCAGAGCGCGTGTTGGTCAATTTGATATTTTACGCTGGTTCCGCTGGTATAGACCTGCAAAATATCGGCAATGTTCCGGTGGTCGGCGGCGGAGGGCGTGAACGCTGCCAAACTGATATAACGTACGCCATCCACGGTATTGATAGATGTATGACCGTTTTTCCAAACAACAAATACCTGAACATCTTTGTTCGTCAGTTTTGCCAGCGTGCTATAGAATAGGTCGGATTCGTCTTGATTAGTGAAATTCAGCGGACTGGACAGCGCAAGAACCGCGGCAGGTGTGGAAATTTGTTCCGCCTCAGCGAGCAGCCATTTCCAGCCCTCCGGATTTACCTCCAAAATGCCGGAGGAATTGTTTTGCAGTTCCAGTGTGGTGACGCCGCCGGATACAGATTTATGCATGTTGGTAAATACGCTTAAATTTCCAAATGGCTCAGCGGAATCCAACAAAAATGCAGGCTGTATGATGGCGGCAGAGAGTTGACGCCGCGCGATTCCTTCCATGAGCGTGTTGGTAGAGGCAAGACCGCCGAAATAATTGACAGGTTGCACAGGCAAGTTGCCATAAAGCGGGTCGCCGGAAGTGGTCGTGCCGGAGGGCACACCGCCTAAAATCTCTAAATCATCAAAATAGACAATCCCTGCATTTTGTAAACGAGCATCGTCCTGCACCAAATAAATACGGGTCAACTGTGCAGGCAAAGCAACATCGGAAGGAATGTTCATTTCCAGTTGCCGCCAGCCGTCAAAGGTGAGTGAATCTGCCAAAGAGAGCCGGTGAACCGTTCCGTTTGCATCACGCAGCATGACGCGCAGCCATTGTTGGTTATAAGAAGCAGCGTGTACCCAAAGTCGGATTTTGGAGTTTTGGTTCGCGATAGTGGGCGGATTGCTGAATTCCATTGCCGCAGACTGTACGCCTTCTATCTCCTGCCGGAAATCATAGGCAAGTTTGCCGCTGTAGCTGCCGGAATGCACTTGTTCTCCTGAGATTTCATAGGTACAGATAACATTTTCAGGATAAGGAAGCGCGGTGCCGTTTGACGATTCAAACCCGTCGGTATATTTGCTTTCCGGTGCGATAGAAGAAGTTCCCATGGTGTTAACATAGAGCATGGCGGACGCGGAACCAACGGAAACGGTGGCGCTAGCAATGCCGCTGCCGAGACCGCGGACGCCGCCCCAATCCAAAGCAATGAGGTCGTTCGGACACTCTAAAACAGCGTCTGCCGGATTAATCGGCGCGCTGTAACCGTCTGCGCTGTGGCCGGTAATTGCTAACGGATATACCGCGCTAGACGTGATATTGATATAGTTTGGGGATAAAACAATCCGCGCGGGACCCTCTATGGCGCGCAGCGTCATGGTTGCCGTTTTCCCCTGATATTCTGCTGTAATAGTAGCGGTGCCGGGTTCTTCAGGGAAAAATGCGTTCCCCTCCAAACGACCTTTCAAACCGGAAAAAGAAAGTTTTACCTGAGATGCATCAAGTTCCATGTCATACCCCAGTTCGTCCTCGCCCAATACATCAATGCCGGCACGGGTTCCTACGAATACGTTGTCTTGATAGGCTGTGACAGAAATGGATTCCAGCACGCCGCGCTGTGCGGTGGTCAAAATTGCTGCTGCATTAGAAACAGCGCGGCAGGGATATTGACTGGCGTGGTTCACCACTGTGGAAGTATCCGTTCTTTTAAATTTGACAGCAAGCTGCGTAGAACCGCCGCCGTCCAGATTCAAGGCGTTGAACAACTTCAAGTCTAGACAGAATTGCGCAAGTTCATTTAATGTCATACCAATGCTTTCGTCTGCGCCGCGTCCGTCCACCGCAATGAAATAGACTTGTTTCCCAGTGGCGTCAAATCCAATGGCGCTGCGGGGTGCGCGCCCGGGACTGTTCAGCGTGATAGCGGTACGCACGCCGTTTTTTACCAGCATAGTGCTGCCGCCAATTGCCACGTCCATATCATTGTTCGGACCAATCACGACGTCGCAGCTGATTTTATCGCCAACTTGCAGCTTCATGGTTAAAAAGTTGGTCTGTGTGATATCGCCGTAAATGACATAACCGTTTTGCGGAATGTCCACAGCAGGTTTGTCCAGACGAATGTCAGTGATAACATCGTTTTCCACCACCACTTCCACCTTGGTGCCGCTTGCGCCAAGGGATTGTTTGCCCCATGCGGGCGTATATATGGTAGTGCCGCCCAATACGTTATATTTGTTCACGTGCTGCGCATATTCTTTGGTGCCGTCCGGCGCAGTGATTTCAATATAATGATTGAAATGTTCCAGCAAAACATTGCCCATAACGTCCAGACCAATGGAAGCAAACTCCGCGTCAATGGGCGGTGTGGAAATGGTTTCGCCGCCTACTGCATTATATCCGATACTGCTGCCTTTTCCGCCGCCTTTGGAATCAAAAAAATCGGAGTTGATAGCAGCAACTGCGCCGTAGGAATCCGCCATTTGCGCAACATTTTGCAGCGTGCCCGCGCCGGACTTGGGATATATCATGGATAAGCTGAGTTTGGGATTCGTCAAATCTGCTTGCACAATATGTACGTTCTGCCAGCCGTCTGTGGTCATGCGTTTGAGTTCAATCAGTTCCACGCCGGAAGTGACTGTTTGGCGCGTTTCCGTTTGACTGATAAGCTCGGCAGCACCGGCAGGAAGTGTGAACAGAACAAGCAACATACAAATAGAAAGTAACAGGGAAAATTTTTTCATGAGGGAACTCCTTTCACGTTATACCAATATAGCTTAGACGTATCTGAAACGGATTTTGTTCGTGCTTTACATAAATCAATACGAATTGGTAAATATATACCTATTGAAACCGTTTAACTGCCTGCTTATCATACGGCAGACAATCACTTTCTATTGTACAATATTTTGTAGAAGCTTGTCAATAGAATCGGTAGAAGCTTTTGAAAAAATGGAGCGGAGGAGAACGATTTTTTATGCTAATCAGTTTTGTGCGAACGATTATCTTATATTTACTGGTTATCGCCGCCATGCGGATTATGGGCAAACGACAGATTGGGCAACTACAGCCGTCGGAATTTGTAATTGCCATGATGTTGGCGGAACTTGCGACAATTCCCATGCAGGACGTGAATATTCCCCTCATTTATGGGATTTTGCCGATTATGACGCTGATTTCCATTGAAATTCTCATATCGGTGGTGGTGTTAAAAAGCGCCAAGGCGCGCCGTTTGTTTGAAGGAAAAGCATGTATTTTGGTGCGGGACGGCTTGTTTGACATTGAAGCGCTGCGGAAATTGCGCTACAACATTGACGATGTGATGGAAGAACTGCGCACAAACGGATATACGGATATTCGCGAAGTGGCGTATGTGATTTTGGAGACCAGCGGCACTGTGAGCATCATTCCCAAAAGTTCTCAGCGACCGCCGACAGCGGAGGAGTTGGGGGTTCAGACACAAAAAAGCTGTTTGCCGCAAATGGTTATCAAAGACCGGCATTTGTACAAGGAAGGCATGGAAAAACTCCGTATGAGCAAAGATGAATTGCTGCAATTGCTGCACAAACATCAAATACAACAGATAGAAGACGTGTTTTTTGCTACGCTGGACGAAAACAAAAAATTCTATTATCAACTCTACCGACAAAAGGGAAAGGAAGCATAACAAATGAAGCGGACTTGGATTGCAGTGATTTTTCTTGCCATTGTATTAGGCGCAGGAATTGGCTGGTGCGGATTTATCGGTAAAACTGTGGAGCAGCTTTGCGCGCAGGTGCAGCAGACGCTGCAAGACATGGAGGCAGCGCCGCAGCAGGCAGGGGAGAGCTTGGAGAAAATTAGTGATGCATGGGATGAAGCGGAACAGAAATTGGACTATATCGTAATGCATGACCATATTGACGAGGCAAAAATGGCGTTGACAAAATGCCGGCAATATTACGCGCAGCAGGAATATCAAATGGCACAGACAGAACTCTATTTATTTTCGAGTATTTTAGAGGAAATGGCGGAAAAAGAACAGCCGACCATAGAAAATATTTTTTAATACTTGCAAAATGGAAAAATTTATGATAAAATAGAATATATCTTTAGAAATTTGTGAATTGTTTTAAAAAGCTGTGAAGAGGAAGAGTAGCGTGTCAGGTCAGCCGAAAAGAGAGAGGAAATAATCTGCTGGAAGTTTCCTTGCGGTCTGCGGCAATCGCGAAGTTCACCTCGGAGCTCCAATACTGAACGAGCACTACAAACTCCGGTAGGTTGCGGCGCAGGCGGGCGTTATCCGCAAGAAAAGTGCCCATGTGAAGCACATGGGAATTTGGGTGGTACCACGGATTGTGTGAATGCAGCACATTCGTCCCTTGGCTGGGGCGGATGTGTTTTTTTATGCGGAAAGGTGTGAATCATGATGAAAGAGATGCTGGAAAAAATCGGGAAACAGGCGCAGGAGGAGATTGCGGCGCTGGTGAAAAGCAGCGGCGACCTTAAAGCGGAATTTGAACAGGTGCGCGTCAAATACCTTGGAAAAAAAGGAGAACTCACCGGCGTATTGCGTCAAATGGGGAAACTGACGCCGGAGGAGAGACCGGTGATTGGCGAACTTGCCAATGAGGTGCGCGCGGATATTGAGAAAAAATTAGCGGACGCAAAAGCAAAAATTGAAGATTTAAAATTGCAGCAGCAGTTGAAAAATGAGGTGCTGGACGTAACCATGCCGGGTAAAGATTTTTCCGCCGGCAGTCTGCACCCGCTCACGCAGGTGTTAAATGAAGTGAAAGACATTTTCATTGGATTGGGTTTTGAAGTGGCGGCAGGACCGGAAGTGGAACTGGACTACTATAATTTTGAAGCGCTGAATATTCCAAAAGACCATCCGGCGCGCGATACGCAGGATACGTTTTATGTGTCGGAGAATGTATTGCTGCGCACACAGACTTCGCCGGTGCAAATCCGCGTGATGGAACAGAAAAAGCCTCCCATTCGCATTATTGCGCCGGGACGGGTCTACCGCAGCGACGCGGTAGATGCAACACATTCACCGGTATTTCATCAGATTGAAGGACTGGTGGTAGACCGCGGCGTTACCATGGCAGACTTGAAAGGAACGCTGGAAACAGTGGCGAAACAACTATATGGCGAAGATGCACGGATTCGGTTCCGTCCACATCATTTTCCGTTTACAGAACCGTCTGCGGAAGTGGACGTAAGCTGCTTTGCTTGCGGCGGCAAGGGTTGCCGTTTGTGCAAAGGCGAAGGCTGGATTGAGATTTTGGGCGCAGGCATGGTGCATCCGCAGGTGCTGCGCAATTGTGATATTGACCCGGAGGAATACAGCGGATTCGCCTTTGGAATGGGCTTGGAACGTATCGTTATGCGGCGGTTTGATATTCAGGATATCCGCATGTTCTTTGAAAACGATATGCGGTTCCTGAAACAGTTCTAAGAAAAATAAACGGCGGCAAGACTTGTGCCAGACGGAACAAAACAGGTCAGAAAGGTTGAGGTGGTAAATATGAAATTACCCTGGAGTTGGATTGGGGAATTTGTTGATATAGCAGATGTGACGCCGGAGGAATATGCACATGCGCTGACCATGTCGGGGTCTATGGTGGAAGGCATTGAAAATGCCGGAAGCGAAATCAAAAACGTTGTAGTGGGAAAAATTGAACAGATTGAACGCCATCCCGACGCGGATAAATTGGTGGTATGCCAACTGAATGTGGGCAGCGAAACCATTCAAATTGTAACGGGCGCGCCCAATGTGAAAGTGGGACAATTGGTGCCGGTGGCGCTGCATAAATCCACACTGCCGGGCGGCGTGAAAATCACAAAAGGAAAACTGCGCGGCGTACTGTCCATGGGAATGATGTGTTCTCATGAGGAACTGGGCATGGCGCTGGAGGACTATGCGGGCGCATGTGAAGACGGCATTTTGATTTTGCAGGAGGATATCGCGCCGGGTACCGATATCCGCGACGCACTGAATTTGAACGAAAATGTGATTGATTTTGATATCACGTCCAACCGTCCCGATTGCTTTAGCGTGATTGGTATGGCGCGTGAGACAGCGGCGACTTTTGATAAACCGATAAAATTGCACAAACCGGAAGTGAAAGGCGGCGCAGGTGATGTAAATGCAATGGCGAAAGTGGACGTGCTGGACACGGAAGCGTGTCCGCGTTATGCGGCGCGCGTTGTGAAAAACGTGAAAATTGCGCCTTCGCCCAAATGGATGCAGGACCGGCTGAAAAACAGCGGTATCCGTGCAATCAATAACATTGTGGATATCACCAACTACATTTTGCTGGAATATGGTCAGCCTATGCACGCGTTTGATTTAGACCGCGTGGCAGGACACCATATCACGGTGCGCCGCGCGAAAGACGGTGAACCGATGGTGACGCTGGACGGCGCGGAGCATACGCTGGACAGCGAAGTGTTGGTGATTAGCGACGAGGAAAAAGCAGTCGCGCTGGCAGGTGTGATGGGCGGCGAAAATTCCGAGATTACGGACGACGCCGTTACGGTACTCTTTGAATGCGCGAATTTTGAACCGACACGCGTGCGCCGCAGCGCAAAAAAAGCGGGACTGCGGACAGAATCCTCTGCCCGCTATGAAAAGGGACTGGATGCAGAGATGATTCCGGACGCGCTGAACCGCGCCTGTGAATTGGTGGAACTGCTGGGCGCGGGAGAAGTGTGTGATGGCATGATTGACGTCAATCATGCGCAAGATACGCGCAAACCGGTTCCATTTGTGCCGGAGAAAATCAATCAATTTTTGGGAACGCAAATCAGCGGTACCTTTATGCTGGAAGCACTGAAAAAATTGGGATTTACCATAGAAGGCGATACTTGCCTTGCGCCGACCTACCGCATTGACATTCATGAAATGGCAGATGTGGCGGAAGAAGTGGTGCGAATATACGGATATGACAAACTGCCGACTACGCCGCTGCGCGGAGAAACCACCATGGGCGGACAGAGTGAGATGGAAAACAAAAAAGACCGGATAAAGGCAATGCTCTGTGGTATGGGTATGTATGAAATTTTCACCTATACGTTCACAACACCGAAAATGTTTGATTTGCTGAATGTGCCGCAGGACAGCGGTTTGCGTAACGTGGTGCGTATCACAAACCCGCTGGGCGAAGAAACGTCGGTGATGCGTACCACGACGATTGGCGCAATGATGGATACAGTAGCGCGCAATTTGAATTTGCGTAACGACCAGGCGAACTTGTTTGAAATCGGCAAAGTATATCTGCCGCAGGACGGCGCCCAGCTGCCGGAGGAACGCGACAAAATCACAATGGCGTTTTATGGCGGCAGCTGCGATTTCTATACCGTCAAAGGTGCGGTGGAAGCGCTGCTTGCCGGTTTGGGTGCGCAGGACGCTGTTTATACGGCTTGTACAGACAATCCCATGTTCCACCCGGGCCGCTGTGCAGCGGTAGAGATTGGCGGGAAAGACTGCGGCGTGCTGGGCGAAGTGCATCCGTCTGTGATACGTAATTATGGGCTGAAAACGCGGGTCTATCTTGCAGAACTGGATTTGGCGGATATATTGTCGCAGGCAAACGGAGAGAAACAGTTCAAACCGCTGCCGAAATATCCGGCAGTGACAAGGGATATTGCTGTTCTGGTGGACAAAACGGTTCCGGTCTATGAACTTGAAAAGGTCATTCGCAGCGTGGCGGGAGAGGTTTTGGAACAAGTGAAATTGTTTGATGTTTATCAGGGCGAACAGGTGCCGGAGGACAAAAAGAGCGTGGCATATGCTTTGGTGATGCGCAGTCACGAAGGAACGCTGGAGGAAGAAACGATTAACGATATTATGAAACGCACTGTGGAAGCATTGGATAACACTTGCGGCGCAAAATTAAGATAAGCAAAGAAGAGAAAACAAAACAAAGGGTACAAAAGGTAGGGCGCGGCGACGCTCTGCCTTTTGTGCGTTCGGGTTGGTGAGAAAGGAGCGGCGAAAGTATGCGGCGGGCGCTGTTATGGAACGTTATTTTATTTTTGCTGGGCATTCTTGCGTCGGTCTATCTTGCGGCAGACTTTTTGACGTTATTTGCCATGTTACTGTTGGTGGTGCTGGTCAAAGGACTGCTCGGGCGCGAACGCCGTTTTATTTTGCTGCTGTGCATGTGCCTGTCATTTTTGGTAGGCGGTTTGGAAGTGGAATGGCAATCTGTCCGAAAAATGGAATTTTTGAAACTTTATCAGGAAAATTACGTCTATATTTATGGGAAAATTGTAAATGAACCGGATATTGGTACAGACCATACGAAACTCACGGTGAAATGCAGCTATGTGGAGTTGGAGGGCAAAAAGCACCAGACGCGCGAAAAGGTGCTGGTGAGCGTAGAAGCGGGAGAAAAGCAGTGGCGCTACGGCGATGTTTTGTCGGTAGAAGGTATTATCAGCAGACCGCTGGGGCAGATGAACGAAAAAGGATTCTCCTATGAAAGTTATTTGCGTGCACACGGCATTGCGGCGACCATGTACTGCGAGGAAGAACAGATTCGGGTATATCAAAACGAAGCGGGATTGCCGTGGAAAGTCAAAACGTTTGTGCTGGGGCAGATTGACAGATTTGTGCCGGGAGACGCAGGCGCGCTGCTGAAAGGAATTGCGCTCGGCGATAAATCCTCCTTCACACCGGAGATGAAAGACATTTTTGCCCGCGCGGGCATTTCACATATTGTTGTCGTGTCGGGTATGCATATGAGCATTTTGATGTTGTTTGTGATGTATGTGTGCAAACGGTTTGGGCTGAAAAAACGGGCGCGAGGGGTAGCGGCAGCGGCGGTCGTTGTCTTTTTCATGTGCATGGTGGGCTTTACGCCGTCTGTGCTGCGCGCAGGTATTACTTGTATCATTGCCATGCTGGCGATTTTACTGCGGCGCAAAAAAGATTTTCTCACCACCATGGCGACGGCTGCCGCGGTGGTTGCCATCATCAATCCCTATTCATTGTTTGACGTCAGTTTTCAGTTGTCGTTTGCAGCGACGCTGGGCATTGTCTATTTGGCGAACCCCATCAAAAAACTGATTGATTTTCTGCC
>CAMNSU010000037.1 GCA_946555455.1 uncultured Clostridia bacterium | reverse complement strand
GGCTATGATGTGGCGATTATGGCGGATTCTACCTCGCGTTGGGCGGAGGCGCTGCGCGAAATTTCGGGGCGCTTGGAGGAAATGCCTGCGGAAGAGGGATTTCCGGCATATCTGCCGTCGCGGTTAGCGCAGTTCTATGAACGCGCCGGATTGGTGGATAATTTGAACGGCAGCAAAGGGTCGGTGTCCATCATTGGCGCAGTTTCGCCGCAGGGCGGCGACTTTTCCGAGCCGGTGACGCAGAACACCAAGCGGTTCATTCGCTGTTTTTGGTCGCTGGACCGTTCGCTGGCATATTCCCGCCACTATCCGGCGATTGGCTGGATTGCGAGTTACAGTGAATATTTCGACGAACTGGAATCTTGGTATGAACAAAATGTGGGCGAAGATTTCCCGAAGTGTCGCGCGCGGTTTATCGGACTGTTGCAGGAGGAAAGCGATTTGATGGAAATTGTGAAGCTGATTGGCAGTGATGTGCTGCCGGACAGCCAACGGCTCACACTGGAAATTGCGCGGGTGATTCGTGTGGGATATTTGCAGCAAAATGCGTTTCATAAAGATGATACCTATGTGCCGCTGGAAAAACAATATCGTATGATGCAGGTCATTTTACATCTATATGATGAGGCAAAGAAACTGGTGGACTTGTCCATGCCGATTTCCAGACTGCGTGACACAGGTATTTTTGAAAAACTCATTGCAATCAAATATGATGTGACAAACGACCGGTTGGAAAAACTGGAGGAATATGATAAGGAGATTGATAGCATTTGCGGGCAGTTGAAACAGGAGTATCAATCTTGATGGGCTAAAAAAGAGGCGGTGAAAAAGTTTTATGGCACTAGAATATATAGGTTTAAAAGAAATCAATGGACCGCTGGTCATCATTGAGGGTGTGCAAGACGTTGCGCTGGACGAAATGGTGGACGTTGTGTTGGATAATGGAGAAAAACGGTTGGGGCAGGTTGTGACGGTTTCCAAAGACAAAGCCGTTGTCCAGATGTTTGAAGGAAGCACAGGGCTGTCGGAGGATAATGTCGTATCGCATTTCACAGGACACACCATGGAATTGGCAGTGTCCAAAGAGATGTTGGGACGTGTGTTTGATGGCGTAGGACGACCGATTGACGGATTTGGAGAAATTTTCCCCGAGGCAAAAGTAGATGTGAACGGCAGTCCTATGAATCCGGTTGCCAGAAACTATCCGCGGGACTTTATCCAAACAGGAATTTCCGCGATTGACGGCTTGTCCACGTTGATACGCGGACAGAAACTGCCGATTTTTTCCGGCAGCGGTATGCCGCATGATAATTTGGCGGTTCAGATTGTCAGTCAGGCAACGTTAGCGGGTGGCAGCAATGATGATTTCGCAATTGTGTTTGCGGCAATGGGCGTGAAGCACGACGTGGCAAACTATTTTAAACGCAGTTTTGAGGAAAGCGGCGCGCTGGAACGCGTGGTCATGTTCATGAATTTGTCCAACGACCCTGTGGTGGAACGTATCATCACGCCGCGCTGTGCACTGACGGCAGCGGAATTTTTGGCGTTCCAGCACAATATGCATGTTTTGGTAATTTTAACAGATATGACGTCCTATGCGGAAGCGCTGCGTGAAATTTCTTCCTCCAAAGGAGAAATTCCCTCCAGAAAAGGATATCCGGGATATTTATACAGTGATTTGGCGTCTCTGTACGAACGCGCGGGCATGATTCAAAATGCGGAGGGGTCAGTCACGCAGATCCCGATTTTGACAATGCCGAACGATGATATCACGCACCCAATTCCAGATTTGACAGGATATATCACGGAAGGGCAGATTGTTTTGGAACGGTCTTTGCATTTGAAAGGTATTTATCCGCCGGTTTCCGTGCTGCCGTCGCTGTCGCGTTTGATGAAAGACGGCATTGGAGCAGGATTTACGCGGGAGGATCATCCGGAACTGTCCAACCAATTGTTTGCGGCATATTCCAAGGTGAACGATGCGCGTGCACTAGCGTCGGTTATTGGAGAAGAAGAACTGAGTGAAACGGACAAACAATATATGGAGTTCGGTAAAGCGTTTGAACAACAGTTTGTCGGGCAAAAGAAATTTGAGAACCGTTCCATTGAAAAAACGCTTTCTATGGGGTGGGAGTTGCTGAAATTGCTGCCCAAAACAGAACTAGACCGTATCAGCAAAGAAATGATGGAAAAATATTATAAAGAATGAGGCGATAAAGATGGGCGTTTATGAGGTCATACAAAACCGGCGGACAGTCAGACGGTTTGCGCAAACACCCCTGTCTGCCGTGCAGCTTCGCGATTATGTGGACGCGGCGCGCCTTGCGCCGTCAGGAGCCAATTTGCAGCCACTGAAATATGTGATTGTACAGTCAAAAGAAATGGTAAACCGTATGTTTGAACATGTGCGCTGGGCAGCTTATATTGCGCCGGAGGGAACGCCGGAAGCGGGCGAACGTCCTACGGCATATATTGCCCAAATTGCGGATTTGGAAATTAAGAAAAGCGGCTATGAACTGGACGCAGGCGCCGCAATGGAAAATATTCTGCTTGCGGCGGAGGAAGATGGTGTTGGCGCTTGCTGGATGGGCGCAATTGACTATGCCGAAATCAGCAAAATGCTGGGACTGAAAGAAACAGAAAAACTCATTGGCGTTGCGGCGCTGGGGGTGAAAGCGGAACAGCCGGTAGAGGAAGCGTGGCAGGGCGATGTGAAATATTATAAGGACGAAACCGGAACGCTGCATGTGCCCAAACGTCCGCTTGATGAAGTGATTCTAGGTGAAATGTAACAGAAAAGTGCGGTGAGAGACATGGATTCCATATTGTTTGCGACCAAAGGAAATTTAATTCTGGCAAAGAATACACTGCGTCTGTCTGTGCAGGGATATGAACTGCTGGACAAAAAGCGGACGATTTTAGTCAATGAAATGATGTCGCTGATGGGAAAAGCAGATGCGTTGCAGAAAAAAATTGATTCCACCTTTCGGGAAGCATATGATGCGTTGCAGCAGGCGAATATCACGGAAGGGATTATGCACGTCAAGCAGTTGGCGCACGCAGTGCCGGTGCATCAGGAAATGCAAATTAAAATGCGCAGTGTCATGGGCGTAGAAATTCCGCAGGTGGATATCAATGAAGAATATGTAAAGCCAACCTATGGATTCATGGGAACCAGCATGAAACTGGACAAAGCGAAACGGCATTTTGATGATGTACGGATTCTGACAGAACAAATGGCTGAGGTGGAAAATGCCATATACCGTTTGGCGACTAATATTAAAAAAACACAGCGGCGTGCCAATGCGCTGAAAAATATCATCATTCCGCGTTACGAAACCATTGTTGCGGATATCACCAATGTTTTGGAGGAAAAAGAACGGGAAGAATTCACGCGGCTCAAGGTTGTGAAGCGTAATAAAATGAGGAAGAAACAGTAACATCATAAAACCGGACATGGCATAAGCAGCATGTCCGGTTTTATATTATAAAGAGGGAATTTAAGCGTTATAGTAGTCCGGCAGGATGTCCCGACCCAATTCAGTCAGCATGAGTTTGTCGCCGGAGAGGGTGGCGCCGGTGGTTGTTAACATGTTTCCGGTGATGGCTGCGCTTGCACCGCTTTGAAATGCCGCGCTGCCGCTGCGTTTCATCAGCTTGCGTCCTGCTGCCAGACGGATATGCGCTGCCGGATTGATGTAACGGAAAAATGCAATTGTCCGCAGAATATCCTCTTCTGTTAAAGGAGAGAGGTGTTCCAGCGGCGTGCCTGAAATGGGTGTTAAAGCATTGATAGGGATGGACAGAATACCAAGCTCAGCGAGACTGATTGCCATATCCAGCCGGTCTTCCCATGTTTCGCCCATGCCAATAATGCCGCCGGAACAGACGCTGAGACCTTCTTTTTGTGCTAGCTTGATTGTTTCAATTTTTTGGTCATAGGTATGTGTTGAGCAAATAAAAGGGAAATAGCGGCGGGAGGTTTCGATGTTTGCATGATAGCGCTGCACACCGCTTTCGCGCAAACGACGGAATTGTTCTGCTGTTAAAAAACCGTGAGACGCGCATAATGAAAGTTTACAAGTCTTTTTCAGCGCGCGGTAGGCGCCCAGCGCTTTTTCAAAATCCTGTTGATTGAGCGTGCGTCCGGAAGTAACAATGGAAAAACGTGCAACGCCGTCTTTTTCATGTGCCAGTGCTGCTCTAACAATGGATTCCGTATCCAAAAAGCCGTAAACTTCGCATTCGGTATGATGATGTGCAGACTGCGCACAATATTTGCAGTCCTCACTGCAACGTCCGCTTTTGCCGTTAATAATGGTACATAAATCCACTTTTTCGCCGCAAAAATGTTGTCGGAGCAAATCTGCACCGGCGCATAATGCGTTCAAGTCACAATTTAAGAAAAAACGGAGGTCGTCACGGCGACCGAGCCGTTTACCCGCTATGATTTCTTTGGCAAGTATTTTCACGTCCATGATACAAGTTCCTTTCTTATGTAGTGATAAAGCGGATTATTCCTGCGGTAGCAGTTTCGCCTTGGACAGGGCGAGGCGAATGGATTTGCCAAGACCGACCGCAACAAAGATTTTGATGAGGTCAACAAGGATAAACGGGAACACGCACACGGTTAATGCATACCAAACAGAACATTGCATTTGCAGTACGAACCAAACTGTCCCGAACAAATAGGAAACTACCATACCGATAGTCATACCAATCATGGTGATAATAGCGTTAGCATGAAATTTTTTCATGATGATGCCGCTGATGAGTGTCAATAGGATAAAGCTAACCAGATAACCACCGGTGGGACCTGCCAGTTTGGCAAGACCGCCTGCATAACCGGAAAATACCGGCAGACCGACAGTGCCGAGCAGTAAGTAAATCAAATAGCTGATGGTAGCGCCTTTGGTACCCAATAGATAAACTGCCAAAAAGATAACAAAATTGGTAAATGAAACCGGAATGGGACCGATGGGAATAGACATGGGACCTAAGATACACATGAGAGCAGTCATAATAGCGCATGTAGTAAGCTGATAAATAGTAGATTTGTTTTGCATAATTATTTTTTCCTCCTGCTATGTTGTTATGATTTTTTAGTATATCATGAAATGAGTTAATTGTCAACTAAAAATAATTATAAAGTTTACAACTTGGCAAAGAAGAAGGAATTTGTGAGACGAAAACAATACCCTCTCCCCCAAAGGCGTATGTGCTCTTGAGGGGAGAGGGTAGGCGGGAGACAAACAAAAATACCGGCAGAATATATATTCTGCCGGTATTTTTTATAGATGTTTTCTATTTCACGCAGTAGGTTGCAAGATATTGCTCCATTTTTTCTTTCATGGCGTCGTCAATCACAACTTTGCCGTCCACTTCGCGTCCATGCAATGTGTCAATGATTTCGCGTGCCGTCACAATTGGGAAGGTACGGATACCAAATTCGTCGGCAATTTCCTGAATTGCAGTTTTGTTGCCTTGACCGCGTTCCATACGGTCTACGGAAATCACCAGTCCGGCGATTTCGATATCTGCCGCCGCTTTTAAAATGGGAAGGCATTCGCGAATCGCAGTTCCGGCGGTGATAACATCTTCAATGATAACGACCTTATCGCCGTCTTGCAATTTGTAGCCCACCATGCTGCCACCTTCGCCATGGTCTTTTGCTTCTTTACGGTTAAAGCAGTAGTTCACATTCACCTGATGATTGTTGGAAAGAGCAATTGCAGTGGAAACAGACAGCGGGATTCCTTTGTAGGCGGGACCAAACAATGCAGTAATGGGCGTTTTAATGTTTTCCATAATGCAGTTTGCATAGAATTCACCCAGACGCGCCGCTTGTTCGCCGGTTTTATAGTTTCCGGTATTGACAAAATAGGGGGTCTTGCGTCCGCTTTTGGCGGTGAAATCGCCAAAGGTCAGAACGCCGCTGCGTACCATAAATTCAATAAATTCCTGCTTATAAGATGCCATAATAAGTTCCTCCTGTCGTGAAAGCACATTTTTCTTATGCTTATTATAGTGATATATTTTTTTATGAGATTATTTAACGATTATCTTGCACCAGCCGATATCCTTCATAAACAAGTTTTTCTGTTTTTGCCTTTCCCTGTTCGGAATATAAAACGGCACTATCGATAAATCCATATTTTTCATTGTTGTATTTTGCGATTTCTTCGGAATTGATGACTGTTGTTAAAAATGATTCGGGGGAACTTGCGCTTGTCCAGCCGCTGCCGCTTTCCACTACTTCAAATTTCGTAACATCATCTACATATAATGGCAAACAACCGTTATATGCATCATTTTTATCTTTTGCATATGGAAATGCAAGTACTTCAAACGTTGCAGGGTCTGCGCCGAACACTTTCATAATTCCGCCGTTTTTAAGATAGA
Organism: uncultured Clostridia bacterium; assembly: GCA_946555455.1. Taxonomy (GTDB): domain Bacteria; phylum Bacillota; class Clostridia; order RUG12999; family RUG12999; genus JAAWTG01. The sequence goes on along the minus strand of CAMNSU010000037.1, from coordinate 16,882 downwards.
TATAGACAAAGTTTTTGTCTTTTGCATAACGCATTTGTCCTGTATCATCAATTACCTGAAACGTTGCAGGGTCTGCATCTTCAATCTTATGCGCCATAAAATACACGCTTTTATTGTCAGCGGCAAAGTTTTCATAATCAAGCGGCTTGAATGTATCTTTATCCACATCCAGCGGCGTCACACGTCTGCCGGTAGCCAAATCATACGTGATATAATTCCATGTATCGTTTTCGTATACATAACCAAGTTCTCCGGCAAGTTTTTTTATAGCCGCAGCAGTCCATTGCAGCATATTAGCGTCAAAAACTCTAACCACCGTGGCAACCGCCTGTTCGGTTGTATAGGTATCTTTTGGTGCAAATTTGTTATCACCAACACCGTTCATAAATCCCAAATTACTGATTTTTTGAACGGAATGCAAAGCCCAATCTGATATTTCATCAATATCAGCGTAAGCGTACCACAGTTCCGTCGCTTCCATCGGCGACACTTTATCAATCATACGAATGATAATGGCAGCAGCTTCTTCCCGTGTGAGTTTATCGTCGGGCGCAAATTCGGTTTCCGTTTTGCCGTGAACGATACCGATATCGTGCAAAAAATAAACGAAATCATCTTCACAATCATCAAAAAACTTTTCTCCAAGGTAAAAAGTTTCACTGCCGTCGGCTATGTTCTCTTCATACCATTGCGTGAAAAACGGTGTTTGTATAACCAGACGAAAGATTAACTCACAAAAGTCAAATCGGGATATTTCGCCCGTATAATTATCATTTTTTTCCGCATCCAAAAGACTGACCCAAAGGGCTCTTTCTATGCTTTCTGCCGCCCATTCGCTGCATACATATTCTTTTTCGGTCTCGGCGGCTATGGTGGTGACAGAAAGAGCAAGTATCATTATCATAAGTACCGATAAAATCCTTTTCATATTACACCTCTTTTTTTGCCTCTTAAATATCATTTTACCATAAAATGCACAGCATTTCAATAGAATGATGTATAACTTTCAAAGTCTGTTCATAAAATGAAATGATATCATTCAGAAGTGGAGGCGTAAACATGCCGGACGAGAAAAAGAATTTAGTACATAATGTCATTTTGGAAGGACGGGAAAAACTTTCCGTTTCAGGGGTGAAAGATGTAGACAGCTTTGATGAATCCATTGTGGAACTCTATACGGAAATGGGCATGATGGAAGTCAAGGGAGCAGATTTGCACATCAGCAAACTGAATCTGGATTCGGGAGAGTTCACCGTGGAGGGAAACGTGGACAGCGTTGTTTATGTGGACGAATCGGCAGCCAAAGAGAAAGATGGTTTTTTCAAACGACTGTTCAAGTAACACAGACGGGAAAGGAGATGCGGGACATTGACAGTATCCATCAATGAACAGACGCTTATTTTTTTCTCCTGCGTTCTGGACGGAATTTTGATTGGGTTTATTTTTGATGTTTTCCGCATCCTCCGTACCGCGTATAAACTCAACAAAATTTTCACGACCATTTCAGACGTGTGTTTTTGGGCAATCGCACTGTTTATCGTTTTCATGACAATTTATATCACCGGAGACGGACAAATCCGATGGTTTGTTTTTCTGGGATGTGCGATTGGTTTTTTATTGTATTTGTTTTCAATTAGTCCATTGATTGTGAAAACTGTGGTCAAAATCATACGCACTGTGAATACATTTTTATGGAAATGCTTACGGATGGTATTTCGCCCATTTTACAAAATTTTCAAGTTTTTCGCAAAAAAAAGTGGAAAATTAAAAAAGTTTGTAAAAAGTGCACAAAGAAAATCGGGAGAAAAATACAAAAAAACACTTGCAAAGTTGCGTAGAATTGGTATAATATTAAAGAAGGTATAAATATTACAAAAGAAATCATATCGCTGCAACAGAGGATGAGAGGGAAACGATGAAGAAAAAGAAAACAAAATTCAAGTTTCATAAATTGCTAATCGTTGCAGGCATTGTTATATTTCAGTCCTATTTGATTTTAACGATTATCATGCAGCAATTCTCGATTGCCGAAAGTCAGCAGGAACTCGCGGCATATCAGCAGGAATTGACTGACGAACAGGAAAAATCAGCGCAGCTTGACAGCCAGATGCAGCAGCAGAACGACCCAGCTTATATGGAACAGATGGCGAGGGAAAAATTGGGGCTTTATAAAAGTACGGAAAAAATATTCATTGACGGCTCCAATCGATAGAAGAAAACCAACCAAAGTAGTGGTTTGATATAGATGAAAGAACCTTGGCAGACAAAATATAAGGAGGAAAAGAGTCGTATGCCGCTTGAAGTGGGAACAATTGTGGAAGGAAAAGTCAAAAGTATCGCACCATTTGGCGCATTTGTGGAATTGGGGGAAGGAAAGACAGGGTTAGTGCATATTTCAGAGATTTCTACAGAATATGTCAAAAGCATTGAAGACCATATCAAACAGAATGATGTGGTGAAAGTGATGATTTTGTCTGTAGATGAAAAAGGGAAAATTAACCTGTCCATTAAAAAGGCAATGGAAAAAATGCCGAAATCGTCAAAGCCTGCAGAAGTCAATTTTTCAAAACCAAAGGCAGCTTTGGGATTTGAGGATATGATGGCAAAATTCAAACAGGAAAGCGATGAAAAAATGCAGAGTTTGAAGATTGGCAAAGAACCGCGCCGCAACCGCTATGGTCAATAACGGGGCGTGAGGTTTTGGTTGACCAATATAAAAAAGAATACATAAATCCGTATCTGCCTGTACAGATACGGATTTTTTGATGTTTTAATCCATATGACGGCGAAAAATGTTAAAATATGGTTTGAAAAAGCAGACAGAATATGGTATGATACAAGAGTATAGGATTCTTTTAAAATAAAGGAGAATGGGAAAAATAAGGAGAAAGCATAGATTTGTGGGAAGTACGAAAGGAGACGACGTCATGAAACGGCTTTTGTGTATAGGATTGATATTATGCTGCATGGCAGGGATTTTCAGCGGCTGCGGCAGTGATGCGACGGAGCAGACGGCAGAAGTGCAGATTGAAGTGCCGGAGGGCGCGACAACGACGGAAATTGCTGCGCTGCTGAAAGAAAACGGTATCATTAAAAATGAAAAAAAGTTTATTAAAGAATCGCAAAAGAGCGGTAATGACCAGAAATATAAAAGCGGCGTTGCGGCGCTGCACGGCGGAATGGAACTGGAAGAAATTATGGAAGTTCTGGTGAACCAAATGCAGCCGTCCGGCGTTAAAGTGACTGTGCCGGAAGGATATAATCTGGATGAAATCACGAAACTGTTGGTGGAAAAAGAATTGATTGATGAAAAGGAATGGAAACAGGAACTGCGGGAAGGTGAGTTCGACTATTGGTTTTTGAAAGACGCGGAGTTGCCTAAAGGCACTTACCGTCTGGAGGGATTTTTGTTTCCCGACACCTATCGTGTGAAAGCGGGCGCCAGCGAACATGATATCATTGACATGATGCTGAAACGGTTTGACACGGTCTACACGCAGGAATATCAGGACAAGGCAAAAGAACTGGGGTTTAGCGATTTGGAAATACTGACGCTGGCGTCCATCATTGAAAAAGAAGCGTCGGTGGATTTGGATAAAATATCTTCGGTGTTCCATAACCGACTGAAAGACCCGAAATATAAATATCTGGAATCCTGTGCGACTGTGATTTATGTCACAGGAGAGAAAAAAGACCGTTTAACTTTGCAGGATACAAAAGTGAAATCGCCGTATAATACCTATATCAATCCGGGACTGCCGCCCGGACCGATTTGCAGTCCGGGTAAGGCGGCAATCGAAGCGGCGCTGTATCCGGCAAAAACAGATTATTTGTTCTTTTCTGCCAATGGAGACGGCACCAATTCTTTCTCCAAAACCTATGACGAACATTTGTCAAAGCAGCCGTAAATGGCAAGAGTTAGGCAGAAAAGGCTTGCGCGAAATCAAAGAATCTGAAAAAACAGCAGGATTTCAAAGTCAGAAGCATGGAGTGTGAACAAAAATTGATGGAAAGCAATATCACGCCGGAATTTATCATTCGGTACCTGCGCAGTTTGCCATATCCTGATTCTGCATTGCTGCAGGAGATGGAGCAGTATGCGCAGCAGCGATATATTCCGATTATCCAAAAAGAGGCGGCGCAGCTGCTGCGTGTGTTGTCGCAGCTTAAGAAACCGGAACGAATTTTGGAAATTGGCACAGCGATTGGATATTCAGCATTGCATTTGCTGGCAGGGCTGCGCCCGGACGGAAAATTGGTGACGATTGAAAAGGAACCCGAAATGACGGAACTGGCGTGGGCGTTTCTGGAGCGTGCGGGCAAAAGCAGCATGGTGGAACTGATTGAAGATGATGCGCTTTGCGCTTTGGAACAGCTTGGCGGCGGCTATGATATGATTTTTATGGACGCTGCCAAAGGGCAGTATCAGGAGTTTTTTGACCTTGCGTTTCCGCAGCTGAATGCCGGCGGCATTTTGATTTCTGATAATGTGCTCTATAAAGGATATGTGGCGGACGGAACCGTGGCGGAACATAAACGGCGGACAATTGTGCAGCGGCTGCGGGCATATTTGGATATGCTGGTGCGCCATCCGCTGCTGGATACTTGCGTGATACCGATAGGGGACGGCGTGGCAGTGTCCGTCCGGAAATGGGAGAGTGAAAAATATGGCGAATAAAGTGGAATTATTGGCGCCGGCGGGCAGTTTGGAAAAACTGAAAATGGCGGTATTATATGGAGCGGACGCGGTTTACTTAGGCGGAGAAGAATTTTCGCTGCGGGAAGCGGCGGACAATTTCACCATTGATGAAATCAGAGAAGGAATTGCGTTTGCGCACAACTATGGCGCGAAAGTGTATGCGGCAATCAATATCATTGCGCATAATGAGGACTTGGAAGGCATTGAACTGTTTGCGCAAAGCGTATATGAAATGGGCATTGACGCAGTCATTGTGGCGGATATGGGCGTGTTTTCCGTTATCCGCGAAGCGGTGCCGGAGCTTGATATCCATGTGAGTACACAGGCGAATACGGTGAATCACCGCAGCGCCGCCATGTGGTATAAATTAGGCGCGAAACGTGTTGTATTGGCAAGGGAACTGCCCTTGCGAGAAATGAAAGAAATTCGTGATAAAACGCCGTTGGGACTGGAACTGGAAGCGTTTGTGCATGGCGCAATGTGCATTTCCTATTCGGGACGCTGTTTATTGAGCAATTACATGACGCACAGGGAAAGCAACCGCGGTGCGTGCGCCCAGCCCTGCCGCTGGAAATATTCTTTGGTGGAAGAACAGCGCCCGGGCGAAGTGATGCCGGTTTATGAAGGAGACAATGGCACGTTCATTTTTAATTCCAAGGATTTGTGTCTGATTGAACATTTGCCGGAACTGATAGAAGCGGGAATCACCAGTCTGAAAATTGAAGGGCGTATGAAAACGGCATATTATGCTGCTTCCGTCGTGAAAGCATACCGCGAAGCGCTGGACGCATACTATTTAGACCCAGCGGGCTACCAATTAAATCCTGCGTGGATGGAGGAACTGCAAAAGGTCAGCCATCGCCACTATTATACCGGATTTTTTCATGGGAAACCGGAGGAAAAAGGACAAGTCTACAACACTTCTTCCTATATCCGCACCTATGACATTGTCGGCGTGGTGCTGACATATGAAGAAGAAACGGGCGTGGCGGTGGTGCAGCAGCGCAACAAATTCGGCAGAGGCGACACCGTGGAGATTATTCAGCCAAACATTCCGGGCTTTTTAACACACCAAATTGACGTCATGCTGGATGAAAACGGACGGGAAATCAATACAGCGCCCCACGCAAAAATGACGGTGCGTCTGCCGCTGGGACAACGCGTGATTCCGGGCGCAATTATCCGTGAAAAACGGGAACAGGAATAAAAGGTGAGACAATGGGAACGCCACAAGAAAAATTAAAAAATCTCCCTCGCCAACCGGGGGTTTATATCATGAAAGACCCGCAAAAGAATATCATCTATGTGGGTAAATCAAAATGTCTGAAAAACAGAGTATCGCAATATTTTCATTCCAATCAGCCAAACATGAAGGTACAGGCAATGGTGGACAATATTGCGGATTTTGAATATATTGTGACGGATACGGAACTGGAAGCGCTGGTGCTGGAGTGCAACCTCATTAAAAAGCACAAGCCCTATTACAACATTTTACTCAAAGATGGGAAACAGTATCCGTATATCAAAGTGACAACTTCGGAAGAATTTCCGCGGATATTGTTAGCGCGCAAACAGGAAAAAGACAAAAATCAGTATTTTGGCCCATATACAGGCGGTATGGTGCGCGAAACGATGGACGTGTTGCGCAAGGTGTTCAAAATCCGCACGTGTAAACGGGTGTTGCCGCGGGACATTGGCAAAGAACGCCCTTGCTTGAATTATCATATCGGGCTGTGCAGCGCGCCGTGTCAGGGAAACATCTCTCAGGAAGCATACCGGCAGGCGTTTGATGAGATTAAAAATTTTTTGGACGGTCGCGGCGACGCGTTGGTTCAAAAATTGAAGCGGCAAATGCAGGCTTATTCGGACGAATTGGAGTTTGAAAAGGCGGCAATGGTGCGTGACAAAATCCAGAAACTGGAAGGACTGTGGGACAGTCAAAAGATTGTCAGCACAAAAGGCGAAGACCAGGACGTCATTGCTGTTTGCACACACGGCTGGGTGGCAGATATTCAAATTTTTGTCATACGCGGCGGTAAAATTACGGGTCGGGAACAAATTTTACTGGAACGGGTGATTGAGGAAACCGAGGACGCTGTGCTGGGACAGGTGATGAGCCAATACTATGCGGGAACAGCAGAAGAAGCGCTGCCGCGTCAGGTGTTGGTGAATGTTTTGCCGGAGGATAATCAACTTTTGGAAGCGTTTTTATCGGATAAAAAAGGCGTGAAAGTGAGCATTCACCGACCGCAGCGCGGAGAGAAACTGGAACTGGTAAAAATGGCGGAGAAAAATGCCAGACAGGTCATTGACGATTATAACGCCCGCGCGACAGCAGATGGGGCGCGTAACAGGGCGGCAGTCAAGGAACTGGAGGATACGCTGGGCATTGCTATCAAACGCGTGGAGGCATATGACATTTCCAACACGGCGGGCACCAATTCTGTGGGCAGCATGTGCGTGTTTGAGGACGGTATGCCGGCAAACAGCGAATACCGGCATTTTAAAATCAAAACCATTGACGGCGCTGATGACTACGGTTCTTTGCAGGAGGTGCTTTCCCGTCGGTTGCAACGCGCGTTGAACGAACGCGAAGCGGGCGAAAACAAAGGGTTTGCGCGTCTGCCGGACGTTATCTTTGCCGACGGCGGACTGGGACAGGCGCATGTCATAGAAGGGGCGGTTCGGGCGGCGCACTTGGATATTCCGGTCTATGGTATGGTCAAAGACGACAGCCACCGTACGCGTGCGCTGATTTCCTGCGACGGCGAGATTATTCCGCTCAGCCGAGAAGCCTTCCGATGGGTGGCGTTAATTCAGGAGGAAGTGCACCGTATTGCCATTCGATACCACCGGAAAACGCGTGAGAAATCCTCTATTCGCTCTGAGTTGGAGGAAATACCGGGTATTGGAAAAACACGCCGGAAAAATTTGATAAAAGCATTTGGGTCTGTGAAAAAAATGCGGGAGGCGTCTTTGGAGGAATTGGCAAAGGTACCGGGCGTGGGACGCAGTGCGGCAGAAAATGTGTATCAATTCTTGCATGGCGAGAATGGATAATTCTGTAAAGGGTGGATATAATAGGAATATATATCTGAATTTGTATCCGGTTTTGTGCATATTCGGGAAAGATTGACAGATTTTTGACAAAATTTAGGACAGAAATAGAGTTGATTTTTTTTGAAAAACGAATATAATAATAGGAGGATACCCGTGGCGAATAAAAGCAAATAAACCATTTTTAGGAGTTGGCGATGGGTGTATCGGGAGACAGTTTTCTTTTTTTGTGAAAAGAACCGGAGGCAAATGTGTTGCCGGGAGCGGCAAATCCTATCCGGAGGCTGCTTGTCTGGGACGCAGCAAGAAGCGTTTTGAGAACAGAAGGCGGCAGTCGTGCGCAAAGAAAAGCGCGAGTCCGGGGCTGAAAGGAGAAGAACGCATATGTGGACAGTCGTATATATGGCACAGGATAGAGAATTTGTGCAGCAGCTTCAAACCATTCTGGAAGACGGCGGTTTGATTGTGAAAGTACGTCCTGTATGTAAAGACGCGGGAGATAACTGTTTTGAAGTGTTGGTGCCGGAATCGGAAATCGAACAGGCGCATGAGATGATTATTGAAAAAGGATTTTAATAAAAAGTTCCTCAAATGGGAGCATAGGCATGAGAGATTTGATTCTCTTATGCCTAGAAAAAAGAGATAGAAATAGATTTAGAAAAGTATGGGAGTGGTTTTGTGATGAAAGAGATGAAAACAATTGGTGTTTTGACAAGCGGCGGAGATGCGCCGGGTATGAATGCGGCGATCCGTGCCGTGGTGCGCGCCGGCGTGAACAGCGGTATGCGTGTTCTGGGGATTCATAACGGGTATACCGGATTGATGAAGTTGGACATGAAAGAGATGGACATGCGTGAAGTGTCTGACACGCTGCATCGCGGTGGGACAATCCTTGGCAGCGCGCGCTGTTTGGAATTCAAAAAGCCGGAAGTTGTGAAAAGCACAGCGGAACAGGCGAAAGAAAACGGTATTGATGGTCTTGTGGTAATCGGCGGAGATGGGTCGTTCCGCGGCGCGCGTGATTTGTCATTAGCCGGACTGCCAACTATTGGACTGCCGGGCACCATTGACAACGATATTGATTGTACAGAGTATACAATCGGATATGATACGGCGCTCAATACGGTAAGTGATTGTATTGATAAAATCCGTGACACGACACTGTCGCACAACCGCTGCACTTTTGTGGAAGTGATGGGAAAAGATGCAGGATACATAGCGCTTTCGGCAGGGATTGCCGGCGGAGCGGAAGCAATTTTGATTCCGGAACAAAAATTTGACATTCAAAAAGACCTTGTGCAAATGATTATGGATTGCCGCGCCAGGGGGAAATATCACTATATCATTGTGATTGCGGAGGGCATCGGCAATACGCAGGAAATTGCGGATAAAACAGAAGAACTCCTGCGCACGGAGCACGACATTGAACTGGAAACAAAGGTATGTATTTTAGGACATATTCAGCGCGGTGGACGTCCGACAGTTAAAGACCGTATCACAGCGAGTCAGATGGGGGTTCATGCAGTTGATTTGCTGAAACAGGGAATCGGCAACCGCGTTGTGGTGAAACGTGACGGAAAAATCACCGATTTGGATATTCTGGAAGGTTTGAACATGAAAAAAACGATTGATGCCGATATGCTGCGGCTGGCGGATATTTTGTCTCTATAACCTTGTCACAGATGAAATCCGCCTTGCAAGAAGGCGAGTTCCATATTCGAGCTTCGGGGGGAGTTATCATCTCACGCTGAAGCTCTGAGGGGCAAAGCACCCTGCGACGGTTGAAAGCGTCGCAACGTGATTAAACGAGCTTATCACGCTTTGCTCCGATTATAATCAAAGTGAGGAATGGAGGATTTTATGGCAGTTCGTAAAACAAAAATTGTATGTACGCTTGGACCGGCGACAGATGACCCTAAAGTGATGGAACAGTTGATGCGCAGCGGCATGAATGTTGCGCGACTGAATTTTTCGCATGGTACCCATGAAGAACAGCAAATGCGCATTGATGAACTGAAAGCGGCGCGGGAGAAATTGGGGTTGCCTGTGGCGTTGCTACTTGATACCAAAGGGCCGGAAATTCGCATTGGAGATATGAAAGACGGCGGTGTGCAGCTAAAAGAGGGACAAACCTTAACACTCACGCCGGAAAAAATAGAAGGAACCGCAGAACGGGTTTCCATTGGATATCCGGATTTGGCAGATGATTTGCATGTGGACGACACGGTTTTGTTTGACGATGGGTTGATTGTCTGCAAGGTGAAAGCCATCAAAGGCAGAGATGTTCGGTTGTTGGTACAAAATTCAGCCGTATTGAAAAGCAAAAAAAGTCTGAATATTCCGGGCGTCAATATCAATATGCCGTATGTCAGCGAGGCGGACCGCCGCGATTTGGAATTTGGCGTGAAAAACGATATTGATTTTGTGGCAGCGTCGTTTGTCAGAACGCCCTATGATGTGATGGAAATTCGCAAGATTTTAGAAGAATTGGGCGGCAGCGGTATTGATATCATTGCTAAAATTGAAAATGGGCAGGGCGTTGAAAATATAGATGAAATCATTAAAGTCAGCGATGGTATTATGGTGGCGCGCGGCGACATGGGCGTGGAAATTGCGCTGGAAGAACTGCCCAATATCCAAAAACTTTTGATTAAAAAGTGCTATAAAGCAGGGAAAAAAGTTATCACGGCGACACAGCTCTTGGATTCCATGATTCGCAATCCAAGACCGACGCGGGCGGAAACCACAGATGTGGCAAATGCGATTTATGACGGCACCAGTGCGATTATGCTTTCAGGTGAGACGGCAATCGGCAAATATCCTGTGCAGGCGATGGAAACTATGTCCCGCATTGCGGTGAGCACAGAGGCGCATATTGATTATAAAGCGCGGTTTGCCAAAGAAGCGAACATGTCAACGCCCAATGTGACGGACGCTATCAGTCATGCGACTTGCACAACCGCGCATGATTTGGGCGCGGCGGCAATCATTGCCGTAACCAAAGGCGGGAACACGGCGCGCATGATTTCTAAATTTCGTCCGGTCTGTCCGATTATTTCGCCGACAACGTCAGAGAAAATATGGCGGCAGCTTAGTCTGTCGTGGGGCGTTGTGCCTGTAAAAGGCGAGGAAAAATATACAACGGACACGTTGTTTGATTACGCTGTGGAATTGTCGGTGAAAACAGGTATTGTACAAAAAGGCGACATTGTGGTTATCACAGGCGGCATTCCGGTGGGCGTCAGCGGCAACACCAATACGTTAAAAGTTCATCTGGTGGGCGATGTGCTGGTGCAGGGGAGCGGCGTGAACGAACTTTCTGTCAGTGGCAAACTGTGCGTTGCCAAAGATGAAAAAGAGTTAGCCAAAAAATTTCAGGACGGCGACATCATTGTCATGCCGAAAACCTCCAATTTGGTGATTGATATTTTGCGGCATTGCAGCGGCATTATCACGGAGGAAGAAGGGATTTCCTCTCATGGTGCGGTGGTGGGTATTACACTGGATATTCCTGTTGTTACAGGTGCAAAAGGCGCAACAAAGATATTGAAAAGCGGAACGACCGTTACCATGGACAGCGCGCGCGGACTGGTCTATGGCGGCGTTGTGAAACTGCTGTAAATAAAGAAGAGAAAGAAGGAACGTGGGCGGCAAAATTGCGGCATAGGTTCCTTCTTTTGTTATTAGGAGAGCCTGTTGATGTGCAGGAGAATTGCGGATATGTCTGAAATAAAAAGTATATTACGGATAAATGAATGGAAATGAGGAGTCGCTGCAATGGTATTTATTGTGGAACAGGAGGAAATTTCCGTTAAAGAATATTTAACGCGGCGGCAGCATATCTCTCATCGGCTACTGGTGCGGCTGAAACAGAGTGGCGGTATTTTCTGCAACGGACAAAATGTCTGGGTGCGCCATATCTGCCAAAGGGGAGACAGGCTGGAACTGCGTTTTCCGCCGGAGGTATCGGGCGGACTGCCACAAGAAAATATTCCGTTAGAGATTCTATATGAGGACGAGGCGCTGCTTGCTATCAATAAGTCGCCCGGTATGCCGCCGCACCCTTCCTATAAACACGCGCGGGGTACCGCTGCCGGCGCGGTGGCGGGATATTATGCGCGCCACGGTATTCAGACACAAGTGCGCGCACTGGGCAGACTGGATTGCAATACCTCCGGCGTGATGGTGTTTGGCAAAAATCCGCTTGTGCAGGACAGAATGGTGGAACAACAGCACAGAGGCTGTATACAAAAAATATATGTGGCGGTAACGGAAGGCGTATTTGCCCAAACGGAGGGAATGGTAGAAGCGCCTATCGGACGGAAAGAAGGCAGTATGATTGAGCGGTGCGTGAGCGAAAGCGGAAAAGCGGCGCGGACAAGATATGAAGTGCTGTGCCAGCGGGAAAGTCATGCATTGCTAAAACTATATCCGCTGACAGGCAGGACGCACCAGCTTCGCGTTCATATGGCATATTTGGGACATCCGCTGGCAGGTGATACGCTGTATGGTGGAAGCAGTGCGCAAATTGCGCGTCATGCCCTACATGCATATGAACTGCATTTGCCGCATCCGCTGACCGGAAAAATGTTGCGTTTGCAGGCGCCGCTGCCGCAGGATATACGGATTTTGATTGACAAAACAGGATTGGTATGGTAAAATGAAACCATCAACTGTTAGCAGAGGGATATACCTACCTAAGAGAAAAGGGCGGCATTCAAAAGCGTTTGCTGCGAAGGGGGTATCAAAAGAGAGGAGATACGGAACGCGAATGTATAATTGTAGCATTAGCTTACAAGTTCTGCCGGGTGTACCGGAAGGAGAACTGTTTGGCGCAGTGGACAAAGTAATTGAATATATTATTTCAACAGGTGTAAGATATGTGGTAGGACCGTTTGATACGACAATGGAAGGCGACTTTGACGAACTTATGGATATTTTAAAACGCTGTCAACAAATTGCAGTGGAAAATGGGGCAGACGGCGTGTTTTCTAATGTAAAGATTGCTTATCATCCCAAAGGCGTGTCAACGATTGACGAAAAAATATCCAAATATCGCGGTTAAAACTATGATGTGCTGTGCCTGTTGTCGGGTGCAGCATTTTTTGTAAGAATAGACAGATGAAATGCAGCTTTGGCATGAAGGGGGAGTTTTGTATGGTAAAAAAGCAAAAGAAACGAGTTTGGATTGCGGCAGCAGTTATCGCCGCCGCCGCTTGTATCGCAGGCGTTTATGGGGTAACAACCGCGCGGAATCGGGAATACATAGCATACCGGACACTGTATCAGGACACTTATAAAAGCATGGCGGAACTATATGTCGTGCTGCGCAATAACGGCGAACAAGTTTTATTGGAGTTTGAAAACAGCTCCAAAGAGGGTAGAGCGCTATGGTTCAAGGAAGAAGATGCGATTTCATCGCAGGAACTGTATGACCAGCGGTGGCAGGAGGCGCAAACATGGGAGCAGCAGCTTGCCAAGGTGCCGCGCAAAGAGAAGGAGATTTATCAGGAATATTATGACAGATTAAATAGGTCCTATCAAAATATGCAGGAAATGGAACGGCTGCTCCGCACGCCGGGAGAAGATAAAAAGGCATTTCGGGGAAAATGGGAGGAGTTGACACATGCGATAGATACGGAATTTGAGTTTATCTATCAGGGATTTCCGATTCGTCAAAAGCAACTGGGTAGCGACACTTTTTTAAAGCTGGCGGCTTATTGGTCGGCGAACGTATTGGAAATCAATTAAATGAAAAACGGATATGCGGATTTGAGTAAGACTGTGGAAAATGGATTTTATGTTATATGAAAACGATATTTTTTCTTGACAATTCATATGTGTTTTGGTGAGAAGGGAGAAAAGGAGAAGATGTTCATGCAGAAAATCAAAAAGATGATGCCTTATCTTGTGGTGTTGCTGATTACGTTTTATTTACTTCCGCTGTGTATGCGTAATACCGGAATAGCAATGATTTTGACGCTGATTGTTATGCCGCTGCTTTGTTTGATTTGTTCGCTGATATATGGATTCAAACAAGGACTTTGTTGGCTCTATCCCATTGCAGTAGCGGTACTGTTCACGCCGACTATCTGGATTTATTATAATTCCAGCGCGTGGGTGTATATTTTGGTATATGCGGGCGCTGCGCTGATTGGAGATTTCGTTGGTATGATAGCTTGCCGCTGTAAGGCGAAATGTTAAGCAAAGGGGAGTCGAACCGCGTGCGGCACATGGGGTTCGGCTCTCCTTTGCTTATGGCGACAAAGTGAATAAAACAAAAGGGGGGCTGTTCGTGAAGGAACAGTCCCCTTGTTTGTTCATATTGATAGCTTAATGACTAGCATTTTAGTCCAGATATGAGGTAAAACGCTGATATGCTTGCTGCCAAAGAGAAGCGTCCTGCGGCAGATATTCTTTTGTAGGTGTTGCATTTTGAACGACTTTGCGCGCGCTGGCAAGGTTTGGGATTTTGCCCAGCGCCATCATCTGCACAATAGCGTTTCCGGTTCCAGTTGCTTCCACAGGACCGGCAACAACACGTTTACCGGAAGCGTTTGCAATAAATTGGCACACCATGGTATCTTTAATTCCGCCGCCCACCATATGAATGACGTCAATGGATTTGCCGAACACTTCCTCCAGACCAAACACGGCGTGGGCGCATTTCAGCGCCAGACTTTCCGCAGCCGTACGAATCACTTCGCCCTCTGTTTCAGGAACCGGTTGATTTGTTTCGCGGCAAAACCGGCGGATTTTTTCCGGCATGTTGCCCGGTGTGGCAAAAGAGTCGTGGTCAGGGTCAATGAAAGAAGCAAGCGGACGGGAAGCGCGCGCCTTCTGTTCCAAATCGGCAAAAGAATAGTCTTTTCCTTCACGCTGCCACTGACGGCGGCTTTCTTGGATAATCCAAAGTCCCATGATGTTTTTCAGGAACCGGATTTTTTCCTCCACACCGCCTTCGTTGGTGAAATTATGTGCAAAAGCGGTTTGGTTTATCAAAGGACTGTCCAGTTCCGCGCCAAGCAGCGCCCATGTTCCGGTGCTGATATAGACATAGTTTTCACCTTCCTCAGCGGGAACGCTGGCGACAGCGGACGCTGTGTCGTGAGAGCCGACTGCGACCACAGGAACAGCGGGACAGCCCAGTTCTTCGCAAATGTCGGAACGCAAATTGCCGATAACCGTTCCGGGCAATACCGGCGTTTCAAATAGGTGCGCGGGAATGTTTGCTTTGTCCAGCAACTCTGTACACCACCGGCGGCTGTGCGCGTCCAGCAGCTGAGAGGTGGAAGCAATGGTATATTCATTTTTCATTTCGCCTGTCAGAAAATAGTTGAAAATGTCAGGGATAAACAGCAGACGTTTCGCGCGCTGCAAGGCTTCCGGATTTTGTTCCGTCAGCGCCATCAATTGATAGAGTGTGTTGAAAAAGTTAAATTGAATGCCTGTTTTTTCAAATAAATAGGAATTGCCGAATTTTTGGTCTGCCAATTCCATCATACTCTGTGTACGTGTATCACGGTAGTGAAACGGATTTTCCATCATGGTTCCATGTTCGTCGAACAGAGCGAAATCAACGCCCCAAGTATCAATTCCAATCGCTTCAATGTCATGGTGCCCGCCGCTCATGCATTTTAAAATTCCCTGTTTGATTTCATGAAACAACCGCAGAATGTC
Organism: uncultured Clostridia bacterium; assembly: GCA_946555455.1. GTDB lineage: Bacteria > Bacillota > Clostridia > RUG12999 > RUG12999 > JAAWTG01. The sequence goes on along the minus strand of CAMNSU010000037.1, from coordinate 1,446 downwards.
CCAATATAAATGTCCGTTTACCATCACAGGATCATTGGAAAAACGGTGGATTTCCGTTTCTTTCAATGTCTGACCGTCATATTCAAAGACAATGCCGCGCCCGCTGGAGGCGCCAAAATCGAATGCTAAAACCTTGCATGTTTGACCCATATAAACCAACCTCTTTCTGTGTGAACTTATCATGGATTTCTGTGTTAAAATGACAAAATGCCCTGATAGTACAAAACACCCGTAGGCACATTGCCAGGCGGGTGTTGATAAATTGTTTTTAGTATATCACAAATGTCAGAAAAATGCAATGTCTAAAATGATGCTTTTATTTTGTGAAAAACAGATAAAAAATGAAAATTGAATTGGAGAATACGGGAGCATGGGTGAGAAAACGGGAGAAATAAAGAGTTTTGGAAAAGTAAATTAAAAAAATATCAAAAAAGTGTTGACAAGATGAAAAAAAAGTATTACAATAGAAAACGTGTCAATAAGGGAAATCTGAACCAAAATGGATTTCAACCTGAAAATGCACAAAGAAAACATAGCTTCGGATTTGTTTCCGACTGCTTGGTATAAACAGAAAGATGGAGGGATATTATGTCTACTTATATGGAAAAAAGCGGCGAAGTAGAAAGAAAATGGTATATCATTGACGCTGCCGGAAAACCGCTGGGTAGAGTGGCTGCTGCTGCAGCTTCGATTCTGCGCGGAAAACACAAACCTACGTTCACACCTCATGTGGACTGCGGAGATCATGTGATTATTCTGAACGCTGAAAAAGCAATTTTGACCGGAAACAAACTGGTGCAAAAATATTACTACAGACATACCGGCTGGATTGGCGGTCTCAAAGCGGTTCAGTATAAAGAACTGATGGAAAAACGTCCGGAACAGGCGATGGAATTGGCTGTAACAGGTATGCTGCCGCACAACACGCTGGGCAGAACTGCTGCAACAAGACTGCGTGTATATAAAGGCGAAGAGCATAATCACGCAGCGCAGAAACCGGAAGTTTGGACAATGGAGATTCGCTAAGGAAGGAGGAGTAGTAAATGGCATTGCAACAATATTATGGAACAGGTAGAAGAAAAAAATCTATTGCGCGGGTAAGACTGGTGCCGGGCAAAGGAACAATTACAATAAATGACAGAAGCATTGACGATTATTTCGGTCTGGAAACACTGAAAATGATTGTAAAACAGCCGCTGGAATTAACATCCACAATGGGCAAATATGATGTTATCTGTAAAGTACAGGGCGGTGGATTCACAGGACAGGCGGGCGCTATCCGTCATGGTCTGTCCAGAGCGTTGCTGAATGTTGATGAAGAAACATTCCGTCCGATTCTGAAAAAAGCAGGATTCCTGACAAGAGACCCACGTATGAAAGAAAGAAAGAAGTACGGCCTCAAGGCGGCTCGTCGCGCTCCGCAGTTCAGCAAGCGTTAAATTTTAT
>CAMNSU010000036.1 GCA_946555455.1 uncultured Clostridia bacterium | reverse complement strand
AGGTGATGATGTTCTGTCCGCCTATCTCCTGCAAAAACAGCCGTCTGGCGAACAAGTCGCCATGCACAGTTCAAATCCATCTTTGCTCTTTTGTCGATTCTTGTCGATTTTGCCTTTTCTGTTTTGTCGAAATTTGTCTGACGTTTTTTCTGTTTTTATATTGCAATTTTTTTCCATTTCTTGTATAATGAAAATGAACTAATTGACATATTTTTATGTACTTCAAGGAGGTTATTTTTATGAAAAACTACAAACAGTTAATTGCCGGAATCGTTATTGGCTCTGTGCTGACAGGTTCTTTGGCGTTTGCGAACAACGTGCGCACTTTTTTAGCAGAAGAAGCGAACTTCCCGGTTATGGTGAACGGCTCTCCGGTGACGCTTGACATGCCTGTTGTTACCATTCAGGACCGCACTTATTTACCGCTGCGCGCTATGGGCAACGTTTTAGGTATTAAAGTGGACTGGAACGAGGAAAAAGCGCAGGCGGAAGTGGTAACAGACGCGACACCCGCACCAACCTCCACCGTTACACCTACTCCCGAATCTACACCGACTCCGACTGATGTTGTCACTCCGCCTCCTACTGCAACCACCAGACTTGCTGAAACTCCCGACGGACTGGAAATTTATTATTTTGGTGGAGATGTTGGGTATGTACGTGGTTCTTCTGTAATAGCACACTTACGGAAGTTAGGACTGACTCAATTCCGTTTTAATAGTTCCGGAATTGTAGATTTTAGTAATGGTTCTGCTCCTGTTTTCGATGATTATGTAGATTCAGTAGAACATCCATCATATATCTTGGCAGATTACTATATAAACACCATTTTGCCTTATATGAATAGCTTACTAAACTAAGGAGTATATATCCTCCTTAGTTTAGCCTATTGCCTTAAGTTATCTATCAGATTCTTTAGATTTCTTATTTCTGCTTTTAAATTATTTATTTCTTTATTGTTATTGTCTATATCATCTCTTAATAATTTATTATTATCATCTACATAATCTATTGTCGCAATTTCTTCTATATTTTTTCCTCTAGTTTCTGAACTAACATAAACCTTTCCTGCCTGTAATAATATTTCAGAGTTGTCTTTACTACTTGATGCGTCCTTTTCTTTGAAACTAATCGTCGGACCAGCGCCTACCAGCGTCAAACTTGTATATTCGGTTCCCTTGTTAATCATAAAGGAGCCTGTCCTATAGGTTATATCGCCGATTTGCGTTTTGTTTCCCGTTCCGGCTCCCAGCACCATGACAACGCTGCCGTCATAGGGGTTTACTGTTACGCCGAACTTATGCAGAGGCGGATTGCCGTCTCCCGGATATTGTGTGATGTTGAAACTTTTATCCGTCATGGCAGGGAAGATATTTGCTTCCCCTGTCTTGTTATAGGCTTCCTCCGACGTTCCGTAGATTTGCGTGGAATATATCGTGCTGGAATGCAGCGTTCCTTTCATGCGCACTTCGCCATTCGTGTCCAGATGGAACACTTTTTCTTCATTCGGTTTATTCCTGTTTTTGTAGATAACAATTCCGCTTGTCGGGTCTATTGTAATAACATTTTTACCGTCATTCGCTATGAACGTCAGCACGCAGTTGGTCGCAACCATTTGTCCCGTCGAGCCGTCCACCTCAAATTCATAGTCGCCGTCGGGGTCATAGATTGTCAGTCCCTGCGCTTTGATCCATTTCCCATCAATTTTCGGGTCGTTCTTGTTGCCGTCTATATAGGTGATGATGTTCTGTCCGCCTATCTCCTGCAAAAACAGCCGTCTGGCGAACAAATCGCCGCGAAACATGGCGTTGCCCTCTGTGTCTATCATCACGGTATAGTCCGACAAGTTCGATGACGGATTCGACATGCCCACAGGATTGTAGCTTTGTTTTGCATTCGCCTTGAAATACAGCCCCACCGCCGCGTTCATGCACAATTCAAATCCGTTTCCCTGATTCGTCACTACCAGCCCTTTTTCCGGCGTTAGTTCAATTCCATTGCCGTCCTCCAAAGGCTTTCCGTTTTTGTCCCGCGGTCCTTCCACCGTCAGCGCGCCGTTGCTCAAATATACGCCGTTTCCGTCCACGCGGAACGTCTGCACGGACGGGCGGTCTGTTTTGTTCGCGATAATCTCCAGATTTTTTCCCGCCAACAATTTTCCTACCACGTTTTCTGCCGCCACATGACCGTTACTGATCGCCGTCCGGCTCGTCTGCCAGCCGTCGTCCGTGAACGCCAGCAAGCCCGACATCAGCCGCATTTCATGCCCTTCCAGCGACGCTTGCTCCGAGCTCACCGTGATTCCGCGGTTGTCTATCACCACCGTCTGGTGGTCGCCCGCTTTTACCGCCTGCGTTGCCGCGTCCCATTCATGGTTTAATATCTGTTCCACCGCGTTGTTCTGCGCGTTGTTCCATTTCTCCTGATGCAGATTCAGCGCCGCATTGGTGTTTTTCGTCCGTTTGAACAACTCTTTCACCAGCGCGTCCGGCGTTTTCAAATTGTCCTGATTCGTGAATTTCACGCGCAGGGTATTTTGGTCAGGGTCATAGTCTATCCCCACCACGCGCACCACGTAGTCTTTCTTCGCCGCGTCGCGGTGCCGGATATGCACCATGTCGCCCAGCGACAGCTTATTCCAATCGTCCTGACAACTCACGATTTTCCACAGGTTCACAATGTCAATTTCAAACTGTACCGGCGGCTGCCACATCACCGCAAACGCGTTTTTCGCGTCCGTATACAGTTGTCCCGCCGCCTCGCGGTATTCATTCGTCCCCATGGCTTCCGTCAAGTCCGGCACGCCTATGTCCGTGTTGGTATACACGCTTTCCTTGATGAACTTATTCATTTCCTCCGGCAGTTCCCGCAGCCGACGGCGTGTTTCCTCGTCCTGCGCGGTCTCTATCAGCGTCCCCAGATAATATTCATACGACACTTTTTGGTTCAGTTCCTCCAGCTTTTCCGCATACCATTGCACTTTTTCTTCCGCCGCCGTCACCTGTTTTTCCATCTCCTGCACTGCCTTGTCGATTTTATCTTTCACAGGATAGAGGTTTGTTCCACGGCGCGTGATGGTTTTCTTTGCCCTGTCCAGCGTATAGTGATAGTCCTGAATCAGCGGCTGTCCGTTCAGTTCCACGCTAATCTCGTAGTCCGCATCGGGCGCAAACGCCTGCGCTGTCCCAATCGGTTTCAGTCCGCTGTCGCTGCCGCTCCACGTCACAACGTTTTTGTCCTCCAGCAGTTCCACTTCATACGTTGTCGCCACGTGTTCGTCAAACCGTATCGTGTTCCAACTCTCCTCTTTCTGGGATATGCTGGGGACTTTCACTTCCCCTAGGCTGCCGCTGCCTTTTTTCACGCCTGCAAACAAAAACCGGCTTCCCTTTTTCCACTGCTCCGTCAACGACAGTTCCGGCGAAAAATCCGTCAATTCCTGATTGCTGTTCGTTGCCTGCGGCACGTTGAAATCCAGATATGTCTCCCCATTCGCGTTTTCGCGCACGCTGTTCGCCATTTCCACCAGCGCGCTGATACGCGCTTCATATACCTTTTGCAGTTCCAGCAATGCGTCATATCCGAACTTCTTCACATCAATTTCAAGGTTTTCAAAATCCAGCCGCGACAAATCTTCTTCGCTTTCAAACCCTGTCCCGTCCGGTTTTAAAAACAGTCCTTTGATGAATTTGTCGTCAAACACGCCAAATGCTTCGTCAATCGCCTTGCGGTATGCTTTCAGGTTTTCCTCCCGCTGTTTTTGCTCTGCCTCGCTGCCCACCGTCACGCCCAATTCTTCCATGAGGTCGTCGAACAGTTCCCTCGTGCGTTCCACCGCCTTTTGCAGCAGTTCCAGCGTCTCGCGCAAATCCGTTTTGCTCACCGTTCCATAGCGCAGGTCGTGCAATACCTTTTGCTGCTCTCTCTTTTGTTCCAGCAACGCCTGAAATATGGTGCTGTTATTCCCTTTTTCTATCTCCGGGTCTTGCATTTCCTGCAAATAGGTTTCATAGCCGTCCAGCGCGTCCAACAGTTCCTGACTCATGTATTCGCGGCTGCGGAAATAGGAGAAATCCTCCAGATAGGGTTTCCCCGCCGGATTGTTGTCCGCGTCCTGTATGCTGATGTCGTCTTTCCCATAGGCATACAGCCTCGTGGTGATTTGACTGTGGTCAATGTTTTCCCCAAAGGTCTTGATATAGTTCTGCTCCGTCATATACAGTCCGCTGTCCCTGCCGTATATCGCTTTGACAAACGTGCAGGGCTTTTCCTGCGTTTCTTTTTCCGGTATGTAGTGTTCATTGCCGCAGCGCAACGTCCCTTGGTCATAGTACAAATAGTGCGATTCTCCACACACCGGACACGTGTTATATACCGTGATGTCATAGATGGAGATTTCTTTTTTCATGGTGTCAAACTGGAAAATGCAGCGGAAACTTTTTTGCAGTTCCGTCAAAAATTCATAGACTGTGCCTTCCGAAAACCGAAACGTCCGCGCCTTTTCCAGCACGTCCGCGTCCAGCCGCCCGCTGCCGTCTCTACCGTCTCCATAGGCTAGCGTCCAACCGCCCGTGATTTTCCCCTCTTTCCATTGGCACCCCATTTTGCGCACCAGCAAATCTTCCAGAATCCCAGGCTCGTTTTCATTCTTTGTCACCAATTTACGCGGTTTGTCCACTTCCGCGTCCAGCATGGACGTATAGTCCCGCAGGTTTTTGCTCACGAACTCATATTCCAGCGAATACGCTTGAATTTCTTTCACGTCTTTGTCGTCAATTTTGGTGTTCACCTGCGCAATGATGAACCGCTGCCGGTCTGCTTCGTCTTCCTCCGGCTCCCGCGACACTTCTATGATGTAGTCCCCGCGGCACAAGTCCCAATACGGATTTTTCCGGCGTTTGTGTCCCTGCATGACATATTTCGAGATTTCCAGATTCAGCTCGTCATATGCGTCCCATGCAAACGCAAAACTTCGGCCGAGTATCCCGTCGATATACCCCAGCGACGCATATTCCACGCCGTCCGGTCGTTTTAGTTCCATTCGGTATTCCGCCGGATAGATTCTGTTCCTCACATCACTTAACATCTTTTCTTCCTCCTTTTGGCGTTATTACAGCAAGATGGGATATTGTGTGCGCACCGACAAAATACATCTGCCCTCGACCTCAATATCGTTTGACCCAAATTCCAACGATACGAATTTTTTGTTGCAGTTGTCCAGCCGCGTCACATAATTCTTTTGGTCTGTTTTGAGTTCGCCTTTTCCCATATGAATATAGACGGTTTCGCCTTTTTCCAGCGGATTTTTCCGCGCATAGTCGTTCCACGGCTGCGAACGCAAAACAAACTTTTCCGCCGGTTTGGTGTTGCGGGTGTTGCGGATACTATAATATAATTCGTTTTTGTCCACTGTGGGGCGCGTCTGCGCGTTGGGATAGTCCGTTTCGTCAAAATGCGGAATTTGAATCTCCATTTCCAGCGCATTATAGCCAGGGTGGTTCCCGACGTGGTTGATATTGAACGTGAACACGCCGTTGTTATAGCGCAAATCATAGCGCTGTTCCAGCTTTTTGCTCCACCCCCACGGTGCGTCGCACTGCGCGCTGAGCGTGATATAGCCGCTGTCGTTCGTCCCCATCTGCAATTTATTTTCGTCCGAAAACACGAGATAGTAGACCACGTCCGGCGTATCGTCCGCGATAAACGGGCAATAGTCCGGCTGGAACAACCATTTTGCAATTCTGCGCAATTCTTTTTGTCCCATGGGCTGCACAAATCCCAATTCAATCTCCCCGCTGAGCACCTGTTCTTCAAATCCGAAGGAATAGGGGCAAGGGTTATAGCGCAGTTTCTCCGTCACCAGTTCCCGTTTTGCGCCAAACTGCCGTCCAAAAATTCCGTCGTCGGCGTGCACTAAAAACACGCCGAATTCTTCGGAGGAACGTCCGTTAAAATCAAAATAACATTCTCTAAACAACTTTTGCCGCCGCCTTTCTCATTTTTTTATAGTCGCATACCGCTGCCGCGCAGTTCTGTTCCCAGCTGGTCTAAAATGGTTCCGCCCGCGTCTTGCAGCGCCTGCACTGTCTGCGCGTCCGCGCTGCCTTCCACATTGATATATACGTCGCCTATGGTGTTGGTGTTTTGAATCACCGGCGTGAGGTTCATGGTGGGCGCGAATTGTCCATATGCCGCCTGGTCCTGATATGCCGCCGCCACTGCGCCGCTTACCGAATAGCCCGCCGCGCCGCCCAGCGCTTTCAGTGCGTCCAGATATGCCCGTTGTCCTTCCGACAATCCATAGATTTTGCCATATGCTTCAATCTCTTCAATGCGTTCCCGCCGCAGGGCAGCGTCATTTTTCAAGTAGCTATACAGCCGTTCCGCTTCCCCATATTCTTTTTCCACGCCGCCGTTAATGCCGTAGTAATATTGCCGCATGACAGCGTCCAGCGTGTCTTTATTATATTTATGCGACCCCTGCGCGCCAATACGGAAGTCCGTCAGCATCATATCGACAATGGTTTTCAGATAGTCTTTTTGGTCTGCCACGCTCAGCCCTTTATCCCGCCGGCTCGCAATGACGTCCATTGTCCTTGACAGTTCGTCGTCCCGATATTTGATGTCTTGCAGCAACAACTGATAATTATGCGCATAACTCATGCCGGTTTGCGTTGTGTCTCCGCCGTTGCCTGTTTTGTCGAACACCACATTGGGATTATACCCGAACGCTTCCAGCCAATAGCCAATTTTCTGCATATCGTCCGTGATGAGACTTAAATTGTGGAACAGGTTTGTGAATTCATAACGGTTCAAATCATTGAAATATTCCCCTGTTTCCACTGCATAGTTTTTCCATGCGTTGGTGAGTTCCTGCGTGACGCGAACGCCATGCGTATAGATGTCATTATAGGAATGAATGGCTTCTTCCTTGAACTCGGTGAACTGTCCTGTCGCCAACACTTGATTGGCTTCGTTTGCAATGTTTTTCTCCGAATAGCGTTCGTCCAGTTTCTCCTGCTCCCGCTCGAATCTGTCGTCGTTATCCTCCTGCATTTTCTCAATGCTTTCCTGCTGCTTTTTCCAGTCCTCTTCCAGCGCTTTGCGGATTTCGCTATATTCATGTTCCCGCTGCATTTCGGCAATGCGTTCTTCCTGTTCCCGCAGTTGTTTTTCCAGTTCCAGCCGCTGCATACGCGCGCTGTCGCTGTCGTCCAGCGCAAGCAGGTCGATACGCTGCTGCAATTTATCGCGAATTTCTGTCTCCTTTTGCAGTCTCCGCTGATAGTCGTCGTTGCTTTTCAGGTCGTCCAGCAGATTGAGCTGGCGTTCATAGACTTTTTCCGCCTGTTTCAGTTCATCTGTCAACTGTTCAGACCGCTTCTTATGTACTTCCTCCAGCGCCTCAAGTTCCTGCTGCTTGCGTTTGCGAATCATGTCCACCACTTTGTTATAGGCTTTTTGCTGCTGCGCCTGTAGTTCGCCATATGCCTGTTGCAGCGTACTAATCGCGCCAAGGCGCGCCTGTTCCATTTCATACCATTCTTTTTTCTGTTTTTCCAGTTCTGCGATAAGTTCTTGGAACCGCGCGCGCTGTTCCTCCGGCAGCCGTTCCAACTGCTGTTCTACTGCGCTTTGAACGATTTCTCCGCGGATATTAAAGAACTTGTCCGAATCCCAAATGCCGAATTTGTTTTGCAGTTCCTCCCGATATAGGTTCGCCAGCCGTGTGGATTCCGTTTGCTGCGTGTGCGCTTCCGCAACAGTGTTGTTTGCCGCCACAAACAAATCGTCATATGCCATGCTGCGTTTCTTGGGGTCAACTGCAACGCTGAGCTCGTTTTTATAGAAATCTATCAGCGCGGTTTGACTGTCTTTTAAGATGTCGCGCTGCGCTTTGGCTTCCTGCGTCATTTTTTCATATACGCCAAGGCATTCCTGCAAAACTTGATAGCGTTCCTGTTCGGTCAGCGTCGCGTCGCTGATACGCGTGTCGAGTTCGCGCAAATAGGCGCGTTCGTCGCCGCTGCGTTCATAGGCATATTTCGCCTGCCGCAGATAGGACTGCTCAATCTCGCGGTTATACTGCCAGCGTTGTTCCTCCGTATAGGCGCGGTTTTCCAGTCCCCATTGCAGGTCGTTGACATATTGCCGTTCGTTGCCGGTTTTCTGATATTTCCCCTGTGCCATCTGCAAATATTGCGCATATGCGCGCGCCTGCGCTTGGTCCATGTTATAATAGATTTCTTTCAATTCTTTTTCCGTGAACCCTGCGCCGCTGCTCAGCAGCCGTTTATACCCTTCCATGGTCTGATAGGCGTCCTGCGTGAAGCGTTCACTGTCCGCGACTTCATTGATAAGCTGCGCACGGTAGGCTTTTTTCGCCTGATATATTTGCTCCTCCAGCGCCCATTTCTCTTTTTGCGTCTTGGCAAGATTCTGGTAGGCATATTGCAAATCGTTGACATATTTGAGCAAATCGTCGTCATATTCTCCCATGTTCTTTTTGTGGTTCACCAGTTCCATGTATTCCGCCAGCGGATTGACCCGCTGCACGACTTGACCGCTTCCCGCTTTCTTTTTCGCCTGCTGCTCCAACGCCTGTTTCTCTTCCGTGAGCTGCTTCCTTTCCATCTGCGAATTCGTTTTCTTTAGTTTTTGATTGATTTCCACATAGCGCGCTAGTTCTTCGTCGGTAAATCCCGCTTCCTTACCTTCCGCTTTTTTCTCCTCGACAATTCGTTTTGCTTCCTCTAAATCATACGCTCCCCGCAGACGCTCGTCATAGTCCACAATCTTCTTTTGCAGTTCCTGCATGGGCTCTGAATCCAGTTGTTTTTCCAGTTCGTCCCTCTGCTCCATCACTTTTTCCGTGACGGAATCCAACGCCCCCTCCTGCAACTTCCAGCCGTCCACCGTTTGCACTGCATTATCCTGTATTCCTTCATAATTTTGCGCCAGCTCTTGCATTTGCTCATCACTAATTTCCATATCCTGTTCCACAGAAGCATAAACTGTCTCGTAGTCCGCTGTCGCCTCGGTAAGCTGCTGCAAGGCATTGGCAGTCTGTTCAATTTGTTCTCTCTCTGATAGTATTTTTTGAAGTTCTACATATTCAGCAGTATCGAAGTAACCAGCACCATTATTTTTATTTTTTTCCCCAACTTCTTTTAGCCGGTTAAATTCTCCTCTCGTAAAACTTAATATTTGCTCCTTATAATGTAATTTATCTTTTTTACCACTCATATCAAATATTTCATTAATTTCTGCATCGAAATCTTCTATTGTTCCATATCCAAACGAGTTTGCATAATCGACTCCGACTATATCAATCATTTTTTGATATGCACGTTGATATTCTCCTATTGAAGTCTCCCCATTCTCAAATGCTTGCGAAATCTTTTCAAAATCATAAAATGCATTCTTTTTATCTTCTTCCATATTGAATAATTGTTCTGCTCGCGTTCCAATTATATTCTGATACATCTCAAACTCTGTACTTTGTTCTGTTGTAAAATATTCTTTATATTTATTTTTGAATTGCTCTGCTCCGTATATCTGTTCTTCTAACATGCTTTTTGCCATATTTTCAAGAATCATTTTCCCTGTGTCATCTATCTGTTGATAGAAATTATTTTCATTTAATAACGGCAGTCCTTGATTCTGAAATATTGTTGCTGCTTCTTGATCAGCTTGCTCTCTATATGACTCTATTTCTTGTTTCTGTTTATTATATTTGTTAATATGTATATTATCACTTGTATCTGATGGTCTCAATCCGCTATTTACTTGATTTGTAATGATTTTTACTGTATTTTCTAATTCTTGAAACTCTATATTTGATTCTAATATATTACTTTTTTCTTGTAAATTTCTAATTAACCCTAACTTTTCTTCCCATGTCTCTTCCATTGTTTTAGTAGGTTCTTTTAAGGTTTCTTCCGACATATTAGCAATTTCAGAAACTCTTCCTGTTAACCAGCTATTCAACTGATTATCTCCGCCTAAATTGCTGATACCTATTTGAAGCACCCTTTCCATAGTCTCTTCTTTTAATTTACTTTTTTGCGGCTCTGACATATTTTTATATTTAGAATTGTCTAATAATAATGCTCTAACAATACTATCATAATATTCTTCTGTATATACTTTCTCTTGCATATTATAACGTTCTTTAAGATCTTTTGCTTCTGACAATTTCTCTGTTAATTCATTTCGCTTCTGTTTGCTTGTCTCATCATCCATAACTGCAATTTCGTTATCTAATGTGGAAATTTGGTTCGTATATCTTTTAATAAGTGCATCTTGATGCTTTTTCCACTTTTCTAATCTTTCTATTTCAGAATGATATGCGTTTTCATATTTATTTATATCGTTTATAATTTCTTCTTTAACCTCTATTAATCGAGCCCCTGCTTCTTTTTCTACCTTTTCTACGTCTACTTGTTTGTCCATAAACTCTTTTATAGAAACATCTCCTATTTCTGCATGTAAATATGTAAGATTTGACATAATAGTGGAAAAATCTTGATATGCATCCAATAAGTTTTGTCTTCTTTCCGGTAGGGAACTAAGATCTCCTTCCATGATAGCTTCCAGTTCTTCATATCGCCGCATTAATTTCTGCAATTCTTCATTCCACTCCAGCAGACCTTTAAATGTCATTTGTGTATCTTGTAAAGTTTTAATATTATGATCCTCTAGCTTCTGACTTACATTATTAAACGCCGTAGAACCTGCCACAGAGTAATTTAAGGCAGTACCCGCTATAGTGCTTATTGTACTAGAATCTTCATCTATATCTCCCCCTAATTTTTTAACCCCTCTCCCTGCTATTTTCGTTGCAAATTTAAATATATCTTTATTAATTCGTTCCTCCAATGCCAATTGATATTCTGCATCATCATATCCTGCCATTTTTGATATTCCATATTCCACACTATCCAAGGAAAGAGTAATAGGTGTTTTCATTAACCATTCAGGAATTATATTTCCAAAAGGGGCTATAGCAGATATAATATTAGGTAGTTCATCTTTTGCATTTTCCCATATTTGGTATGCATAATTAGTTTGCTTTTGATAAATATCTGGCATTGGATCCAATTTATTTTTGTCAATCGTAATAATATTCCCAACTGATTTTATAATTTTGGGCACTGCCATAATCTTTTTAATAGTAGGGCTAAAATCTGACGCAACATTTGCCACCATTTTGACCACTTCAACCGCTGGAAGTTCAGTTACCATTAGTGCTATATCATCTCGCCCATATACAAATTTTATATTTTTTTCTGCATCATTACTCAATTTATTCACCTCTTTGAATATTGTTCAAAAAATGATGCAGGCAATCTATTATTTAGTTTTCTACTAAACAATAGATTGCCTGCATCATTTTTACAACATACATTTTTTATTAACTGTTTTTCTGCAACACGCCATAAATTTTTTCATTTATACTTGTTTTTAATTCCTCCATCAATCTTTTCAATGTTGCGTCTGATTCTGTACACCGCTGCATTAAATTTAATATATCAACGCATCGAACTAATTTTTCAACATCAATGATTTCTTTTTGGAACTCTTCTTGATAGATCGTAGGAATTGGTAAATTCGTCATCATCTGCACAAATGCGAGAATGAAAAACATTTCTTTCAATTCCGCCAGATATTCTCCATCATCTGTAAAACATCCGTTTGTTACATAATATACAAATGCTCTTTTTTCTTGTATCGTTAAATATGGTTTCACGGTTACTGAAAAGGACTCTTTCCCTATTTCATAGTCCAGTACCAACATCTGATTTTCCGCTTCTCCCAATATCAAATCCACCGATTCCAATGCTTTTGTTTCCATGCAAATTCCTCCTATTTTTCCAGTATATTTTTATAATATTTGCAGTAGCGCGCCGGGTGGTCGCTGAGCACATATTTTTCTTCCTGCTTGCACCATCTCTGGCAGTGGCATAGCTGCCCTGTTTTGCGGCAGGAAATGCGTGTTTTACCGGAACTGTCCCGATATTCCTCCCTGTTTTTCCACTGCTGATATTGACATAGTTCCATTTTTCTCACCTATAAAAATAAGGGGCGGCTAGCCGCCCCCCACTGCGTTAGACTTTTTTTATTCAGTTACTGTCACTTTTGCTGTTGCTGTGATAGTTGTATCTGCATTATAGGTAACTGTCACAGTAACCGGCTCGGTTGTCGCCGCTTTGGCTTCCAGTTCGCCCGCTGCACTTACCGTTACTTTTGTGTCGTCCGAAGATTTGAACGTACAATCTTTTGTCACATCAAACGGCATAAATGTTGTCATGGAATTTTTCACGCCGCTGACCATGATAGCTTCCGTATCGCCGACTTTCATTTCAAAAGTTTCTTTCAGCGCAATTTTATCCACTTTCATGCTGTCGCCCGCTACTTCTTCCACATTCAGTACTGCCAGAGACAATTTACCGTCGCTGCATCTGGAGGATTTAGAAGCCAGCGCTTTTCCGTTCAGCGCAATGGTATCGCTGTCGCCCATGGTTCCGGCAAATTCAATGTTGCCGTCCAACTGGAAGCGGTTTACTGTCAGCGTGATGGTTTTCACATGCGCGCCCGTTTCGCCGTTATATACCTTTTTGTTCATGACCAGTTTGATAATTGCCGGCGCCGTATCGCGACCCATTTCAAGCTGTGCGGAAGGCACTTCTGCCGCATAAACAACGCTTACGCAATCGCCGTCTTTTGCATAGTCTGCAACGGAAATCGTTTTTGCGTCTTCTGCCGCAACTGCAATAGCAATTGCCTCGCCGTCATTGTCCAGATAAACATGTTTGCCCACCGGTTCTTCCGGCAGTTCGATTTTTCCGTCTGCCACTTCGCAGGAAGCGCTTCTGCCTTCCACAACAAACCGTCCCAGATTGAATTTTTCGCCGGTTTGCAGTGCGATTCTCTTTTCGTCAAAGTCCAAATTTGTCAGAGAAATGGACAGTTCTTTGCTGGTCGGAATGCTGAACAACGCCAGATTTGCGCTGCCGCCTCTTTTTTCCTGCATTTCTGTGGTTAAGCTAACGGAAGATTCGCTCAGCGCATCCGCTTTTGCAAAATATTCTCCGTCTACCGTATACAAAAACGCATCCCATGCGTTCATTGTATAATTGTACTTTTTGCCTGTTACATCTTGTGTTGCTGCCATAGTGTTTTACTCCCTTTCTGTTTTATAAATTTTGAAATTGGTTTTCCAAATCCGCCGTCGTTACCAGTTTCTGGTATGGGTCATATTCATATCCGCCGCTCATCCAATGTGAAACATTTTTAGTAATATACATTCCCGACATTAAAATGGTATATTCTTCCCGTTTTTGGATATTGGAAATCAAATGATAAAACTTTCGCAGCGGAAGGTTCATCACCGCGTCGTAGGATTTGAGAAACAAAAAAGCGCTGTCTATCATTTTTTCGATAGTCGGCGCTTCTTTTGCAGATTGTCTCTGCATTGCTTTTAACTTTTTTTCCAGTTCCCTGCGCATAGCGGGCGGGTATTTTTTATAAGCCACATCAATCCCATTATGATACAAAATCAGGTCTGCCAATTCTTCAAACTCTGCTTTTCCCAATACCGTATACTGCTGCGATTGTTTCTCCACCAGCTGCAATACAATTTTTCTGTTTTCATTCTGAGGGTCTTTAAAATCATATTCAAAGTCTCTGAATGCGCTGCGCATGAGCAGTTGGAAAGACTGCACCAGCGTATAGTATTGGGCGCGTTTTTCTTCCTGCTCCGGCAACTGCCCCCGCATCATCCGGTCTATTATCGTTAAAATCAGCTCCAGCCGCTCCAGCGGCATGAGAGTGATATCTTCAAAATCGACCGGATCTGCAAGGAGACAGTGACAGGCCATATTACATATGCGGATATCTTTGGTTAAAAACGGATAGATGGTAAGCCCCTTATATTCCAAGGGACGGCAATCATCAAAATATGATTCATAACGTCTGATAATTTCCTGCACGGTTCTCCTCCTATCTTTTGCCGAAGCACTCTTTTGAAACGTTTTGAAAAAGTGCATACGGGATTGTTTGATGTGTCTTCCTCCGCCCGCCTACACAGGGATGCAGAGGAGGAATCTGCCCGAATACTCTTGTGGTTTCTTGGTTTGCATATCGATTTTCAGACAAGGCGTGCAGCCGGAAATTTCAGCCGCGAAATAAAAAACCGAACGCAAACACAGAGACTATATTAGTATTCATATATCACTTTCTTTTGAACCGCAGCGCAGTGAACCATTGGCTGTTTATGCCTACCCCATTTTACCCTAAGCATAGGCATATGAACTCTCATATTTAAGGCAAATTTTCATCTGTTTTTAACCACCGGCAGCGTGTTTTGCACAAAAAAAGCCACCGGACAGATTCCCTGCCGGCGGCTTCTGATATTCCATTCTATGTAATCAATATTCCCATGTGCCGGACGACATGCCCGCTTGCTGTTCCTGCGCTTGCTGCTCCTGCCAAAGCAAATCGTCATAAAAATTCGCCATGGTCGTTTCGATATAAGGCGCAACCCACAAAAATGCAATACTACAGGTTACAAGGACCAACAGATACCAGAAAAAGAAGGACAGCAACAAAATAAAGCAATTCCATTTTTGTCCTTTCATCAGTTCTGCGCTGCGTTTCATTGTTGCAATGATTCCAAGTTCTTTTTGGTCATACATAATATAGTTTGTCAGTATAAACATAAGCGAAATATAAGCGACAGCAACACTAGCGCCTATCGTTAGTATCAATGCAATAATCATATTGATATAAACCAGTCTATCAAGTTCTTGTAATACCAGAAACGGTAATTTCATAATCCAAATGCATATTGCAATGACAAGAATTTTCCCAACCTGTGCAAACGGCAAAAAAATGTCTCCAAAATAGGTTATTTCGCCCCGGTGCAGTTTTAAGAAAATCCACTTGTATCCGATTCGCATCACATATTCTAACGAAATGGTACACACGCCAACCACAATCATTCCAATGACAGCGCTCAAAAAACTTATCTCTGAAAGAAAATATACCATCAGTATTATCACAGCTGCCGCTAGTTCAATCCCGAACATTCCCAGACCGACGCCTGCCGCCTTTCCCCATTTTCCGGACAGTTCCTGCCATGCGTTTTGCTTTAATTCCTTTCTGGTTAACATCATACTCTCCCCTTTTTATCATAATACGGGGGATATTACCCAATATACTACGCTTTTTAGTTACCCCCTTTTTAGTATACCATATCTATTCTTAAATTTCAAGTATTGATTTCCCAGCTCCTAAAAAATGAAAAATGAATACTTGCTAAAGCGTCCTCCTTATGTTATAGTATTGATATACAGAAATTTCCTTATGGACGAAAGGGTGGATAACGCTATGAGAAAGATACTGAAAAAGTATACCGAAACAAACCTTATCCTCAGAATCGCCGCCGGCATTATCATCGGCGCGTTGATTGGCATTTTTCTTCCCCACTGGAATGTGTTAGGAATCCTAGGCGATGTCTTTGTCGGCGCACTCAAGGCAATTGCGCCTATCTTGGTGTTCGTGCTTGTCATCAGTTCCCTTGCAAACGCGGGCGGCGGAATCGGCAAACGGTTTCGGACGGTCATCATTCTCTATATGCTCAGCACGCTGCTCGCCGCGCTTGTTGCCGTCAGCGCAAGCAAACTCTTTCCGGTAACACTGACGCTTTCGCAAGCCGCACAGACGGAAGCAGCAGCGCCAAACGGTATTGGAGAAGTGCTGAAGTCGCTGGTGCTGAACATGGTTGCAAATCCTGTGAAAGCCATATCCGAAGGAAACTACATCGGCATACTCACCTGGGCAGTGATTCTTGGTCTTGCCCTCAAACAACTAGCAAATCCGGAAACCAAAAAGATTCTCGGCGATATTTCCGAGGCGGTAACAAAGGCGGTTCGTTGGGTGATAAACCTTGCGCCGTTTGGTATCATGGGGCTTGTGTTTACATCGGTATCGGAAAACGGAATCGGTATATTCACCGACTACGGCCGTTTGCTTTTGGTACTCGTGGGCTGTATGCTCACTGTCGCACTGGTTGTCGACCCGCTCATTGCCGGAATTTGCCTGAGAAGAAATCCCTATCCGCTTGTGCTGCGCTGTTTTAAGGACAGCGGTCTGACTGCATTTTTTACGCGGAGTTCCGCGGCAAACATTCCCATCAACATGGCGTTATGTGAAAAACTTGGGCTGGACAGAAATGTATATTCCGTTTCTATTCCGCTTGGCGCGACAATCAATATGGACGGCGCAGCTATCACCATCACAGTCATGACGCTTGCCGCCGCGCATACACTGGGCATTCAGCCCGATATATTTTCCGCGCTTGTTTTGAGTGTTCTTGCCACGCTTGCGGCATGTGGCTCGTCCGGCGTTGCGGGCGGCTCTCTGCTTTTAATACCAATGGCATGTTCGCTGTTTAACATCAGCAGCGACATTGCCATGCAGGTCGTTGCAATCGGCTTTATTATCGGCGTTGTACAAGATTCCTTTGAAACCGCAATCAACTCGTCCGGCGACGTGCTGTTTGCTGCCACTGCTGAATTTATGGAATGGAAAAAAGAAGGCAAGGAAATTAAATTTTAAAATGCCCAAAACGGATAGATGTCGATTTTCTATGGTATCCCTTTCCAAAAGAAGGAGTAGCATAGCCGTATACACCATATAAAAATGCCGCCCGCTGTTATTGCAGCGGGCGGCATTTTTATATGACATATTATTCCATTTCTTGTGCCGGTTCTTCTGCTGCCGGTTCTGTTCCCTCCGGCAGGCGGATAGTAATTTGCGTTCCTTCCCCATATACACTGTCAATTTCCAGCATTCCATGATGTGCGCGAATCATTTCATCTGCAATGGCAAGTCCGATACCATTGCCATGATGTTGGGAGGAACCCTTGAAAAACTTATCTTTGACATGCTCCAATTCTTCTTCTTTAATACCTTCCCCTTGGTCCTCTATTTGAACCACAGCAAATCCATCCTGATTTTGGGTGGTTATTTTAATGGTTCCTTCTTCCCGCGAAAATTTAATCGCATTATCCAAAATATTGATAATCACCTGTCTGATTTTCGCTTCGTCTATCATGATGTCAGGGTCGCTGCACATGGGATTATACGATATAATAATCCCTTTTGCTTTAATTTTATCCATCAGCATGAACAAAACATCTTCAATTTCTTTTTCAATATCCGCCGGCTGCAAATTCAGCATGACTTGGTCGCGCAAGATTCTGGAAAAATCCAGCAATTCCTCCACCATGTTCCCAAGCCGCTGGCTCTCGCTGGCAATGATGGACAAACATTTTTGCAATTGTTCTTTGTCTTTCATATCCGTCGCCAATGCCGTCTCGCTCCAGCCCTTGATGGACGTCAGCGGTGTTCGCAGTTCATGCGAAACAGAAGAAATAAACTCGTTTTTAATATCGTCGGATTTTTTGAGTTCTTGTATCATGAAGTTCAGCGTATCCGCCAACTCTCCGATTTCATCTTCATTTTCTTTTTTAATTTCAACATTGAGATTCCCTCTTGCCACTTCTTTGGCGCTTTGCGTAATATGCCCCACCGGATTGATGATGGAATGGAGAAAATAAACGCCGGACGACAGCAAAAAAATCATGATAATCATGATAATTGCCACGGAAATACCAAACACAATCAACACATTTTTCATAGCGTTTTCCATGCTTGTCACATAGCGCACCACGCCGTAAAGCTGACCGCTGCTGTCAATAATCGGCGCCGCCGCCGACATAATACGCTCGTCTGTACGCGCATTACGCCCTTGATAAATCGTGGTGTTTCCTTTGAGGGCATTTTGATAGTCCTGTGTCTCAATTTTATACGCCGGTGTGATGCCATTGGACGACAGCAACACATTTCCGCTTACATCAATAAATTGCATTTCCATTTGCTCTTTGCCCACAAATTCATACACCAGCGTTTTTGCGCTATTATATAAATCATTCGTATCCGTGATGATATATTTGCTGAAAAAGGAAGCTGTCACGCCGGCGCGGCTGGTCAAATTCGCTTTAATGCCCGCCGTATAATAGTTGTTCACCACCACAATCAAAATTGCCTGCACAATGAACAGCAACAAAATAACAGCTGTCAAATAGCGTTTGAGCCAACGGGAACGAATACTGTCATTTCCCTTCATGTCCTCTGTCCTACCCCTTTCCGGCTATAGTAAAACCGTTTTCGTCTCTCACTGCATTATCCCTGCGCCGGAATACTCCACTTGTATCCATATCCCCAAATCGTTTGGATATATTGCGGTTCCGCCGGGTCTTCTTCAATTTTTTTACGGATACGCCGTACATTCACGTCCACAATTTTCAGTTCCCCAAAAAAATCTTTTCCCCAAACGGTGTTCAAAATTTCTTCCCTGCTCATTGCCGTCTCCGGATTTTCAATGAAATTCTTGATAATGGCATATTCCACCTGCGTCAGTTCAATGATTTTTTCGTTTTTATACAATGTCCGACTTTTGGTATTCAGCTTAAACGGCGGACAGGAAATTTCATTCTTGGTATCCTTATCACTCATGGCAACGCGGCGGTAGAGCGCGTCAATCCGCGCGGTCAATTCCGCTGGACTGAACGGTTTTGTCACATAGTCGTCTGCGCCCGACATCAGTCCCGTCACCTTATCCATTTCCTGCGTTTTTGCCGTCAGCATTAAAATACCCATGGTCTGACTGCGCTGACGGATATATTTACAAACCGTGAATCCATCGGTATCCGGCAGCATCACGTCCAAAATGGCAATATCAATATCCGGCACCGTGTCAATATATTCCATTGCCTTTTGCCCTGTATCCGCTTCTATCACATCATATCCGCTGCGTTTGAGATTAATCACAACAAACTCGCGGATATATTCTTCGTCCTCCATGACAAGCACTTTTCTCATCTTATCATCACCTTCTCTTTGATTTGCGCCTGATGCCTACCAGCTCACAATTTTAAAATTATTTTTAATCACGTCAAAATCCACACCGGTTAAATCAGTCGCGCTCACGGCATATACATTGTTCAGCGTTCTGGTAATTTCCGTCTTGCCTTCCAAATCCGTGTTTTTCAAATCCTTCACATAGTAGGAATAAATCGTCAAAACCGGCTTGTAGTCAAACCCGACCTTCATCAAAAATTCAATTTTATTTTCCCCTTGGCTATTTTTACGGTTCACCGTAATTTCTTCATTTTTCCACACCGCCGGATAAATCAGCAAATATCCGTCTATATAATTGTTAAAACTCTTTTCCACTTCCAGCAGCGCGCCCTCCTGCCAAATATTCCAACTCACAACGTTTTCCGCCACAATGGAATCCACATTTTCATAGCTTGGCATTGCTCGCACAATGGGAATTTCCACAATTCCATCACTGTTAATATCTTGGCATTTCTCATGGACGTCGCGCAGTTGTGCAATGTCTTCCCCTGTTTCAAACAGACTCAAAAGCGCGCCGTTTTCCATGCCAATCACTTTGGTATAGGACTTTTCCCCCACCAATAAATCCAAAAAGACGCCGCGCCGGTTTGCATTAATATTGCCGAATATCATGTTGTTAAACCGTCCGTCTGTCCCCATGTTGATTGGCATACGGCTCACTTCCGATACACCGTCTTTATGGTATCGATATAGCACCATATCCTGCATCGCAGTGTCCTTTTTGGGCTGTGTAACGCATAATTCCTGCACTTCGTTCTGGTCAAAATCCGTCATGACCATTTCACTATAGGAAGCGCCGAAAATCTCTTTTTTATTGTTTCCGATTTTATAAATACTAACGCCTTTGTTGGTCTGGTCAAACAGTCGCCAGCCGATAATCAGTTCTTTTTTCTTGTCGCCGGTCACGTCCGCATAGTAAATCTTATCCACTTCACTGCCGCTGCCGGCAATTTCATAGGTGGATTCCCACTGCTGTCCATTGCGGTCAAGCACTTTGACCGTGACAGGCTTTTGCGTGTCCTCCTCTTTATAAAATACAACGACTTCGTCCTCTCCGTCATTGTCTAAATCACAAAACTGAATTGCATTTTTGTTGTCGCCCGACATAGGACTGACCATTTTCGCGTTATTGGGTATCTGCGCTTTAATCGCCTTGCTGATAACCTCCTGCTCCCCTGTTAATTTGGGAGCTTTCATCAATTCTTCGCCCGATTTCATTTCGCAGCCGGTCAATAGTACCATAAACGCTGCCAACCCTAAAATCATCTTTTTCATAAGGGTTCCCTCCCTCTTTTGCTTCGCCGCCGATTTTTCTATCCTCACCCCTAGCCTGACGCTTCCAATTTGAACCCGCCTATAAACGGCGATATTTTGGCATCTTTCGGATTGTCGTCTCCCGTAGGCGCCAGCCTATCTGCATCCTCCGCACCAAAATCTGCTCAAAATATCATCCGTTTTAGGTCGCAGAATTTTGAAAGAGCAAATTTTTATGCAAGACAAGGCGAAAGCGGAGCTAATAATTGTTTTATTAGCGAGCATTTCAACGCAGTATTGCGGAAAATTTGCCTTTCAAAATCGGTGTTCCAATTGGAAGCGTCAGGCTAAAGGATAGACATAAAAAATACACACTCTTTTTTATTATAATATAAATCGCCCGAAAAGTAGTTACAAACAAGTGTCAATTTAGATATCCACGATTTTTCCCGCTTCACTGCGGCTCGCTACCTCCAGCAATACATCAGCGCCAATCTCCGCCCCCTGTCGCCGAATTTCCTCTGATACGCGCCCATATGCAAGCGGCGGTCTGTTGTTGTTTGCGCTCAAATGACCCAGCATGATGTGCCCTGTTCCGCTGCGCACCAACGCCGCCGCAAA
This sequence comes from uncultured Clostridia bacterium, assembly GCA_946555455.1. Taxonomy (GTDB): domain Bacteria; phylum Bacillota; class Clostridia; order RUG12999; family RUG12999; genus JAAWTG01. Next base: position 2,865 of record CAMNSU010000036.1, on the reverse strand, counting down.
TTTCGCCGCCTGGTCGTTGGAAAAATGTCCCTCGCTGCTTAAAATACGCCGTTTCAACTGCGGATGATAGCGTCCTGTTTTCAGCATCATTTCATCATAGTTGGATTCCAAAAACACAAAATCACTGCTTTTCATCTCCAGCGCAATCGTTTCGCAAATTTTCCCCATATCGGTTGCAATGGCAATTTTACGTTCGCCCGCATGTAAAATATACCCCACCGGCTCCCGCGCGTCGTGCGGCAGCTCAAAGGGCTGCACGGTGACGCTGCCAATATCAAAAGGCTGTCCCGCCCGCAGCACATGCATTTCCGTCTCCACACTGCCGCGCTGCTGCTCCACAGCCGCCAGCGTGCCCGCTGTTGCATAAACAGGCGTGCCGAACCGCTTCGCAAACACACGGATACCCGCCACATGGTCGCTGTGCTCATGCGTAATCAAAATACCGTCCAATTCCGCCGCTGCCACGCCCAATCCCGCCAGCCGCTCCGCGACACGTTTGGCGGAAATGCCGCAGTCAATCAACAACTTTGTTTTTCCGTTTTCAAAGTACAGCGCATTGCCATTGCTGCCGCTTTGCAGCGAACAAAATCGGCTCACCGCTTCCACTCCCCATTTCCTTTTTATTCATAAAACACTTTGTGCAAATACAATCCCTGCGGCGGCGCGGTCATTCCCGCCCGCTTCCGGTCTTTTGACAACAGGATATCTTTCATGTCCTCCGGCTGCAATTTCCCATTGCCTGCATAGACCAGCGTTCCGGTGATGATACGCACCATATTATATAAATAGCTGTTCGCATGGACTTTGATTTCAAACAGCTTGTCCTGCTGCGAAACACTGACTTCATACATCTCTTTTTCCATCTGTTTTTGCTGTCCGCCTGCCGCCATAAACGCCGTAAAATCGTGCGTTCCCACCAGATATTCCGCCGCTCGCTGCATGTTTTCCAATTTCAGCGGAATCGGATAGTGCCACGCACGGTCTTTTTCAAACGGGTCACGTACATTGGAATTGTGAATTCGATAGACATAAATTTTCGATTTCGCATCATAGCGTGCATTGAACACCTCTCCTGCTTCTTCGCACAACGTCACCGCAATGTCGTCAGGTAAATTGGTGTTCATGGCATAGGGCATACGTTCACACGGAATTTTGGTCTCCGTATGAAAATTGCAGACATAGTGCCGCGCATGAACACCCGCGTCCGTGCGGCTACACCCTGTTACTTTCACATGCTCCCCCGTCACGCCATAGACCGCCCCCTGCAACGTTTCCTGCACAGACCTGTCATTTGGCTGTACCTGCCAGCCATGATAGTTTGTGCCGTCATACCTAAGATGTAGTTTCAAATTCCGCATACCGTTCTCCTTCAAAATAAGTCCCTATCGGTTCAGATACTCATGAAAAGGGCGGAGCATGAAGCCCCCGCCCTTTGTGTCAAATCAGTCCCGGAAGATAGCGTATTCCAATCAGCAAGGCAATGGCTACAGTCACAATCAAAAATGCGCCGGTATCCCGCTGCTGCATATGCAATTGTTTCATTTTCGTCCGTTGGTCGCCGCCGTGATAGCAGCGGCATTCCATTGCCAGCGCCAGTTCGTCCGCCCGTCGGAACGCGCTCACGAACAGCGGTACCAGAATCGGCACCATTGCCTTAGCGCGCGCAATCAAATTGCCGCTTTCAAAATCCGCGCCGCGCGCCGACTGCGCTTTCATCAGTTTGTCTGTTTCCTCAATAATCGTTGGAATAAAACGAATGGCAATTGTCATCATCATAGCAATTTCATGCGCCGGCACTTTGATTTTGCGAAACGGCGCCAGCAAATGCTCAATGCCGTCTGTCAGCACAATGGGCGACGTAGTATAGGTCAAAATGGACGTTCCCATGACCAAAAATACCAGACGCAGCGACATAATCACCGCCAAATAAACGCCTTCCCATGTCGCTTTGATAACCCAAATTTGAAAAATGATTTTTCCGTCCGTCATAAAAATATTGATAACCGCCGTAAATATCACAAAAAGCCAAAGCGGTTTAATGCTTTTCAAAATAAATTTCAGCGGAATACCGGAAATTTTCAAAACGCATCCCATAAACACTGCACAAAGTGCAAATCCCGCAACGGTATTGACAAAAAACAGCGCCGTGATATAGGCAATTGTCAGCAATATTTTGGTTCGCGGGTCGAGTTTATGAATGACGGATTCTCCCGGCAAATATTGTCCCAGCGTAATATCTGTCAGCATGGTTTCACACCCTGTTCTTTTTGGAATAATGCAAGGATTTCCTGCCACGCCTGCTCCACGGTGAAGATATCTTTAGAAAGCGGATATCCTTTTTGAATCAAACGCTGCACAAAAAGCGTAATTTGCGGCACGTCCAGCCCCATCGCCTGCAGTTCGTCTCCATGCGAAAACACTTCGTTTACAGTTCCTTGCATGGCAACCGTTCCTTCGTTCATCACAATGATTTGCGTCGCCAGCTTTGCAATGTCCTCCATGCTGTGCGACACCAGAATCACGGTCATATGCCGCTGCTGGTGCAGTTCCGCCACCATCTGCAAAATTTCGTCCCGCCCTTTGGGGTCTAATCCTGCCGCCGGTTCATCTAACACCAACACTTCCGGACGCATTGCCAAAACGCCCGCAATTGCCACGCGGCGTTTTTGACCGCCCGACAGTTCAAATGGTGATTTATTCATCCACGCTTCGTCTACCTGCGCTGCGTTCGCCGCTTCCTGCACACGCTGACGGATTTCTGCTTCTTCCAATTTCATATTTTTCGGCCCGAAGGCGATGTCGTTATAGACGGTCTCGTCAAACAACTGATGTTCCGGATATTGAAACACCATACCCACTTTAAAC
>CAMNSU010000035.1 GCA_946555455.1 uncultured Clostridia bacterium | reverse complement strand
CCTAAATGAACTCTGTAAAATTCTTGATTGCCGTTTGGAGGATATCGCTGAATATATAGAGGACGACTCTTTATCATAAATCTATTCTAACCTTACCGGTACTGCAAACAGGAGTGATTTCTCCGAAAATACTTTATAAAAAATATCTCCTACGGTAAAACCAAACTACCATAGGAGATTTTCTAATTATGCATCAAAAGCCAACTGCTTTTCTTTTTATGAAATCATGTGGTCTCGCAATTGCCGCAGCAGTTTCTTTTCCAGCCGTGATACTTGTACTTGAGAAATACCAAGCAAGGCGGATACTTCGCTTTGCGTTTTGTTTTGATAAAACCGTAGCAGTAAAATTTTCCGATCACGTTCTCCCAACCTTTTCATTGCCTCTTTCAGTGTGACACAATTGACAACTTCTTCGTCAAATGCACCATCGTCCGGCAACGTATCAAGCAAGGATACTTGTCCACCGTCTTTTCCTTCATATACTGCTGCATCCAGAGATTCCGGCGGTCTGCTTGCCGTATAGACCGCAGCCAGTTCTTCTGTATCAACACCAAGACGCTGCGCAATTTCTGTCATCTTTGCTTCCCGTCCGGTTTCTTTTTCAATTGCTTCCTGCGCTGCTTTTGCTTTGACTGCCAATTCCTTCACACTCCGGCTCACTTTCAGCAGTCCGTCGTCGCGCAGAAACCGTTTCATTTCTCCGATAATCATATAGACAGCATAGGTTGAAAATTGAACATTTTTGGAAAAATCAAACCGCTGCGCAGCACGCAAAAGTCCAATACACCCGAGTTGAAACAAATCCTCCGGCTCCTGCCCACGCCCCTGAAACCGTTTCACCATGCTCCAAACCAACGGTGTATTTTGGCGGACTAACAACTCTTCTGCCTCTTTATCTCCCTGCTGAACCAATGAAACAAGCTGCAAATTATCATTCTGTTTCATTTTTCCCGCCCTTCTACGCTTCCATGGTGGACAACACTTTTTTCATCACAACTTTTGTTCCTTTTTCCGGCGCGGAATCTACTGTCAAAGAATCCATAAACGTTTCCATAATAGTAAATCCCATACCGGAACGTTCCTCCTCCGGTTTTGTCGTAAACAGCGGCTGACGCGCTTCTTCCACATCTCTGATACCACTGCCCTGGTCTGTCACTTCCACCGTCAATTCGCGTCCTTCTAAAGCACAGGTTATGTATATCATCCCTTCCTTTCCCCGATAGCCATGCACCACTGCATTGGTAACAGCTTCCGAAACTGCTGTCTTAATGTCGGATAATTCCTCAATCGTCGGGTCCAGTCTTGCTGCAAACGCGCCGACTGTTGCGCGCGCAAATGATTCATAACTTGATTTAGACGGAAACTCCAAGTTGATAAAATCCTTCATGCTACCTGTCCTCCCTTCATTGCTTCTTCCACAGAGTGATAAATTCCAATTAAGCCCGAAAGACCTGAAAGACAGATAATTTTATTCAAACTATCTTTTGCACCTGCTACACAAACCTTTCCGCCTTGCTGTTTCATCAGACGAAGCCGTCCCATGATAACACCAATGCCGGAACTATCCATAAACTCCAGTGCACTCAAGTCAAAAATGAGTAAACGGATGTCCTTATCCTTTATTTCAATATCAATTGTTTCGCGAATTCTGGTTGCATAATGATGATCCAGTTCGCCAATGATTTTTACCACCAATGTTTTATGGTGCTCTGTTAATGTCATATCCATAATGCTCCTCCTTTGTAAAATTTCGTGTCATTTCCTTATTTTACCATATACTGCTTGTCTCATTTTGTCAAATTATACATTTATTATAGACAAATCCCGACATTTTTATACCAAAATTTTGTATAGTTTCATCTTGCATTTTTATTCACTTTCATGTATAATATTTGTATAACAATTCACTTTGAAAGGAATGTATGTTGCTATGGAAAACCAAGTCCGTGTTGGAATATTAGGTGTGACGGGCTATGCAGGCGTGGAACTCGCACGAATCATCAGTTCCCATCCAAACGCCAAACTGACCTATATCGTGTCGCATAGCTATGTCGGTCAGAAATTGTCAGAGGTATATCCGCATCTTCAAAATGTGGTTGATTTAACTTGCGAGGAATTAGATGTGAAAACGGCACAGCAGCGGTGTGACGTTGTATTCACCGCCCTGCCGCACGGCGCATCTAAAGAAGTGATTCCCGCTTTATATGAAGCGGGTGTGAAAATCATTGACCTCAGCGGTGATTTCCGCTATAACGATATTCGGGTTTATGAACAGTGGTATCACCAAGAACACACTGCGCCGGAGTTGTTAGAAAAATCCGTGTACGGACTGCCGGAACTGCACCGCGCGGAGATAAAAAAAGCAGATTTAATCGGCAATCCAGGGTGCTATACCACTTGCAGCATTTTGGGACTTGCCCCGTTGCTGTCTGCTAAAATTTGTGACACCAAAAATATTATCATTGATGCAAAATCCGGCGTTTCCGGCGCGGGACGAGGTCTTGGCATTGACTATCATTTTTGCGAATGCACCGAAAATATGAAAGCCTATAAACTTGCAACGCATCGTCACACTTCAGAAATTGAACAAGAATTGTCGCTGGTTGCAGGAGAAACTATCATGCTTTCCTTCTCTCCGCATTTGGTTCCTATGAAACGCGGCATTTTTGCAACCTCTTATGCAAACTTAAACAAATCAATCTCTCACCAAGAAGTGGTTTCTTTGTATCAGGAATTTTATAAAGGTGAACCTTTCGTCCGCATTTATGAATCCGGTTTGCCGGAAAGTAACCATGTAGCAGGTTCCAACTTTGTGGATATTGGCTTTTGCATCGATGAACGTCTAAATCGTATCATTATTGTCAGCGCCATCGATAATCTGTTCAAAGGTGCAGCCGGACAAGCGGTGCAAAACATGAATCTGCTGTTCGGTTTGGAAGAGACAGCAGGTATTTCTGCTGCCGGATATTATCTATAAAATAAAAAAATCTCTTATCATGCCTTGCCCTGCCGATAAGAGATTCCTATTTTATTATTATGCCGTGCAGGGCGGCGGAATGGAGAGTTTCATTTATGAGTTTTGAAATGGATGTATTGATAAAAAAAGCCAGTATTCTGGTGGAGGCGCTGCCCTATATTCAAACGCTTTATGGCAAAACAGTCGTTATTAAATACGGCGGCAACGCTATGATTAATGAAGATTTAAAAAATTCTGTCATGGAGGATATCACATTGCTGAAATACGTTGGTGTGAATCCTATTGTTGTTCATGGCGGTGGTCCCGATATCACCAGCGCACTCAAACAATTTAACATTGAAAGCAAATTTATCGGCGGACTGCGGGTCACCGACCAAGAAACCGTTGATATTGCGCGCATGGTTCTGGTTGGAAAAACCAACAAAGAAATTGTTTCCCTATTCAATCAAAAAGGCGGTAAGGCGATTGGTCTATGCGGCATTGACGGAAATTTAATCAAATGTAAAAAAGCAGAGGTCACAGACAATGGAAAACCGGTGGACATCGGTTTTGTCGGAGATATTGTCTCTATTGACACAGAACTGCTGCGCCACAATGCAACCGCAGAATATATTCCGGTTATCGCCCCCATTGGCACAGATGATAACGGACAAACCTATAACATCAACGCCGACACAGTTGCCAGCAAAATTGCCTGTGCGCTGCAAGCAGAAAAACTGATTATGCTAACGGACATTCAAGGCATTTTAGACGAAGCCAAACAGATTATTTTTGAACTCACCAAAAAACATGCGCTGGAACTCATTGACCAAGGCATTATCAATGGCGGCATGATTCCCAAAGTACACGGCTGCATTGACGCCATTGACCACGGTGTCAAACGCGTTCATATCATCGACGGACGAATACCACACTGTATTTTGCTGGAAATCTTTACGAACACCGGTATCGGTTCTATGATTACACAGTAATTATTGTTATTTCACAAAACGCCCCGCCGCAGATATGCGGCGGGGCGTTTTGCATAAAACTTATTTTATTCTGACGGATTGATACTCACTTCCGTGATGCTGTTCCAGCTATTGACAGAGTTGCCGTATCCAACATATTTCACATACTTTGCACTGACAGGTGCAAATGAAAAATGCTCCAATCCATTGGACTTTCCGGAACTTTGGGTGGATAACACCTTTTTAAATTCCTTGCCATCTTCCGACACCATAATATCAAATATGGCAGCACGCTGGTCTCCGTTATAAAAAGCAAGGTCAATAGAACTGATTTTTGTTTCTTTTTCCAGTTCCCATAAAATCCATTGTCCGTCCGCACCGGACATAGACCAGCGCGTCTCCAAACTGCCGTCAATGGTATTTGCTTCTACATTCCCATCATTGCCGCTTGCTGTCACTTTTGCCACCTTCACGGCATTGGGATTCCTATCGGCACTTTGTCCCAACGTTGCGTCCGGCACTTCGATTTCATAGAGTGTGACGTCCGTTCCTTCCTGTACATCGGTAAACGTTATTTTTAAATACTCGGAAGTAGTCTCTGCAAACGCCACTTCTTCATAAATTTTATTCGCTGCACGCGTAACCGGCAATGTCGCAATTTCTGTGAATGTTTTTCCATCGTCTGAGGCTTCCAGTTTGACTTCTCTTATTCTGTCCGCAACATTATATTCAAAAAATTTAACACTTTTATAGGTCACCGGTTTTGGAAATGTGAGCAACAACCAAGCGTCTTTTCCTTTTTCTTTCGTACTCGCCCAACGTGTCTCCATATCACCGTCAATGGCTAATGCCGATGGATACGTTTCACTATAGTCGCCGGAGGAAGCAATCGTCGCTCCGGTGGCAAGACTCGGAGAAACCGTCTGTATTTTTGTATCGCTTGCCGGTTTGGCGTGAGATTTGTCAATCGGCGCTGCCGGATTGATATCCGCTTTGGGTATTCGTTTCATGCTTTCCAGTAAATTATCAATGATTGCCGCATCTTTTTCGCAGTCCAAAATATTATCAAAATCGCTGATGGCAATAAACCCTTTTTCATCCCAGAATACTTTTTTGTTAAACAACTGTTCCGACAGCGCCCGCAGCGGAATAAATGTCCTATCATTGTAGTCCTGCGCCGCAACATCTAGTGCAATTTCTTCTCCATCTATCTTTAAAATGTTCTCCCCAAGCACCATCGTTGCGTGCCTGCCCTGATAATCCACAGAAACGGTATCTGTAGCGGAATCAAATTCCACTTCCGCGCCCAACGCTTCTGCAATAAACCGTACCGGCACCAATGTCCGGTCATTCATAACAAAAGGTTTCACCGCCTCATTATTTATATCAATCGGCACCTGTGTGGTATGCACAATTGCCTTGGACTGATGAACGCCCAAAATAACCGCTTTATGAATCCGATATTCTGTACCCGCTTCCCAATCTGCCCGCTGCTGTGCATATAAACTTTGTGGCGTTACCGGTCCTGTCGGCGATTCAATATATCCATTGCCCACAAGCGGACGTCCTTCATAGGCAAATTGCGTCGCGCCTTGTTTGTTTGCATAGTTTAACGTGCCCTCTCCGGCAGTTTCCACCTCTTTTGCCGGCATCAAGGAACCAACGCCAATGGCAAAATTCTGTGCCGTTGGCGGCTCTGATACAACAGTCATTGCCGAAGTACAATTCCAAAACACAATATTGGCGCCTGCCCAGCCATGTCCTGTTCCTGAATTGCCGCGATTGACTGCTTCAAAGGTTCCGCCTCCTTTGTTCGGATTTTTTTGCACGATATTGTCATACAACGTACCGCTTGCCCAACGGTGATGCGGTTCTGACACGGAATTGGACTGCGTAGATATGTTATCATAGAATACATTCGGCCCTACCACCTGCGAACCGTTCACCCAGTCATGCCGTCCCGTTTCCGCATGACATCTTGTGATGAGCACCTGCTGACCGCATAAATTAAAGCTATAGCGCAATCCGCCAACGATACGCGACTTCATATCCAGACAAGTACAGTCCTGCACCGTCACACGCCGCGCCGTTTTTTCCACCGACACACAGGAATATGCATAATGGATTGCTGTGACATGCTGTACCCAACAGTCTATCGCATTCTTCAACTGAACAGCAATCCAGCCATGCTTTTCATCAATATCGTCGGTATAAGTGGAATCCAGATAAATATGTTCAACGGCACAATGAGACACCCTGCCGTCCCACTTGAATTTAAACACAGAACCACCGCCATACTGTGCGTCTATTGCGGTCGTAATGGGTGATTCTACCGTAATGGTATTTCCTTCAATCTTTGTAATTTGACGCTGCCACTGAAGGTCAAAACTGCCGGGCGCCCACTGCGTTGCCGGCGCCGGAATGTTATCCATGCCAAGGTCGGAAATCCATGCTTCTGTTGACGGACGGTACACAATGATTTCATCGCCCAAATTGAGCGTGCTTGCGTCTGCAACAGTAAACGTTCTTGCACCAACACCTACATATTTATCCGTTATCTGAATTTGGTCTCCGTCTTTTGTGACACTTCCGCTGCCTTGTATGACAATCGGATTATATTGTTCCGTTCCCGTTGCCAAAATCACCGTGCCGTCCTTGGAATCTCCTTCGCCGCGCAGTACCACGCCGCTTGCCTTGATATATACGGATTTTGCCAGACGGTACGTTCCTTTTTTTAGCAGCAGTGCGCCGCGGATTCCATTTTTGTCCATCTGCAATTCGGACACTTTATCAATCGCCGCCTGTATGTATGCCGTATCATCGCCTTCGCCGTCAGATGGCGTCAGTTCCATCACAACCGGCACCTCCGGAATCGGCTCGTCTCCGTTTTTATACCCCACCCGCGAGAAATCCATCATCACATCGCCCCGCTCATTATATGGCGGATAGAGCAAGTGTCCATCGTCTCCCATGGTCACAATCTGTGCCGGTTTTGGCGGCTCCAGTTCTGTCAATGTCTGCACTGCTGCTCCCCATACCGGCATTGTCATACTGAGTATACAAACCAGTGCCAAAAACAATACTAAAATTCGTTTCAAAAGAACCCCTCCTTGCAGTATCATTTAAAATCTACCATCATTTTAGATGGATTTCATAAAAATGTCAACCGGCAAAAGGGCATTCTTTCGTTTTTGTCCTATTTTCTTTTCATTTTGTCCTATACCATGCCATATATCTACCCCCTGCGCAAAGAAGCTGCTCCATGTCTGCGGCATAAAACAGCTTCTTTGTATTATTTGAGATTCAGATTCTATCTGTCATTTTCAGTCTGAGATTTTTTCAAACTTGACCGCACTGGCACGGCAGACGCTTCTCGTTCTCGTATTCTGCACATAACCGCTGATTCCTCTTTCAAATTCAAACTCGCCCAATTCTACCCAGCCGCTTGTTCCGGTGGTATAATCTAGGGTAAACTGAGACATGCCGTTTTTATGGTTTACCGTTATTTGCGCTTCATCATCGGACGCTGCCGCATAGACCACCTTATAAACAGAAACCTTATATTTTCCACTTTTCTCCAGCAGCGGTTTCCACTGCACTGAAGCGCCTGTTGAACCGCTTTGACGCGTTGCAGCTTGATATCCCTTCATAGAACTGTCCGTCCATGTTCCTGTCAATTCTGTATATCCATAAGACCCTACATCGACAATTAAGTTGCCGTCTGCATCATAATTCTGCTGCACATCTCCAATAATATCCAATATATTTTTCACTTTTTCAATTCCCGGATTGTTTTGGGCATAGATATTTGTCGTATTGGTATCATCTACAAACATGCCTTCTTCATATGCATCTGCCTTGTTTTCAAAGGTATTCTCTACAAAAACAATATCGTCGCATTCCACAATATAAGCATTTCCCCAGTTTTTAAACCGTTCTTTTGTCGGCAAATTGTTGGAGTTTAAAAACTGATTGCGGCGTACAACAATATCCTTAGCGGAAAACAAAGCGAATGCGCTCCATGACGATCCATCTACCACATTATCCTCCACCAAAACATTTTTGGCAATACGTCCCTTCACCGGAAAATAGTTGGACGGCTGGTGGTCATATCCCCCGCCAATAAAGAAAGACGCCGGGTCTCGCCGTGCAGTGTTGTTATTGGTCATACTATTATTTCTGACAATCACGTTTTCAATCGGTGTGCCAATATACCATCTGCCCCAACGAATCACACTATTTAAAACAAGTGAGGGATACGCAAAATTGTCCAGTGTATTATCCTCTACCGTTCCATTTGGCAAACCGATATACAGACCATGGCACATGCCGTTTTTAAATTCATTGCCGCGAATAATATAGTTTCCGGCAAACTTATCCGCATTCCAAAACAGGCTCGAATCCTTATAATCTGCCGGCAGCGGGTCTTTGAAGGTGACTTTACATCGATTCTTTGCCGCTCCCTCATATACGTCATATTCCCACACATAACTCTCAACGGTCGATTCCCAGTCATACATCTCAAATTGGTCTGACGCCATCACAAATTTTGCGCCTTCATAGATATCGGTTTCCGCCATCCAAAGCTGCAAATAATCCAGCATAACCGTATAATCATCTACTTTGGGATTGCCTGTTTCCGCGCTGCCGCCAAAGAAATGGTTGGACAAGTGCATAGCGTCGTCACAGATACCGTCCAGCACACAATTTTCCAGTTTAAAATGTCCGTCTACGGAGTGTACTTCAAGACCGCCATATGACACAAAACGCTTCCCGCTCTGCGGCTGAAATTTGCTGCCCACAATCTGAAAATATTCTGTATCATTGCTATAGATAATCTGATAAGGCGCGCTATTCACTTCAATACCGTCAAACGTTATATTTTTGTTCGTTGTCATACGGAATGCGTTAATATATTGCGGCGTTCTGAAATAAAGAAAACCATATTCCCCTATTTTCGCTGTTTCCATATTCTTTGCATTGTTATAAATCAGTTGTACTTTATTTTCAGCCGTTTTTTCCATTTTGGAAACAGCGCTCGCTCCGCCTGGAAACTGAAAGCCAACCAAGTCTGATTTATTGTTCGCCACAGGGTCAAAACCGCAGCCGCCGCCAAACACAAGTCCATCTACCGGAGTGCATTCACTCAACGTATTATCTATTTCAAATTCAACCGTTTTCGCATCCTTATCCACACCGCAAACTTTTCCAATGGCAAACAGCGGGTATAAATCCCAGTCCCAATCTAATGTGATATTACAAAACTCCACTGCATCTGTCCGCTCCACGCCGAAATAAGCGCCGTTCGTCTCATTCGTCACATGTTGGCTGAAAACAAGTTTAGAACCATTCCCTTCTATTTTTAGATTTTTGATATCAAACAGTTCAATGGCATATTTCTTGCCGCCGCCCAAATGATATTCGCCCGTAGGAATGTTCAGCTTCCACGCCCCTTGCTCCTTCACCGCTGCAATCGCTCTTTCAAATGCCTCAATATTTTGTACCGGCGTATTACCGGGAGCTGCACCATAGTCCGTTACATCAATCACACTACCGTTATCCTGTGGACGCTGCACTTCAAAATCCTGCGCGCCGGCAACGTTCTTCAATATCTCTTCTGTTTTTTCATTTGCTTCGGTCATGCCCAAATGCTCGGTCAATGCATACACATTTGAAGCAGGACGCATATCGGAAAGGGAATTCCATATAAACAGTTTCACTTCTGCCGGCGCTCCTTTTGCGCCAAGCGGCACCTGAACTGTCAGAATGGACTCTTTTCCAAACGAAAGTTCCTTTGTCATGCATTCGAGCAGTGTCCCATCTGCCGCGTAAGCTGCGGCAACAAGTACCGCGCCGTCCTGCGAAACATCGTGGCGTCTGACTGTGGCGGCAACTGTAAAGGCTCCGCTTTGCGGGATAGCATCGTCCACAATAGTTCCCGCGCTGTCTGTCATCACTGTTCGCTCAATGGTATATGCCATCGTATTTGTTTGACTATCTATTATGGTTTCCTCTTCCGCTCCCACCATCATGGTTATATTTAACGCAAAAACCATCGTCAATAGAAACGATACCATACGTCTCAAAACATCTCTCCCTTTCTGTCAAATGACCCCTGCGCAGCTATATTTCGCTGTCAGCCTTTCCATCCGGCAGCGCCTATGCTTGTCACAAGGGTCATTTTGTCATCAAATTGGTTTTCTCATTTTTCCATAAACGGTTTTAGTCTGAAACTTTTTCAAACTTAACCGCACTGGCGCGTGCTGTGCTTCCTGTACGAGTATTTTGCACATATCCTAAATTGCCTTCTTCAAATTCAAACTCGCCCAGTTCTACCCAACCGTCCGTTCCGTCTGTATAGTTCAAAGTACGTTCAAACGTTCCGTCTTTATGTTTCACTATGATTTGGGCTTCATTATCGGACGAAGCGGCATATACCACTTTATAGATGGAAACCTTATATTTCCCTTTTTTGAGCATAGGCTTCCATTGCACCTGCGCACCTGTTGAACTGCTCTGACGCGTTACAGCCGAATATCCGCTTCTTGTGCTGTTTGACCAGGAACCTGCACTCTCCGTGTATCCATAAGAATCAATATCCACAATCAAATTGCCGTCTGCATCATATTTCTGTTCAATTCCGGCCACCAAATCCGCCATGTTCTTCACTTTGTCAATTCCTTTGTTGTTCTCTGCATAGACATTTGTGGAACTGGTATCATCTACAAACACGCCATCTTCCAGTGCGTCCGCCCCATTTGAAATCTCGTTTCCGGTAAAGACAATATTATCGCAGCCTACAATATAAACGCTCCCCCACCCTTTAAACCGCGGCTTTGTCGGCAAATTGTTGGAATTGAGAAATTTATTGTTGCGCACGACCGTATTCGTTGCGGAAAACATACCAAAGGCACCCCATGAAGAATTGTCAACAACATTGCCCTCTACCAATACATTTTTGGCAATGCGTCCGTCCACCGGAAAATAGTTGGAGGGCTGGTTATCAATACCGCCGCCGACAAAGAGCGTTGCAGGGTCGCGCCGCGCCGTATTGTTATTTGTTATGACGTTGCCACGGATAATGACATTGTCAATCGGCGTTCCGATATACCATCTGCCCCAACGAATCACACAGTTCAGCACCAGTGACGGATAGGCAAAATTATCCAGTTTGTTGTTTTCAATCAGTCCGTTCGGCAAACCGATATACAATCCATGGCACATGCTGTTTTTCATTTCGTTGTTGCGCACGATATAATTCCCTTTGAATTTATCGGCATTCCAGAACACGGAAAATTTATCATAGTTCTCCGGCAGCGGGTCTTTAAACGTCACTTTACACCTGTGATTGGAGTTACCTGTATATACGTTCATCTCCCATTCAAAGCTTTCAATGGTTGATTCCCAGTCATACATTTCAAATTGCTTGGAACCGCACACAAATTTAGCGCCTTCATAGATGTCGTTGCCCACCGCCCAAAACTGCAAATAGTCCAGCATGACCGTACGATCGTCTAATTTGGGGTTTCCTGTTTCCACGCCGCCGCCGAAAAAGTGGTTGGACAAATGCAAAACGTCGTCGCATACACCGTCTACAATACAGTTTTCCAATTTAAAATTTCCGTTTACGGAATGCGTTTCCAAACCGCCGTAGGAACAGAACCGCCGTCCTGGCTGCGGCTGAAACCGGCTATTGATAATCTGATAATACTCCGAATCGTCCGCATAAGTAATCTGATAGGGCGCGGTATTCACTTCAATGTTGTCAAAGGTCATATTGCGATTGCCCGCCATACGGAACGCATTGATATACTGCGGCGTTCTGAAATAGAGAAATGCATAGTCCCCCATCTTCGCCTTTGCCGCATTGCTTTTCACATTGTATAACAGCTGCACCGTATTCTCGCCGGTTCTTTCCATACCGTTAATCGTTCCCGCAACCTGATATCCTTTTAAATCCGACTTATTGTGTTTTTCAATATCATAACCACACATGCCGCCGTACACAAGACCGTCTACCAATTTACATTTACTGTATTCATTGTCGATTTCAAACTCCACTGTTCCTTTGTTCTCATCGGCGCCGCACACTTTTGCAATAGCAAACAATGGATATAAATCCCAGTCCCAATCCAGCGTGATGTTACACAATTCCAGTGTTTCTGTCCGCTCCACGCCGAAATACGCGCCGTTCGCCTCGTTTGTGATATGCTGACTAAAAATCAGCTTGGAACCGTTTCCTTCTATTTTTAAGTTCGTGATATCAAACAGTTCAATGGCATATTTTTTGCCGCCGCCCAAGCGATATTCGCCCGTGGGAATGTTTAGCTTCCATGCGCCTTTTTCTTTCACCGCTGCAATCGCTTTTTCAAATGCTTCAATGTTTTGCGGCGGCGTATTGCTGGGCGATGCGCCATAGTCAGTCACATCTACAACAATACCGTTATCCTGCGGACGCTGTACTTCAAACTCCTGCGCGCCGGTAATATTTTTCAAAATGCTGTTTGTTTTTTCCGCAATTTCTCCGGAGACATTGGAATTTCCGGTACTGATTGCCACGGTATTATTTGCATACGCCGCTTCCATTTCCAATATATTGGTGACAAATTCCAGTGGTACATAGGTCGTTCCGTTTTGCATTTCCGGCGCCGCATTCATGCTTTTCTTTTCGCCGTTTACATATACCTCCGTGCTTCCGATTTCCACGGTAACAACACGGTTTTTACCTTCCACAATAACCCGCTGCGAATTTTCGTTCCACCGGACTTGACTTCCTGCGGCGGTGCCGACTGCGCGAACCGGCAGCATGACAGTCCCATTTTTGGAATAAGGCTGCGTTTCTGTAAGGTTCACCGTAACCCCATCTACCGTCACTGAAATGGAATCTTCACCAAAACCGTAACATGGTATCATCAACAACACCAGAATCAAACATAAGAGCTTCTTTTTCATCTTTTACACTCCTTTTGCCAAGTCTAAATAGCGTTTGTATGCCTCTGCATAAATTTGCTCCAATTGCTCCGCGCCTGATGCTTTTACATTTTGGATAAAACTGTCATATTCACTCATCGGCTTTGTGCCAATAATGAAGTTAATCGTATTTTCTTCTACAAACGTTTCCAGATTTGTTGTTATCACACGGATTTGGTCTTCCTCTTCTTCTGTAAAGGTAAGCTGTATTTTATAATTGTTTTCATATTCCTCCACGCCGCTGTCTTTTATCTCCTGCATATACTCCTGTGCGCCCGGATACAGTGTGGAAATACCGTCGTTTTTCATCAACCGCATGAAATGTTGGCTGTTAATTCCCTGCGTTGCCGTTAAACTTTCCGTCCCATTCGGGTTATAGGAAATTTTCACATAGTCCATAAATTTTTTGCGTCCGTCCTCCACCGTGTAGTGTACGCCTTCTTCGCCCCATTGCAGCGCATTCGCGCCTTCGTCCGTATAAAGATAGTTAATTGCCTTCATCACACGCTGCACATCTTTCACTTTGGACGATACACCAAAGGCGGAATAGGTTCCGATTTCCTGTGATTTATTGATTCTCTGTTTGGGATAATAGTTTGTTTTAAGTGGTTTGATGAGTTTCAAATTAAATTTTGTGTCATTCGGATGCAGCGCTTTATGCGCTTCATTTTCCATGCCGGCACGGTTGACCCAATACAAAGTGAACACACCGGTTTCACCAACGACTTTTTCTTCCCACTGTTCCACGGACGCAGTGAAAAATTCTTTATCCAAGATACCTTTTTGATTCATTTCGTGGAAATCTTCAATCAATTCACGGTATCCGTCATTTGTTGGACCGTAAACCCATTTATCCTGCATATTGTCATAAAACATTTCACGACCTGTGTTATACATAACGCCGTATGCTTGCAAAAAATTCATTTTATCCGCATTGACCACGCCCACAATATTGGGGTGTTTTTCCTTAATCGCCGAAAGAACCTCTATCAATTCTTCCATAGTCGTCGGCATTTCTTTGCCGGTCTCCTCCACTAAATCGCTTCTGATGATGGAACACCATTTATATTCCGGCAGTAAATTGATTTTGGGAATGGAATAAAAATGTCCGTCGTTTGCGAGCATAGAGGTATATACCACTTTATCCGCTTCAATATAGCTTTTAAAATCAGGCATGATGTCCAAATATTTATCAACCGGAACCAATGCCCCTTTGCTGCCGAAGTTTTTAGACTGCACCTCCGGCAGCGGCGAAATAATATCCGGCAATTCATTTGCCGCTGCAAGCAAATCCAGTTTTTCCAAATGGCTGTTGATACTGTTTTGTGTTAATTTTAAGTCAATATTAAATTTTTCCTGAAACTTTTTCACAATCATGTAATTGCTGATGTCGTTGTCGCCGCCGTCATTGCATACCATCATTTCCAGCTTGAGCGTTTCATTCTCCGCAACCTCTTTGCCTGTGCAGCCGCCGAGTATTCCCGCCGACAGGCTTAAAATGAGTGCTCCCGCCAATAGTTTTTTCCCTTTCATAACAATCCGCCTTTCTTTTTCTTTTTTCTTATCCCTTTACAGACCCTATCATAATGCCCTTCACAAAAAACTTCTGTACAAACGGATATATAATCAACACCGGAATCAGCGTAATCACAATAGACGCTGCAACCAGCATTTCACTGGTCAGCGGCTGCTGGTTTAACGATTCATACGCCGCCGTCGACACAGACTGCATATTTTGGTCCACAATCATTTCTTTGAGTACAAGCTGAACCGGAAATTTGATATTCGTTTTCAAAAAAATCATTGCGTTAAAATAGGAGTTCCAGTGTCCTATCGCATAGAACAACCCAATTGTTGCCAAAACCGGTTTTGACAGCGGCAAAATAATTTTATAGAAAATTTGCAGTTCGTTTCCACCATCTATCCGCACCGATTCTATCACATCCTCCGGAATTGTTTTCATATAAGTCCGTACGATAATCATGTTGTATGTACTGATTGTTCCTGGCAGAATCAAAGACCACATGGTATCATACATTCCCAGCCATTTCACCAGCAAAAAATTGGGAATGAGTCCGCCGCCGAAAAACATGGTGAAAATAACCAGCATGGTAATCGTCTTTCTGAACAACAGTTCCCGCCTGGAAAGACAAAATGCCATAGACGACGTAAACGCCAAATTTAAAACAGTTCCAATAACCGTATAAACAATCGTGTTTTTATAGGAAATCCAAAAAAGTGTATTTTTAATCACATCCCGATACGCGTCCAGATTGAAGCCCCGCGGATACAGATATACCAAATTTGCTTTTACATATTCCACACCGCTGAGTGATTTTGAAATCAGATAAATCAAAGGGTAAATGGAAACCGCAATGATAACAACCATAATCCCTATATTTATCCCATCAAAAATCCTTGAGCCAATTCCTTCCTGTTGTTTCATTCCATTTCCCCTCCTTTACCACAGTCCGTCGCCGGACAATTTATTGCTGCAGCGGTTTGACACAAAAATCAAAACCAATGCGACAACAGAGTTCATCAGACCCACCGCCGCTGCAAAACTGTAGTTCGCATTTTTGATTCCTGTCCGGTATACAAACGTTGAAATAATATCCGCCGTTTCATAAATACTCGGATTATACATCAGCAGCACCTTTTCATATCCAACGTCCATCAAATGACCCAACTTTAGAATCAGCAAAATGGAAATGGTCGGCAGCAGCGATGGAAGTGTGATGTTCCACAAACATCTCCAGCGCCCCGCTCCGTCAATTTTTGCCGCTTCATAGAGCGCCATGTCAATTCCTGCCAAAGCAGAAATATAGATAATCGCGTCATATCCCGCCTTTTGCCAAATTTCCGTCATGACATACAGCGGAATGAAATATTGCTTTTCCATAAAGAAATTAATGCTCTCTTTGCCCATCATGTTCCGTAGGGCATTAATCACGCCGCTGCTGGGGGAAACCAACTGCTGCAAAATGCCTATCACCACAACAGTGGACAGGAAATAGGGCAAATAACTTGCCGTTTGCGTCAATTTTTTCAGTTTTTGGCTTTTCAGTTCATTGAGCAGCAGCGCCAGAATAATTGGAATGGGGAAACCCAAAACCAAATTCACCGCGCTGAGCAAAAACGTGTTTTTAATCAGCCGAAAACAGTAAGGACTTGCGAAAAATTCTTTAAAATATTTTAACCCCACCCACGCGCTGCCGCTGATACCGCGCATAAAATCATAATCTTTAAAAGCAATGATGATTCCATACATTGGCACATATTTAAATACTACAAAATAAATCAGTCCCGGAAGCAGCAATATCAGCAGATACCGCTGACGCACTGCGCGTCGCAGCAAAGAATTACTATTATTCAAATATAATCAACTCCTGAATCTTTTTCTGGTTTGCATGTACGAGTACCTTGCTGCCGTGTCCGGTCAATGCGGACGCTTCTACATCGCCAAGCACTGCTTCTTCAATTTCACCATTTTCATATTTATAAACCTTAGGGTTGTTCGTCAAATACAAGTTTGTTGCACTTCCCACCTTCACAAGCATAACGTCGTCTGAATACCGTTCTACCGTACCCATCGCGGTGTCTATATGCGGATATCCCTGATATCCAGCCCCAAGGTGTTGCATGATTTCTTTCTCTTCCAATCCATCCACAATATTGTATAGCACACGGTATGTTGTGACGATACCATTATCATCACGCGTCAATTGCAGCATATCGCCCACTTTCAAATCAGCAGGAGATTGAATCGGCGTTGATACGGTATTGGGATATTGGTCATCTACTGTGCTTTCGCCGTTAAACAGCGCTGATGTATAGGAACCGCCCTGATAACCATAAATTTTGGTTGCCTGCATACCTTCTTTGTCTGTCTCCCGCGCAATTTTAGCAACAATGAACGCCTGCGCATCATAGGAAAAATTCATTGCGCTCCCTTTTGACGTACGATTGGTCAGTTCCATAATACTTGCACATTGGTATTCATCAATGGAATACAGTCTGAAATTATTATAGCTGTCCCCCGATTTCAGCGCACCGACCGTTCCGATAGCAACATAGTCCGGATCCATTTTCCCTTCCGCATCTATCATTGAGGTATACACTACAGTACAATCGCTGTTCAGTTTATATTTTGCGCCCAGCAATTGGTTGAAATATCGGTGACCCGCCGTGGTTTCAAAATCCATTGTCAGCACCGATTCGTCATATTTCATACTGCCGTCCGTATTGGTCTGCGGCGTGTTAATCGTTTGGAGTTCGCCGCTGCTGTTTAGTTCATAATCAATAATTCGGCTCTTACTCTTATCGCTGTATAATTCGCGAAGTGTATTAAATGCGTTCATTGCTGTTACAGTCGTGTCATTCAATTTCACTTTACTTGCCAGATTCCAAACAGCCTCTCCGTTCGCTGTGACAACCTTCATTTGATAACCGTTATCAAGCGCCGCCGCTGTTCCTAGTTCACAAACAACTGCAACTCTCTGTACATGCGTCCGTTCTGCCGCCACCAGCAGCCCCTCCGCGCTGATATAAAATGCTCCCGTATCTCCCAGTTTCGGCCTGTTTTCGATGTTTTTATAAACTTCATATACGCTGCCGTCAATGGTGATATCACCTTCGGAATCAATCGACTCCACTTTTCCTTTCACCACTTTATCCGATACGGTAATATCAAATTTTGTGGCGTCGCGGCTTGCCTTCACACTTAGCACATGATATGCCGCCAGTTTAGACAAAGAAAATTCAGCGCCGTCTTTGGTGATTCTAACAGAAACATTCTGTCCGCTTAAGTCCAGTGTTTCACCGGTATATTTTTCATAAATTTTCATTGCACTTTCATTCGCTGAACCGACAACAAAATAGTGGATTTCATTCACAAAAATAAATTCGTACACGCCGTCGTTATTGTTGTCCAACAGCGTAATGTTTCCGTAGTCCGGCATAAGGTCTTCTTCTGTATAATCAGTTAATACAACACCGTTATAGACTACATATACCGCAGCGGCGAAAGTTTCTTTTCCTGTTCTGGCGCCGTCATAGTAGCTGATGGTGCGGCTGAGCATATCAACGCTGCGAATATCCTCCGCGGCAATCTGTTTTTCGGTGTTCATTTTGCTTTTTGTATAGACATAAACCAAAGGATTGACGGTTTCATTTTCGTCTTTGTAAAAGAATTCCACCTGATAGCCGAAATAGTCTGCTGCGTTTGTATCCTCCTGCGAAAACACGCTGTCGCCAATCCGCACATTTCCTTTGCCCATTCTGCCCGTGCCGCTCAGCGATGTTTCAGCGGTTTCCGTTACCATGCCTTTTCCTGATTTTATATTCCAATATACATGCAGTATTGTATAGTCCTCGTCGTCTCCCTGATAAGTCACGTATGTATTTGAGATAGTGGCTGTAGCAAGCATGGGTTCCTTCATCATATTAAAAATCAAATTAGCAAGATTGCCGCCCTTTGCTTCGTTCCCCACGTTCACCAAAATACCAACATCCCGCGCTACCATGATATATCCTGCCGGATAGCCGCCGTTTACCATGGCTTTGACGTTATATCCCATAGCATTTACCGCAATGCTAACAGCCTCTTCATAGGAAATGGTTTTATCAGGATTGAACAGATAATTTTCTTCCCCACGAATAATACCGAGCGCCGCCGCTGCATAAATCGCCGCATAATCGGCGCGCTCCTGCGTCACATCAAGAAAATATACCTTGTCTCCCGTCCCAAAATTCTCTGCGCCGCCAAGCGCTTTCATCACCAAACAGACAAATTCCGCCTTTGTATATGTTGCGTCCGCATTGAAATCGTTCGGCAATATGCCAAGCTTCGTCAAAAACGCCACTTGATAAGATGGTTCCGTTTGCGCATTTTCCTCTGCCGCACCGACGTTTACCAGCGTTCCCACCAGTAAAACAGCAACGAATAAAGCCAATATTCTTTTCTTCATTTCTTATCCCTCCATCAGTATTATCTGATATAAAAGCTGCACTGCCTCAGCACGTGTTGCCTGGTCGCGCGGTCTTACGTTTTCACCGGTTATCATGCCGCTACGCCGCAGAGCATATATCGGATAATATGCCCAAGTGGAAATATTATCTTCATCTGCTGCAACCGTACTGCTTCCTTCCGACTCAAGCGGGATACCGGTAGCTGCTGCCGCACGGTAGACCAACGTTGCCATTTCTTCCCGCGTCATATGCGCGCCGCTGCCAAACGCCGTCTCGGAAATGCCGTTCACCACGCCCAGCTTTTGCGCTGTCGCGACATATTTGTAATACCAGCTATCCGCTGTAACATCCTGAAATGCAGTTGTTGCCGAAGCATCTACCGTGAACAAGGCTTCTACTAAAATTTTCACAAATTCCTCTCTTGTGATGGAGGCGTCCGGCAGAAACTGTCCATTGCCAACGCCTTGAATTTTTCCTGTCTTTGTCATATAGGTAATGGCATTCCATGCTTCATGGGAAGGCGTAACATCACTATAGTAATTTACATCAATTTCATTCGGCGCTGTCATATTCGGCGGGACGCTGATTGTGCCGCCGGACACTTTAGAACCTGAACCTCTTACGCCTGCTCCTGAACCGGAGCCGCCGCCGCTGCCCGTACCGCTTCCGCCGGTATAATTTTTGCCTTTTGCCACAGCGTCTGCAAAAATTGCTTGAAATCCTTCTTTTGTGTTCATCTGACCGGACGTTCTATCTGCTGCAATCATCTGGTTTGCATAGGATTTTTGTGCCGGCGATAAAGCTGCATAGTCTTGATAATCCGCAAGTTCCAAACAAGTGTGATATTGTTCTAACACAGACGTTAAACCATTCCATGGCGTATATTTGATTTTGCTCAGCGCATAACTCGTTTCCACACAGTTTGCAAGTTCCGCCGCCGTATGGAATTCCGCTGCTTTCACCATTGCCGCAAACGACGTTTTGATGTTACCTGACGCTGTCTCCAGCATGGATACATCAATTTCCGGAAACGCTGTCTGCAATACTTCAATGAAGTTCTCGTTGCCTGCAGTTCTGATTTCTTCCAATTTTTTATTTTCTGTGAATACGTCAAGAAAATCCGCTATTGTTTTGATTTCATTTTTCGCCTTTAATACACCGCTATAGATTCTTCCATATTTTTCTTGATTGGTATAGTCGTCCTCTTCCAGTTCCAGCAGAGATTTGTTATCCATGATAAATTGTCCTAGCTGCTGCTGGGTATTTACCGCCGCAAATGCTGTCATGAAATCTTCCGAACTGTAATATACCAAGGTGAGTTCATCGGAATATCCAAGGGTTCCGTCGGCATTTTCAGCCAGCAAAAATACCGTGTTATTCCCTGAAACAAGCCCTTTTACCGTCACTTTATATTCGCTGCCGGAACCTTCCGTCTCGACCTCAACCGGTTTTCCATTCACTTCCGCACCAATTTCACGAATCGTACTTCCGTTTGCATTCACATTCGCCGTAAGCGTTGCCGTCTCCTCAAATACATTCATTGTTCCGTCTTTCAAATCCGGTACCGTTATAACAGGTGCTTCCGCTTTTGCCAGTGCGCCGGCGACTCGAATTTCTCTGACGCAAAATTTAATGCCTTCTGTATTGCAGACAAATCGAATCCCATCTGTTTTTACGATTTCATCAAAATCGCACTTCCTGTCCTCTTGCGTATTGCCCGTCACTTTCACCGCTTCTACCCATTCACCGTTCACTCTATAGTAAAATGTGAAATCCGGTACCGGTCCGCTGTCGCTTCTGCCGGAAAACAGCCGTACATAGTTCACCGAATACATTTCTTCAAGGTCAATCTCCGCCCATGCGCCATCAGAAGGTGTTGCAGAAATCGTTCCATTGACAAACCACACATAATTTCCTGAAGTTGCTGTTGTGTTTCCGTCTGTAATACCGGAAGCGGACCCTGTCGAAAGATAAGATACACCCACCGGCTTTTTCTTGGAAATATTGCCGCTTTTAAATTCGCTGACCGTAACCGTTATCGCTTCACTGACTGCCGCTTCCGTTTCGCCTCTGTATGCCTTTGCCGTTATGGTATATGTACCAATAGCAAGCGTTTCTACTTTTGCCGTCCATCTGTTATCTGTTCTTTCTCTGCCGCTGGCAAGAAGCGTTTCGCCTGCATAAAACCGCACTGCCGTTATTCCTTGTGTTTTTCCTGTCACCTGTGCAGTGATGGTCAATGCCTCACCTTCACACATTTCTGCTGATTCCTTTGGCGTTATTATTTCTATCGCAGATACCTCCGCCGTACTGGGGTCATATGTCACAGTAATGGGTTCAGAACGTCCAACAAGCCCTTCGCTGTTTTCCGCCGTTATGACTACTGTATTTTCCCCTTGTACCAGTCCGCTGACTTTCACTTTATAACGCATTCCGCTTCCTGTCACCTGTGCGTCGGTTGCCGCGCCGTTCAGTTCTGCGCCAAGCTTGCTGATAGTATCTCTTCCCGCATCGACTGTTGCCGTAATTTCCACTTCGCTTGTGGAGACTGTCATATTCGTAGAGGGTACTGTCACGCTCGGCGGCTCCGGTCTTAAAACTTTACCATATACTTCGATTTCTCTGACACGTAATTTCAAGTTCGCTGTGTTGCACACAAACCGAACCGCGTCCGCTTCCACTTCTTCCGGAAACGTATAGGTATATGCCCCTTCAGTATTTCCTGTTTCACTTGCAGCTTCCGTCCATGTTTCTCCTAATTTATAGTACAGTGCAAAATCCGAAACAGCAGGGTCTCCGTTTCCGCCTGTATATAGCTTGATGGACTGCAATAAAAACGTATTGGGATAACCGTCCGCAAGGTCAATTTCAGCCGTTGCGCCGTTAGACGGCGTGCTGTTTACCATTGTCCCATTGACAAACCACACATGCGTACCGGTACTTGCAGCGCTGTCGCCGTCTACAATGCCCGAAGCTGCGCCGGTGGATATCACCGATACTTTCGCCGGTTTTCCTTGTGCAATATTGGTATAGGTGGTCGCATGAACTCTAACGTTTACCGGTTCGCTGCGCACAGAACTCTCACCAACATATGCTGCCGCTGTAATACTATAGTCTCCCGCGCTGAGATTTTCTGCCGCCGCTGTCCATACGCTGTTATCTTGCGTATCCTGCACTGCTGCCACCGTATTATTTCCGACAGAAAACTCTACTTTTGTAACGCTGTCTGCCGCTCCGGTCACTGCCGCTTTCATTGTCAGGTTATCTCCCTCGACCAATTCAGACAAAGTCTCCGGCGCTGTTATTTCCACCCCAAAATCTTGTGCGTCCTCCCCCTCATACATTTCAATTTCAGAAATCCGTACTTGCTCATAGGGGCTGGCTGTAGTCAAATCTGTATTGTTCTGCCCTGTAAAATATACGGTCAAACGCCAATAACGCGCCGCTATATTGGAAAACTCTGTTGTAGCGGCATATTCTGTGTTATTCTCTACCGACTTTGCCACCGTCCAGCTTTCTCCGTCCGCACTATAGGATATATCATATTTTTTTGTAAACGCTGTCTGAAAACTGCTGGCGCCTGTGATGACCCATTTTCCAACCTTTTTCTCTTCTCCCAAATCAAAGGTTGCTGTCGGAACAATCTCTGCATTAACATTATTCCGAATAAACCACGCCGAATTGCTATATCCGTTTGCAATCTTACCATCTGTCAAAGCCGCTGCCTGCGTTGCTTTGGCAGTATCATTTTTGCTTGCCTCTTGGCTGAGCGTTGGTACAATGCCTGCGCATAGATTCGTTTCTCCCGCCGCCGTGACAGATATTTGCAATGTCATGAGCAACATAACGAATGTCAACAGCAATCCCAGCCATCTTGTTACACGTTTTTTCATAATTTCCTCTCCTTTGGTTTAAAGATTGATTTCCCAAGCTTGTTCTTCTATTTCCAGTTTAACGCGTACCAAACTCTTTTTCAATATGAAATTACTGGTATTTCATGCACAAACCTTCTTTTCTCATAATGCATTTTCTGTCTTTTACTGCATTATCCGACTAAAAACTGCCTGCTAAGCAGATGTTTCTCTATGCAAAAGAAAAAACGGTGAAGGAATTAGGTGAATAGTAATAAGGAAGTATTGAAAACTATTACTATTTACCGGCAAACAGGGTGTAAAAAGGCAAGAGATACAGGCTATAAATCAAGTCTGTATCTCTTTTGCTATATAGTTGAGCATTTAGAGCAATTTTAACCCTTGTTTTATGCGGTCTTCAGAGACCAAAACATCAAAAGTAATGATGGCATATTAAAATCCTCAAAATCACACTTCTAACCGTCCCTCAAAACAGAAAAAGAGCAGACAATTTTTGTCCGCTCTCAATCCGTTTATCTGTCAATATCAAACTTCAATACCGCTTTCATCAGCTTTGCTCTTATTTTCTCTGCATACACATCATTGACAACACCGTTATATGTTGCAAAAAACATAATATATGCGTTGTAGTGTGCTAACAACTTTTGCATAGCTGCAAAGTCACCGGCATTTGCTTTTTGGATTGTTTCAAAGTCGGGCGGGATATATTTATTCATCTTGACCGCCCTCCATAATCTCATGCAGCTTTCTTAACGCTCGGACTTGAATATAGCTGATATTCTGATGTGGTTTCCCACTCATTTTTGAAATTTCCGTAAGATTGAAATTTGCGAAGTAATACATATACGCTTCTGCGTATAATATACCATAATTGCGAAGCAATTTGGTATATTTTCGTGCATCTTCGTCGGTTGCCGCGTTCCTATGCGCGGCGAGACGAAGGCACTTTTCTAATCCGTATAATATACGCTTCTGCGTATAATATACCATAATTGCGAAGCAATTTGGTATATTTTC